>JBBQCC010000007.1:0-37565 GCA_038318285.1 Planctomycetota bacterium | reverse complement strand
GGGCTGTTTCGGTCGACCGGCCGCCAGCGCCCTCCCTGCCAACGTGAGCGCGGCAGTGTCTGCATCCACACTTCGATCGCGCCTCTTGCGCGGCGGCTGAGATGTCGCTGAGAGTCGGCTGAGAGACGGTCCACGGCGCAGACGCCGATGCGCCGCATGCACTGCATGTCGCGCGAGCGGCGACATCGACGAGGATCCTTTTTAGGCGCTCACGGGTGGTCTCGGCATTCTCGGCCCTTTCAAGTTTCGGCCCCTGACCGTACCGATCCTGTCGAGCCCAGCGCGCTACGGGATCTCGAAGCAGCGCAGCGGCAACCCGCTGCGAAAAGTCACGTGTGGCCCTCGCGAGCGGCCGCGAACGCAGCTGCACGATCCGCGTTCACGCCGTGCACCCATCCTGCAGTGGGCGACGACACCGCAAATCGCGCCCCCGCGCTCTGCGTGGCCCGCGGGCCGGAGCGATCCGTTGAAGCCGACAGTCGCGCTGGTGCTTTCGCGCACATGCGCTCGACGAGGACCCTCGCGGCCAAACGGGGGCCGCAAATGTGTGCGGAAGACTCGCAGGCCTGCTGACGGAGACCTCGAGCCGCCTGCGTGAGCTTCGAGCCGCTCACCCGCACTTCGCCGCCGCTTCGAGCGCTCGTGGCGGTAGGCGGCCCGATGCCGGTCCCGACTCCCTCCACCCCGCATCTCGAGTCGAGCGTCGGTTCGCAGTGCCGCTCACGACGTCGGACGGACTTCGAAGATCGGAGACGCTGGAAGCGACGGGGCTGAACTTCGGTGGCGACTACACCTACCCCGTGCCGGTGCGGACTGCCCACACGACTTCCCGAAGCCCTTGATGTCCTCACGGACTCGGAGCCACCGGCCCGCCTGCGGCACGTTCAGCCCGGGCCGAAGCGCGCGAACTCCTGTTCGGCGAACCGGTCCGTCATGCCGGCGAGGTAGTCGCACACGGCGCGTTCGAGCCCGACCTGGCGCGCCCAACCCTGGTACCAGGGCGACATGCGTGTCGGGTCCGTCCGGTACACGTCGAACAGTCGGGCGAGGACGAGCCGCGCATACTCCGACAACTCCAGGAGGTGCGGATGGCGGTAGAAGCGGGCGTAGAGGAATGCCTGTAACTCGGCGACGTGCGGCGCGATCTCCGGTCCGTGTGCGACGAGCATCCGCGGGTGCGCGCGCACTTCATCGGGCGTGCGCGGTGCGGCCTCGGCGAGCCGCACGCGCGTCGCGGCGACGAGGTCGCGGATCGTCGTGCCGAGCAGTTGGTTCGCGACGCGCTTGACGCGCAGCTTGCGGTCATCGCTGCGTTCGAGGAACCCCGGATGGCGCGCTTCGACCTCGCGCGTGGCGCGACGCCACAGTTCGGATCCCGCGAACACATCCTCCGTCGCGAACATACCGGCCAGGATCCCGTCCTCGAGGTCGTGCATGTCGTAGGCGGTCGAGTCGGCGAGATCGACGACCTGCGCCTCCAGGCAGGGATGCCGCGGACGCGGCGCGAACTCGTCGGGCCAGTCCTCGCGACTCTCGTGCTTCAAGAGCGACTCGCGCACCTCACGCGTCAGGTTGAGACCGGCGTGGTCGGGCGTGCGCCGCTCGAGCTGGTCCACGACGCGCAGCACCTGGGCGTTGTGACGGAAGCCGCCGTGCGCCTGCATCAGCTCGTCCAGGGCGACCTCGCCGCGGTGCCCGAACGGCGGATGTCCGAGGTCGTGCGCGAGGGCCAGCGTTTCGACGAGCGTGCCGTTGAGCGCGAGCGCGTCGCTGAGCGAGCGCGCGACTTGGCCGACCTCCAGACTGTGCGAGAGCCGCGTGCGGTTGTGGTCGCCCTCGCGGTTCAGGAAGACTTGCGTCTTGTACATGAGGCGCCGGAACGCCGTGCTGTGGACGATGCGGTCGCGGTCGCGCTCGAAGCACGTGCGGAAATCGTCGTCGGGCTCGGGGAACCGGCGGCCGCGCGAGTTCGCGGCGTGCTCGGCGTAGGGGGCCAGATCGCGCGACTCACGCGCTTCCTTGGCGAGTCGGTCGACGAGTCCGAAGCCGGATTCGAGAGGGTTCATGCGGCTGCGACATCATGGGCAGGTGGCGCGACGCGTGGTATCGCGAGCCGGCGACGAATCCAGGATTCGCTCCCGAGCGGCTACACTCCACGCCTCCATGCACACGGCCACGCGGATCGCGACCCTTTCGGCACTCTTCCTCGTGGCGTGCTCGCACGCCGAGGAGCCGGTTTCCCCGGAACCTGCCACGCCGGTGTCCGCGGACGTGTCCTACCGCGGCGAACTCATCCTGCACGGGGATCCGGCTTTGCTCGGAGCGGCCTCGGCCAGCATCTCGATCGTGGCCGCGGGCGGCGACGCGCCCGTCCTCGCGCGGACGTGGGACCTGGGCGATCCGGCTTGGCGCGTCGGTGCGGGTGAGATGCGCCTCTACTTCGCGATCGACGCACGCGATGCCTGGCCCGGCCGCACGACCGCGATGCAGGACCGGATGGACCTTGTCGCGCGCTTCGACCCGGACGGCAATCCGGCCACGGATGAGCCCGGCGTCGTGCAACGGCGCGTGAGCGTGGCGCGCGCGGCGCGCGATCTGCACGTCGAGCTGACGCTCGGCGGTCCGGTGGCGTCGACCGAACTCCCCAGCGACGGTTGAGCGCAACGCACTCCGCATGAGCTCGACGACGTGGTGGTCGGAGGCGTTCTCGGCCGACTACGTCGACCTGTACCCGCACCGCGACCTCGCGTCGGCGCGCCAGGAGGCGAGCTTCCTGGTGTCGGTCGGATTGCGCGGGCGCGTGCTCGACCTGTGCTGCGGGTGGGGGCGTCACCTGATCGCGCTGGATGAGATCTCGCGCGAGCGCCACCTCGACATCGAGGTCGCGGGCGTCGACTACTCGGCCGACTTGCTGCGGCGCCTGCGCGACCTGCCCGAGGGTCGGCGCGTCGCGTCGCGCACGGTGAACGGCGACGCGCGGCGCGCGCCGTTCCGGGACCGCGCGTTCGACGGCATCGTCAGCCTGTTCTCGTCGTTCGGATACTTCGGCGACGCGGGCGACGCGGAGTTGCTGTCGGGCATCGCGCGCATGCTCGCGGCCGACGGAAGGGCGTTCCTCGACGTGATGAACCCGAGCTTCGTCCGAGCGGGGCTCGTGCCCGAGTCGACGAAGTCGGTCGGCGACGCACGGCTCGTCGAGCGTCGATCGCTGTCCGGGCCGTTCGTGCGCAAGGACGTCGAGCTGTGGCGCGCCGACGTTCACGTCCGGACGTGGCACGAGGAAGTGCGCCTGTACGAGTACGCCGAGTTGGAGGCGCTCGCGGCCGGAGTCGGCCTCGCGATCGACGCGAGTTGGGGCGCGTTCGACGGGTCGAGCCTCGCTGCGACGTCGCCGCGACAACTCCTGCGGATCCGCCGCGCGCCAACGGACTCTGGGCTCGTGGAGGCGCGCGCTCGTCGGCCTTGACAGATCTCTCTCTCTCTCTCTCTCTCTCTCTCTCTCTAGTCTGAGTCTGCCCATCAAGGCCCTCATTCGTCCCCCGAGTGAAGGTCACTCCCGCTGTCCCACCTGGAGGCCCACGATGAAACTCACGCTTGTTCTGCTGCTCGCGATTGCGTGCATGCCGGCACCCCTCGCTGCCTCGAGCTGTTCCAAGTCCTGCCCCAACCCCGCACCGTCCCCGGAATGCGACGGCGTCACGGTCTTCGTGAACACTCGGTGCAACGGCACCAGCTGTACCGTGACGATCAAGGCGAACGGCAACGGTGGAAGCGAGTCGCAAGAGGAAATGCCGGATCCGAACTCGACAGAAGCCTTTGATCTCTGCGTCGGGGCTCCGCCTTGCTGCGTTACCGTCTTCCCCTGCAGTGGCAACTGGGCCAGCGTTTCGGCGGACTGTGCCGCGCTTTGCATCGAATGCTCATGAACGGGGTTGGTTCTGCCACTTGCACTGCAGTTTCTATTTGTGCTCTTGCCCTATTCTATCGAGCCGATGTGACCCGCGTCGCTTCAGAGACTCCCCCTCAGGAGGTCGTCGTGCCCGCAGCTCCATTCATGGGCATCTTGGATTACGACGCTGAGTTGGAGGCTGACCGCGGCGTCGTCCTTCACGCACAGATGTATGTCGGCCCGATCGTGCGTCTAGAAGCGCGACTGCATTCGTTCCCGGCGGGCACGCTCGTGCGCCCGGTTTCGTATGTCGTCCAAGGTCGGCGCGGCCCGATGGCCTTCGACCTTGCCACAGGCATGCTCTTCCGACCCGTTGCAGAGCGTAGGGGGTTGGGGGGAGGCAGCACAATTCCTGCCGCCAGCGAGCAATCGAGGGCGACTGCTTCACGAGCGCTCTTGAGTTGGCGGATCGAGCTCCCCCAGGGGCAAACCTGGGGGGAGCTTGAGCGCGTTGAAGATCTATCCTTCACATCCTCGTGGTCCGACGCATCGCCCCCCGATCGGTCGAAGGGAGTGCCGATGGTGCCGACACCGCGTTCGTGGGTCGGGATCCGAATGGGGCCGGCGTCCAGTTCCCGTATACTCCGGGACTCACCGCTCTCCTCCGCGCATCGCCCCCCATGCCCCAGAACATCGTCTTCACCGAACTCGGCGAGCAACTCGCCGCCAAGGCCCGTCACATCGCCGACACGATCGTCCGTCCGGGCGCGGCGAAGCACGACAAGGCGCAGGAGTACAACTACGACGCGGCGCGCGCGGTCGCCGAAGCCGGCCTCTTCAAGACGTTCATCCCCGTCGAGTACGGCGGGTTCGGCGCGGGCATCCTGGCGCTGGCACGCGTGACCGAAGAGCTGGCCAAGGCCGACTCGGGCTTCGGCGTCGCCTTCGCGGTGAACGCGCTGGGCTCGTTCCCGATCCTCGTCGGCGGCACAGAAGCGCAGAAGCAGCGTTGGCTGCCGGCCATTGCGCGCGGCGAGAAGTTCGTCGCGTTCTGCCTGTCGGAGAAGTTCGCCGGATCGGACGCGGGCGGCCTGGCCGTCACTGCGGTCCTGGACGGTGACGACTACGTCATCTGCGGCGAGAAGAAGTGGACGACGAACGGCGGCGTCGCCGACCTCTACTCCGTCTTCTGCGTGACCGACCCGACCAGCAAGTCGCGGCGGATCAGCGCGATCGTCGTCGAGAAGGGCACGCCCGGGTTCACGATCAAGAAGGTCGAGGACAAGATGGGTATCCGCACGGTGCCCGTCGTCGAGACGCACTTCGACAACGTGCGCGTGCCCAAGGCGAACCTGATCGGCGAGCGCGCGGGCGTCGGCTTCAAGCACGCGATGATGACGCTCGACCTGGCGCGTCCGGGCGTGGCCGCCCAGGCCGTCGGCGCGGCGCAAGGCGCACTCGACCTGGCCAACGTCTATGCGCAGCGTCGCCAGCAGTTCGGCGTGCCGATCAGCAACCACCAGATGGTGCAGAAGATGCTGGCCGACATGGCCATGAAGACGGAGGCCGCGCGCTGGCTGGTGTACGCCTCGGCCGCCACCTCGGACGCCGCTGGTCCGGATATGGGCAAGATGGCCGCGATGGCGAAGTGCTTCGCGACCGATGTGGCCATGGACGTCGCGACGGACGCGGTACAGGTCTTCGGCGGGTACGGCTTCATGGAGGACTACCCGATCGCGAAGTGCTTCCGCGACGCGAAGATCCTCCAGATCTACGAGGGCACGAACCAGATCCAGCGGATCGTGATCGCGCGCAGCCTCGTGCGCGACGCGGCGCAGCTCGACCACCTGCAGGCGTACATCCCGCGCGAGACGCAGAAGAACTACCGCGAGGGCGTCACGGCCTGAGCGAGATCGAATTCCGAGCTGCATCCCGAGCTCGCCTGCACGTGGAGATCCCGTGCAGGCGAGCTTTGCGTTCAGGGTGAGCTCGTTGGGTGAGCACGCGCACGCACACATCACGCACTCCGCGGAAACCGTGTCGAGCTCCGGCCCGGATCCGAATGCGGCGCGCATCGGGCGACACCGCTTTGTGCTCGTCACAGTGATTGTTGCCAGCGCGCGCTCCACGGAGTGAGCGGCTGCTCACACCGATCGTCGCACTCGCAGTGGCGCGCCGGATACCGAGGGTGCGCGCGCGCTCGACGACTGCCGATCCTTGCGCAGCCCATGTCGCGCTGGCAGGCGCGGCAGCGCGGTTCAATCGCGGTTTCTCGGCGTTACGGAGGCGTTTCAAGGCCCGAAGTCCGGCCATTCCAGCACCTTCCGTCCGGAGCCCGCGCCCGGAAACGCGCTGGAGCAGGACGCGGGTGCGGACGTTGCAAGTGGAGAGCGTCATGAAGCGACGCACCACAACGCAGCCTTTGCCGAAGCCTTCGAAAAAGGGACGAGTCGGCATCGCTTCGCTACGTGCCGTTCGTACTTCATCGCGGGACACGGCGTCGGTCCAAAGCAGGGCCACGCGATCGTCCCAAGGCAGTAAGGGGCGGCGAGTGAGCACGCGCCGTCCGGTCGTCCCCGACCAAGTTTTTCCTTCGATGGAGGTTCTGAGCACGCAACGCCGCACCCCGCGGCGCGAAGTGCAGGAGGATTCGCTCATGGTGGGTCTCATCACACAGCACGCGGCACTCGACGGTGTCCTGGATCGTCTCGCGATCAATCTCGAGACGTTCGACGCGGAGATCGAAAAGCTCGCCGCCGAGTACAACGCCAAGAACATCCAACTCGAGATCACCGACCCGTTGTCGTGGCACAAGGTCACGGGCACGAGCCGCATCCCGCGTGAGGGCGCCCGGTTCTCGATCGAGAGCCAACTCCGCAACGAAGTCGACGCGATCACGATCATGGACCGTCCGACGGAAGCCCGTTTGGCGCGCCGCATCGAGTTCGCTCGAGTGCGCATGAACCTCGCGCTGGCCGAAGCCGGCCTGACGCAAGCCGATGTCGAGGGTGGGGGCTGCGGCGCCCCGTCCGCATACATCGGCGATCGCGAGATCACCGGCGCTCTGCCGGCGGACGTCTGCCGCCGTTGGGCGGAACTCCACGCGCTGCGCACGGAGATGGTCGAGCGCAACCTCTACCTGGCCCTGATCAACGTCGAGCGTTACGCGCACACCAGCGCGGGCCGCCTCGACCTGATCCAGGAGGGCTCGGCGGCGCTCTACCGCGCCGTGGACGGCTTCGACTGGAAGCGCGGCCTCCTGTTCCGCACCTACGCGGTCCACTGGCTGAACCAAGCGTTCCGGAGCTACCTCTACAACTTCAACAGCACGGTCCGCGTGCCGGTGTACCTGCAGAAGGCGCTCAAGCACGTGAACATCGCGATCGAGAAGCTGCGCGATCCGAACGCCAGCATCGAATCGATCGCGGAAGCCTCGGGGCTCGAGCCGAACCTCGTCGAGCACGCCCTCGGGGCGGCACGTTCGACGCGTTCCATCGATGCGCCGATGTCGAATGACGAGGATGCCGGCGGCCTGCGCGACGTCCTGAGCCGCGGCGATCACGACCCGTATCGCCCGGAGTTCGAGGACAACTCGCTCGCGGACAACGTGAAGTCGGCGCTGGACCGGCTGAGCGAGCGCGAGCGCTACATCGTCTCGATGCGCTTCGGCCTCATGGGCGAGCGCGAGCACACGCTGGCCGAAGTCGCGGGCAAGCTGGGCGTGAGCCTGGAGCGCATCCGCCAGATCCAGGTGCGCGCCATCGGGAAGATGCGCACGCCGCAACTCGAGAAGGCCGTTGAGCCCTTCTTGAACTGACCCAAGATTCCTCGGGGGAACGAGGAGACTCACTCGGTGATTGGGGAGCCGGGCCGGCGCGAATGCAGCGCCGGCCCGGTGTACATCCGGCCCCCTCCCGGGCGGCTCTCCAGGCCGCTCGATCCTGAGTTTGGACGGGGGAGCGCCCGCGAGCGCTGTGGTCCCGACCAGAACGGCTCGGCACGCGACGGAACCCGGCGAACGCGCTATCCTCACGGGCCTTGTCCCGACCCGGCATGGATCCCGAAACACCCTCCCTCGAACCCCGCGCGGCCGGCCTTCCCGAGGCCTCGGGCGCACCCGCGCCGACCCGGCGGGACGGCTCGATCCCGAAGCCCTCCTGGCTGAAGGTCCCACTGCCCGGCGGCGAGGGGTACGCACGGCTGAAGACCCTGACGCAGGAGCTGGGCCTCCACACCGTTTGCCAGGAAGCCCGCTGCCCGAACATCGGGGAGTGCTGGAAGGGCGACCACGCGACCATGACGCTCATGGTGCTGGGCGACGAGTGCACCCGGCGCTGTCGCTTCTGCGCCGTCAAGACCGTCGACCGCGCTGCGCCGCCCGACCCGGCCGAGCCCGAGCACGTCGGGACCGCCGTTGCCGCGATGAACCTGGGCTACGTCGTGATCACGAGCGTCGACCGCGATGACCTCGCCGACGGTGGATCGGGCCACTACGCGGAGTGCATCCGCTCGATCCGCGCGAAGTCGCCCCGGACGGTCGTGGAGACGCTCATCCCCGACTACCGCGGGTCGGACCTGGCCACGCTGATGGCCGCACGGCCGGACGTGCTGGCGCACAACGTCGAGGTCGTGGACCGCCTCCAGCGCAAGATCCGCGACCCGCGTTGCTCGTTCGGCCGATCCCTCGAGACGCTGGTGGGCGCGAAGGAGCACGACCCGGATGTCTTCACGAAGTCGTCCCTGATGCTCGGCCTGGGCGAGACGCACGACGAGGTCGTCGACGCGCTGGCTCGATTGCGCTCGGCCGGCGTCGACTTCCTGACGCTCGGCCAGTACCTGCGGCCGACCAAGAACCACGCTCCGGTGCGCGAGTACGTGACGCCGGAACGATTCGACGAACTCGAGCGCCTCGGGCGTTCGATGGGCTTCCAATACGTGGCCGCGGGGCCGCTCGTGCGATCGAGCTACAAGGCCGGCGAGTTCTTCGCGGCCCGGCTCGTGCGCGAACGGCGGGCTCGACGGACCGAGGAGACGCGATGACCGTGCAAGAGATGCTCTCCGTGATCGCGCCGGACGGCGGGATCAACGGCTACGACCCGAAGATGTCGAACGAGGAGCTGCTGCACTGCTATCGCACGATGATGCGGGTGCGCGCGTTCGACGACGTGTGCTTGAAGCTGCAGCGCGCGGGTCGCATCGGCTTCTCGATCCCGAATCGCGGCGTCGAAGCGACGCAGATCGGCGCGGCGGCCGCGGTCAAGAAGACGGACTGGATCTTCCCCAGCTATCGCGACTTCGGGATGGCGCTGTACCACGGTATTTCGCCCGTGGACATGATGCACAACATGTACGGCAACGCGGCGGACTCCGCGAAGGGCCGTCAGATGCCGGTGCACTTCTCGTTCACCGAGCCGATCCACTTCTTCTCGATCAGCTCGCCGATCGGCACGCACATCATCCAGGCCGTCGGCGCCGCGTACGCGATGCAGCGTCGCCGCGAATCGAACGTCGTCCTGGCCAGCTTCGGCGACGGCGGGACGAGCAGCACCGGCTTCCACTCCGGGCTGAACTTCGCGGCGGTGTGGAAGTCGCCGGTCGTCTTCCTGTGCCAGAACAACCAGTGGGCGATCTCGTGCCCCAGCTCGCAGCAGACGGCCAGCGAGAGCTACGCGATCAAGGCCAAGGCCTACGGCATGCCCGGCGTGAAGGTGGACGGCAACGACCTGCTCGCCGTGCGCCGCGCGGTCAGCGAAGCGGCCGAGCGGGCGCGCAAGGGCGGCGGCCCGACGCTGATCGAGGCCTACACGTTTCGCATGGGCGGCCACTCCACCAGCGACGATCCGACGCGCTACGTGCCGAAGGAATTGGTCGCCGAGTGGGAGAAGAAGGACCCGGTCGCGAACTTCGAGCGCTTCCTGAAGAAGCGCAAGCTGTGGACCGAGAAGCTGCGCGACGAGATCGCGGCCGAGTCGTTCGCCGAGATCGACGCTGCTGCCAAAGTCGCAGAAGCGACGCCGCGCCCCGGCATCGAGACGATCTTCAGTGACGTCTACCAGGACGTCCCGCAGCACATCCGCCGCCAGGGCCAAGCCGCGTTCGACCTCGCGCGCCGCAAGGGCGACGCGTCGACGGGCGACGGCGCGTTCCCGCTCTGATTCACGACACCGGAACACTGAACATCCCCAAAGCCATCCGATGCCGACCCTGACACTCATCCAAGCCGTCAACGACGGACTCAAGACTGCGATGCGGACCGACCCGAACGTCGTCGTCTTCGGCGAGGACGTCGGCCCCAAGGGCGGCGTGTTCCTCGCGACGGAAGGCCTGACGAAGGAGTTCGGCGACGGCCGCTGCTTCGACACGCCGCTCAGCGAGGACGGCATCGTCGGCGCCGCGATCGGCATGGCCGCGAACGGCTTGCGACCGGTGTGCGAGATCCAGTTCCAGGACTTCATCTTCCCGGCGTTCGACCAGATCGTCAGCGAGGCCGCCAAGCTGCGCTATCGCTCCGGCGGTCAGTACACGGCGCCGATGGTCATCCGCACGCCGTACGGCGGCGGCATCCGCGGCGGCCTCTACCACTCGCAGTCGGGCGAGGCCTACTTCTGTCACACGCCCGGCCTGAAGGTCGTGATCCCGAGCACGCCGCACGATGCGAAGGGCCTCCTTCTCGCGGCGATCGACGATCCGGATCCGGTGCTGTTCCTCGAGCCGAAGGCGCTGTACCGGATGCTCAAGGGCGAAGTCCCCGAGGGCAAGTACACGGTCGACCTGTCCACGCTGCGCACGGTGCGCGAGGGCAAAAACGTCACGATCTTCTGCTACGGCGCGATGGTGCCCGTGTGCGAGAAGGCCGCGCAGCAGGCCGCCGAGAAGGGCATCGAATGCCTCGTCGTCGACCTGCGCACGCTGCTGCCGCTCGACGAAGAAGGCGTGATCGAAGCCGCGAAGCAGACCGGCCGCGTCGTCGTCGTGCACGAAGCGCCGCGCTTCTGCGGATTCGGCGGCGAGATCAGCGCGATCATCGCCGAGAACGCGATCGAGTACATGGAATCACCGATCGCGCGCGTGACCGGCTTCGACACGCCGTTCCCGAACACGCTCGAACACCACTACATCCCCGACGACCGGCGCGTGCTCGACGCGATCGAACACGTCTGGAGCTACTGAAACCCGCTCGCTCGCATTCAAGGATCACCGCACATGGCCGCGCTGGAATTCAAGCTGCCCGATATCGGGGAAGGCATCGCCGAGGGCGAGATCGTCAAATGGCTCGTCAAGGTCGGTGACACCGTCAAGGAACACCAACCGATCGTCGAGGTCATGACGGACAAGGCCACGGTCGAGATCCCGTCGCCCGCGGGCGGCACGATCCAGGCGCTGCAAGCCAAGGAAGGCGCGACGGTGCCGGTCGGCACCGTGATCTTCACGCTCGACACGGCCGCGAGCGGTGCCAAGAACGGCGCGAGTGCGAAATCCACTCCGGCCGCGCCCGCTCCGGCGGCCAAGGGCACGCAGCCGGTCGCCGAACCGTCCAAGCCGGCCCCGAAGGGCGGCGAAGGCCACGCGACTCCGACCACGGGCGGCAAGCCGACGCACACGGCGACTCCTGTGTCCTCCGGTGCATCGGCAGGGGGAGCGTCGAGCGGCGGCAAGACCATCGACTTCAAGTTGCCCGACATCGGTGAGGGCATCGCCGAGGGCGAGATCGTGAAGTGGCTCGTGAAGGCCGGCGATTCCGTGAAGGAGCACCAGCCGATCGTCGAGGTCATGACGGACAAGGCGACGGTCGAAGTGCCCGCGCCCGCAGCCGGCACGATCACGGAGTTGCTCGCGAAAGAAAACGCAACCATTCCCGTCGGCTCGGTCATCTACAAACTCGCGACGGCCGGTGCGGCGTCCGCGCCGGCGTCGTCGCAGGCTGCGCCCGCGAAGTCCGCACCCGCGCAAGCGGCGCCTGTGCGCGAGGCCGCGATGGCCGGCGCCAGCAACGGGTCTCCGGCGCGCGTCTCGTCCGCTGACAGCAAGGTGCTCGCCGTTCCGAGCGCGCGTCGCGTCGCGCGCGAGCTGGGCATCGACCTCGGCCGCGTTCCCGCGACCGGTCGCGGCGGCATCGTGCGTCGGGCCGACGTCGAGGCGTTCGCACAGTCGGGCGCGAGCTCGACGCAGTCCGCTCCGGCTCAATCGACTCCCGCCGCGCCGCGCACTCCCGTCGGCGTTCCCGCCGGCGAGCGCGAGACGCGCATCCCGTTCCGCGGTGTCCGTCGCAAGATCAGCGAAGCGATGGTGCGGTCGAAGTACACAGCTCCGCACTTCACGGTGGTCGAGGAACTCGACGTCACCGAGCTCGTGAGCCTGCGTGAAACGGCGAAGGCGCTCGGTCAAGAGCAGGGGATCAAGGTCACGTACATGCCCTTCATCATGAAGGCGACCGCGTTGGCCCTGGCCAAGTTCCCGATGCTGAACGCGCACCTGGACGAGAAGAGCGAGGAGATCGTGCGCTTCGGCTACGTGAACCTCGGCATCGCGATGGACACGGACAACGGCTTGATCGTGCCGGTCGTCAAGGAAGTCCAGGCGAAGGGCATCCTGCAGATCGCGGCCGAGCTGAACGAGCTCGCCGAGCGCACGAAGCAGGGCAAGGTCAAGCCCGACGACCTGCGCGGCTCGACGTTTTCGATCACGAACGCCGGCAACATCGGCGGGATCATGGCGACGCCGATCATCAACTTCCCCGACGTCGCGATCCTCGGCGTGCACCGGTTGATGAAGCGTCCGGGCGTCGTCGAGACGCCGCAGGGCGACAAGATCGAGGTGCGTCAGTACATGAACTTGTCGTGCTCGGTGGACCACCGCCTGGCCGACGGCGCCGACGGCGCGCGCTTCCTCGTGTACATGAAGCGCTTGCTGGAGAACCCGGGCCTGCTCGCGCTCTGACAGGCTTGGATCACATCGCGCCCGCATCCTCTCGCTCTCCGGCTGCGCGGCGCGCAACGGCGCTCGTCTACACGCAGGGTTGGTTCAAGACGGCGTCGGCCAAGACGGCGCACGGGTTGGTGCGCGGTCCGAGCCGTTTCGACCTCGTGGGTCTGGTCGATTCGACCTGCGCGGGCAGCGACGCGGGCGTCGAACTCGACGGAAAACACCGGGGGATTCCGGTGTTCGCTGACTTCGATGCAGCCTTCGCGGCGCTGCCCGAGCCGCCGGACCTCGTCGTGATCGGCGTGGCGACCTCGGGCGGCGTGCTGCCCGAGGACATGAAGCGCGCTCTGCTCGGCGCCCTTGAGCGCGGCACCGGAGTCGTGAACGGACTCCACGAGTTCCTGGGCGAAGACCCCGCGTTCGTCGCGGCGGCGGAAAAGGCCGGCGTCCAGTTGATCGACGTGCGCAAACCGAAGGCGCGCCGCGACCTGCACTTTTGGTCCGGCGCGATCCGCGTCGTGCGCGCGCCACGCGTCGCGGTGCTGGGCACGGACTGCGCGCTCGGCAAGCGCACGACGTGCCACCTGCTCTCGGCCGCCTGTTGCGAGGCGGGCATCGTGCCCGCGATCGTGCACACGGGGCAGACCGGTTGGCTGCAGGGCATCGCGCACGGGTTCATTCTCGACTCGACGCCCAACGACTTCGTCAGCGGCGAGCTGGAGCACGCGATCGTGGCGTGCGACCGCGACCTGTCGCCCGACGTGATCCTTCTGGAGGGCCAGTCGGGCCTTTTGAACCCGAGCGGGCCGTGTGGCGCCGAGCTCATCTTGTCGGCCGAATCGCGCGGCGTCGTGCTGCAGCACGCGCCCGGTCGTCCGTACCACGACGACCAGGAGCACCTGCACAACAGGGTCGCGCCGCTCGCCCAACAGATCGCGCTGATCGAGGCGTTCGGAGCGCGCGTGCTGGGCATCACGCTGAACGACGAGGGCGTCGCGCCGGCCGAGCGCGAGCCCGTGCGCGCCGGGATCGAGCGCGAGACCGGCCTGCCCACCGTCTGGCCGCTCACGGATGGTTGCGCGCGGCTCGTGCCCGCAGTGCGCACGCTCGTCGCCGGGGCACGCCGGCCGTGAGGATCGCGCGCATCGCGATCGACACGCTCGCGGTGCCGTTGAAGCGTCCGTACCGGATCGCTAACCAGACGACGGACGCGGTGCGCATGGCGTTCGTGCGCATCGAGTCCGAGAACGGCGCCCTGGGTTTCGGCAGCGCCACACCCGAACCCGAGATCACGGGCGAGACGGTCGAAGCCTGCATCGCGGCGCTCGAAAACGGTTCGAGCCTCGCAGGCCGGGAGATCGGCGACACGCACGAGCTCGTGGACGCGCTGGAGGCCATGACCCCGGCGGCGCCCGGCGCGCGCGCCGCGCTCGACATGGCGATCCACGACTTGTGGGCGCGGCTGGCCGGGCGCCCGTTGGCGGACATGCTCGGCCGCGTGCACCGCGAGCTGCCGACCTCGATCACGATCGGGATCCTGCCGCTAGCCGAGACGCTGGCCGAGGCCGACGAGTACCTGTCGCGCGGATTCCGCGCGCTGAAGGTGAAGATCGGCGAGTCGTTCGAGGCCGACATGGAGCGCATGGAGCTTCTGCGCGAGCACGTTGGACGCTCGATCGAATTGCGCGCTGACGCCAACGTCGGCTACGAACCCGCGCTGGTCGAGCGCTGCCACGCGCGCTTGCACGCGATCGGCGTCGAGGTGCTCGAGCAGCCATCGCCGCCCGCGCGCGACGGCGAGCTGCGCCAACTGCCGGCGCCCGTGCGCAGCTGGCTAATGGCGGACGAGAGCTTGCACGACGAACGACACGCGCTGGAGCTCGCGCGCGAGCCGCGCCCGTACGGTGTGTGGAACATCAAGCTGATGAAGTGCGGCGGGATCGCGCCGGCGCTGCGCATCGCGCGTACCGCGGCACAGAATGGCGTCGAACTCATGTGGGGCTGCATGGACGAGAGCGAGATCGGCATCGCCGCGGCGCTGCATGCGGCCTTCGCGTGTCCAGCGACGCGCTACCTGGACCTCGACGGCAGCTTCGATCTCGCGCGCGATCCTGCGCGCGGCGGCTTCGAGCTGGTCGACGGTCGACTGCGCACATCCGATCGTCCTGGGCTCGGAGTGGAGGTGGACTTGTGAGCACGACGACGCGACGCGACGTGCTGCGTGCGGCAGCCTGCGCGCCGATCGCGTGGTCCGCGGTCGCGTGCGCGCCCCTGGCCTGGTCGCTCGCCGGATGCGCGGTCACGCGGCGCGAGCAGCGTTTCGATCTGCTCGTGCAAGGCGGGACGCTCGTCGATGGCACGGGCTCCTCTCCGCGCCGCGCGGACGTGGGGGTGAGCGACGGACGCATCGCCGCGATCGGCGAGCTGGATCGCGAGCAAGCGCGGAAGACGATCGACGCGCGCGGCCTGATCGTGGCGCCGGGGTTCGTGGACATGCACAGCCACTCCGACCGCTCGATCCTGGATTACCCCGCGGCCGATTCGCGCGTGCTGCAGGGTTACACGGCGGAGATCACGGGCAATTGCGGCGGTTCGGCGGCGCCAACCCGAGCCGGTGCGGAGCGCGCGTTCGCCGGCGTCGGCGAGTACCTGCGCGCGCTCGACGCGGCGCGCCCGGCGATCCACCAGGCGCTGCTCGTGGGCCACGGCACGCTGCGCGAGAACTTGATCGGCGACGTCGACCGTCCGCTCACGCCGGCGGAGCTGAAGGTGCTCGAGCGCGAGGTCGAGCGCGCGCTAGCCGAGGGTGCGTTCGGCCTCTCGAGCGGGCTCGAGTATGTGCCCGGCATCTACACGCCGCCCGAGGAACTACGCGCGCTGGCCAAGGTCGTCGCGCGACGCGGACGCCTGTACGCCTCGCACATGCGCAGCGAGGACCGCTTCCTGCTCGAGGCCGTCGACGAGATCCTGACGCTGGCTCGCGAGTCGAAGGCGCGCGTGCAGGTCTCGCACCTGAAGTCGTGCGGCACGAAGAACTGGCCCAAGCTCGACGGCGCCCTTGCGCGCATCGAGGCCGCCGTCGCGGACGGTTTCGACGTGCGCGCCGACGCGTACCCGTACACGGCGTATTCGACGGGCCTCACGATCCTGCTCGAGGCCTGGGTCAAGGACGGCGGGAACGAGCCGATGTTCGCGCGCTTCGCCGACCCCGCGTCGCGTGCGCGCATCCGCGCCGAGCTCGTCGCGCACGTCGACAACGAGCCCGGCGATTTCGATCGCATCACCGTCGCGAGCGAGCTGTCGGGCGACGACCGCGCGCTCACGGGGCTGTCGATCGCCGACATCGCCGCGCGGTGGAACGTCGAGCCGGCCGAGGCGTTCCTGCGCCTGCTCGAGCACGAGCACGGCGGCGTGTCGTACGTCGGCCACGCGATGCAGGAGAGCGACGTCGCGCGCGTGCTGGCGCACCGGCTCGTGTGCGTGGGTTCCGACGGTTATGTGCAGCCCGCGACGGGCGGACCGTCGTCGCGTCCGCATCCGCGCAGCTTCGGCACCGCGCCGCGCGTGCTGGGCCGTTACTGCCGCGAACTTGGAGCATTCGACCTCGCGACCGCAGTCAAGAAGCTCTCGAGCGCCCCCGCCGAGCGCGCGGGGCTCGCGGAGCGCGGCCGTGTGCTGCGCGGATTCCACGCCGACTTGGTCGTGTTCGACGCCGAGCGCGTGCGGGACCGCGCCACGTTCGAGGAGCCGCGTCTGGCTCCTGAGGGCATTCTGCACGTCGTCGTCGCGGGCCGCGTGGCCGTCGAGGATTCCAGGCAGACCGGCGAGCGCGGCGGGACCGTGCTGACGCCGGATTGAACCGCCGGACGCAGCGCGAGAACGCTGCGCCGCGCTCCGGCCCCGGCTATCCTGGCCCGTTCGAACCGTGAGCGCACAGACCAATCCGACCCGTGAGCGCGGCGGCTCCAAGCCGTCGACGCTCGATCTCGGCCCCGAGACGCTGCGCACCCTGCTGCGTCACATGCTGCGCGTCCGCGTGCTCGACGAGCGCATGCTCAAGCTGCAGCGCGCGGGTCGCGTCGGCTTCGTCGGCACGGCGAAGGGACTCGAAGCAGCGCTGATCGGCTCGGCCTACGCGCTGCGACCGCAAGACTGGTTGTGGTCCGGTCTGCGCGAGGGCGGTGCGGCCGTGATGCGCGGGCTGCCCTTGTCGGAGTACATCGCGCAGATGTACTGCAACAGTAACGACACGGCGAAGGGTCGCCAGATGTGCAACCACTTCCAGCACAAGGGGTCGAACTACCCCAGTTGGTCGTCGGTGATCGGCACGCAGATCCCGCACGGCGTCGGTGCCGCTTTCGCGGCGAAGACGCGCAAGGTCGACGAGGTGCACGGCATCTACTTCGGCGACGGCGCGACGAGTTCGAACGGATTCCACAGCGGGATGAACTTCGCCGCGGTGTGGAAGGTGCCCTGCTACTTCGTCTGCGTGGACAACGGCTGGGCGATTTCGGTGTGCTCCGCGAAGCAGACGGCGACGGAGAGTTTCGCCGACAAGGCTGTCGCGTACGGGATGCCGGGCATCGAAGTCGATGGCAACGACGTGCTTGCGGTGCTCGCGGCGTCGCGCGAGGCGCACGCGCTGGCGCGCGAGAACAAGCCCTCGCTGATCGTGCTGAAGACGTACCGCATGCTCGGTCACTCGAGCTCGGACGATCCGACGAAGTACCGCGACGACGCGGAGGTCGCCGCGTGGGCCGCGAAGGATCCGCTCGATCGCTTCGAAGCGTTTCTCTTGTCCGAGAAGGCGATCGCGAAGAGCGATCGCGCGCGCATCGAAGCCGAATTGACGGCCGAGATCGACGCCGAGATCCACACGCAGGAAGCGGCGCCGAAGATGGCGCTGAAGACGCTCGTCGAGGACGTGTACGCCGACGTGCCGCTGCACCTGCGCCGTCAGTACAACCGTTTCATCGCGGTCGCCGAGCGCCTCGGGCATGCGACGCCGGGCGACGGCGCCTTCCCGCTCTGAGGCTCGTCCGTACGGGTACGGACTGGCCCGAACCGGACCGGGGGCTCGCAAGCCTGCCCGCCCGGACGCGGCGGTTCCAGTTCGGAGGGTCTGGCCGCCGATGACCATGTTCCCGCTCCATGGAACACGAGCCGCATTCGTCCGACTCCCAGCCCTCGCTCACCAAGACCGGATTCCACGGCCAGTTCGATGGTGCGTTGGGATTCCTCGAGGACGCGCCGCCGGCTCCGCTCCCCGGAAGTCAGTCGGCGAAGTCGTCGTTCTCGGCGAAGCCGAACAATCCGCAGGACGCGAGCCTGTTCGGGGATGGCCGAGCCATCCTGGTGGTGGAGATCCTGGGCCTGCTCTCGAACCTCGCGAAGTCGGGCCTGCTGTGGGTCACGACTGCGCGCGAGCGGTTCCTGCTGCAACTCGAGGACGGCCGCATCGTCTACGCGCAGAGCGACCGACCGCCGCCGGGCTGGCGGCTGGGCGAGATCCTCGTCGCGCGCGGCGCCATCGACGCGCACGATCTGGCCGAAGCGATCGCGGAAGCGCGTGCGAAGGGTCAACCGCTCGGCACATGGCTCCTGGCGGCCAACCGCATTGCGACCACACACCTGCACCAAGCTCTGCGCGATCAGGTGCAGCAGATCTTCAACCGCATGTTCGCGGCCACCGATTCCACGTATCAGTTCGAAGACGGCAAGCGCTTGAACCACTCCGAGGACGTGCAGTTGAACGTCATCCAACTGCTCCTCGAGAGCGCACGCGTGGCGGACGAAGCCGTCAACCTGCCGTTCCCCATCGGCGCCGCGAAGTAGTCGCGGACGCGCGTCATCTCGGGTCGAAGGACGCTCAGTCCTTGTACCGCTCGTGCCCTTCCTTCTTGAGGGGCTTCACCTTCGCGTCGAGCACCTGCTTCGCGTCCTCGGGCTTGCCCTCGACCAGCGCGATCTCGACATCGAGCAGCGCGCGCTGCAGATCGATGATCTTCAGCCGATAGCCGACCAGGAACTTCGCCAGCTCGGCCGGGTCCGTGATCTCGACGGCCTTCTCCGGCTTGCCGAGCTTGGCGTCCTGCGCCGCCTTCTGCATGTCGACCACGATCGCGAGGGCCTTCTCCGTTTCGCCCTTGCCGAGCGCGCGGTCGAGCCCCTTGAAGCCGGCCTGCAAGCTTTGCATCGAGTCGTCCAGCGCCGGACCCTCCGCGATCGCTTGCAAACGCGCCGTCGGCGAGAGGAACGCGGGAACGGCGAGCGTGGCGATCGCGAGGGGAGCCAGAGCGCAGAGGTACACGTTGATCTTCATGGCGTCCGAGAATAGCGCCGCCGGCGCGATCGGACACGCGCTCCCGGGTTGCACGTTCCGCTGCGTTCGTGGAGCATTCCGCGATGGAGATCTCCGCTGCACGGCCGCAACGGCTGCTTCCGTTGCGGATCGCAGCGGTGCTCCTGCTCATCGCGTCCGCGTACCACTTCACGCAGGTCGCCGTCGGCCGCTACGACTTGCTAGCCGCTTACCCCGCTCTGACGGAGAAGCTCATCGCGACGATGCTGACCTTCACGTTCCTCGGGGCCGTCGCCCTCGCCTTCCTGGCCTTCGCGCGGCAGAGGTTCGGCTTGTGGATCGCACTCGCGTGCCTGGGGTTCGAGTTCGCGATCGAAACGTGGGCCGGGTTCCCGCTGCTCCGACTGGTCGTCGTTCCCCTGGCGGCGGCGCTCCTCTTCGTGGCCGCGCGGCGAGCTTGGCCCGAGCTGCAGACGATCCGCGAACCTACGTGAGTCGGCGGAAATCGACCAGCTTCGCGCCGCGCGTGTAGGCCACGCCCGTGTAGCCGTTCGAGAGCGGGTCGTACGAGGTGCCCTGACCCGGCCAGACGAACTCGCCCTCGGAACCGTCGTCGAAGGCGAGGGTGAAGAAGTAGTTTGTGATGCCGATCTCGGAGTCGGTCTCGCTGCGGCGCACGACGACGATTGCCGGACGGCGCAGCATGGGCCGATCCTCGGACCGACGCCGGACGGCCCCCCGCGAGGCCAAGATGCCCAGGCCCGCGAGGGTGAAGACGGCCGTGACGATCGCCCACGGCAGCCAGGTCCCGCCGCGGGTCAGCGTCCACGCGAGGGCCAAGGCCGGCGCGACCGCGACCAGCAGAACCAGCGTCCCGACCGTGAGGCGGCGGCCGCAAACGACCTCCGCGTCGCGGTCGAGAGGCGTGAAGTCCATCGCCGCGGGGAAGCTCTTGTGGTCCCGCAGCCGCTTGAGCCGCTGGATCGTCTCGTCGTCGACGCGTCCGGCGGTGTCCCCGATCGAGAGGGGGGTCGCACAGTAGGCGCAGAGCGAGAGGTCGGTTCGGTGGAGCTTCGCGCCGCAGGTCGGGCAATGGGTGCGGACGGGCGCCTGGGTCGTCATGGGGGTCGAGAAAGGTACCCGATGAGCTCCGCAGGGAGACTGACCCAGTTGAGTGTCCGTTCGATCCGCCGCTCGCCTGGCGGGGGCCGCGCGGTCGTTCCCGGGCGAAACCACGCAGCGATGCTCGCCCCTGGGGCGGCGCGAGGGAACGGACACTCGACTGGGTCAGCTTCCGCACCTCCCTGCGCGCTAGAATCCCGGGCTTTCCCCCGCTCCAAAACCGCCCCGAACCCCTCCAGAACCCCTGCCCATGCCCCGCAAGGTCGTCGTGCTCGGTGCCGGTCCCGCCGGCTACGTCTGCGCCATTCGCCTGGCGCAACTCGGACAGCAGGTCACCGTCGTCGAGAAGGAGTTCCTCGGTGGCACGTGCCTCAACGTCGGCTGCATCCCGTCCAAGGCGATGATCGCCGCGGGCAGCCTGCTGCACCGCCTCGGGGACATGGCGGCCATGGGGATCACGGCCAAAGACGTGCGGCTCGACGTCGCCAAGTTGGTCGAGTGGAAGGCGGGCATCGTCGGCAAGCTGACCGGCGGTGTCGCCGGGCTGCTCAAGAACCACAAGGTCGACGTGGTCATGGGCACGGGCAAGATCCAGGACAAGACGACCGTCGTCGTCACGACCAAGGACGGGCCCAAGACCCTGAAGTGCGACGACATCGTCATCGCCACCGGTTCGATCCCGATCGAGATCCCGGGCTTCGCGTTCGACGAGGACAAGGTCTGGTCGTCGACGGGTGCGTTGCGTCCGAAGAAGCTGCCCGACCACCTCGTCGTCATCGGCGGTGGCTACATCGGGCTCGAGCTCGGGATGATGTTCAAGAAGCTCGGTTCGAAGGTCACCGTGCTCGAGGCGACCGCGGGCGCGCTGCCCGGTCAGGAGCGTGACTGCGTCAAGGTGATCGAAAAGTCGCTCAAGAAGTTGGGCATCGATCTCCTGACCGAGACCTTCGCGCAGGGCTTCGAACACAAGGCCGGCAAGAGCTACGTCCGCATCAAGACGAAGGCCGGCGAGGACACGATCGTGTGCGATCAGATCCTCTCGACGGTCGGTCGCAAGCCGTACAGCGCGGGCCTCGGTCTGGAGAAGGTCGGTCTTGCCGTGGACGCGAAGGGCTTCCTCGTCGTCGACAAGCACATGCGCACGAAGGTGCCGACGATCTACGCGATCGGTGACATCGCCGGTCAGCCGATGCTGGCGCACAAGGGCAGCAAAGAAGGCCTGATCGCTGCGGCGGTCATCGCCGGCGGCAAGGACGAGTACGACGCGCGCTGCGTGCCGGCCGTGATCTTCACGGCGCCCGAGATGGCGTCCGTCGGTCTCACCGAGGAGCAGTGCAAGGAGAAGGGCCTCGCCGTGAAGATCGGCCAGTTCCCGTTCGCCGCGTCGGGCCGCGCGATGAGCCTCATGGAGACCGAGGGCTTCGTGAAGATCATCGCCGACGCGAAGACGGACGAGCTGCTGGGCGTGCACATGGTCGGCCCCGAGGTCACCGAGCTCATCGCCGAAGCCACGCTGGCGATCGAGATGGGCGCGACCGCCGAGGACATCGCGCGCACGATCCACGCGCACCCGACCTTGCCCGAGGCGTTCATGGAAGCGGCCGAGGCCGTGCACGGCGTCGCGGTGCACATCTTCCAGCGCAAGTGAGCGCGGCGTCCGACTGCGACCGGGCATGAGCGGCGCGCGCGTCCTCGAAGTGCGCCGCCTGGGCCGAACGCTCTACGCCGACGTGCACGCCCTGCAACAGTCGTTGTTGGCCGACCGCGTCGCGGGACGCATCGGCGACGTGCTCCTCGTGACCGAGCACGAACCGGTCGTCACGATCGGTCGCGGCGCCGGTCCGGAATCCGCAGGGGATGCCGCAGTGCCGGTCGTGAGCGTCGAACGCGGCGGCGAGGCCACCTACCACGGACCGGGACAGATCGTGGCCTATCCGATCGTGTGGCTCGACGAAGGGCGCCGCGACTTGCACCGCTGGTTGCGCGACCTGGAAGAGGTCGTGATCGCCACGCTCGCCGACTTCGGCGTGGTCGGTCGCCGTGAGGACGGCTTCACGGGCGTGTGGATCGGCGACAAGAAGGTGTGCTCGATCGGCGTCGCCGTCCGCCGCTGGGTCGCATGGCACGGCCTCGCGTTGAACGTACACACGGATCTCGCGGCGTTCCGCGCGTTCCAACCCTGCGGTCTCGATCCCGACGTGATGACGCGCCTCGCGGATCACGTCGCGGGCGAGATCACGCAGCGCGAGGTCGAGGACGCGCTCGTCGTGCACGCGCGGCGGATCCTCGGTTTCGCCAGCAGCGGGACGTAGCGGGCCTCGGTACGATCGGCCTGCGAGCGCGGTTCCATGGGCTCATGCGACGTCCGGTTCCGCGCCGGTTTCCGCACCGTCGACTCGTCATGCGCAACACACCGCGTCTCTCCCCGCTCTCCGGAAATCGCCTTTTCGCACACGTTCGCTCGGTCGCCGCGGGATGTCTCGTCGCGACGATCGCGCTCGCGGCCTGCGGCGGGAGCGGATCGCTCGACGGAGGCTCCGGTGGGACCGCTCCCGGTGCCGTGACCGGCACGCTGGCGATCGTTCCGGCGAGCGCGCCGCTGACGGAGGTCGAGCCCAACGACTCTTTCGACGAGCCGCAGCCGATCGGTGAGCTGACTCCCGGCCGCACGGTCACGATCCATGGCGCGATCGGAGAGGGCGAAGGCTTCGACGGGTTCGCGTTCGTCGCGACGCCGCGTGCGCGCGTCGAGGTCGAGCTGCGCCTGCTGGGCGCAGCGCCGAACCGGCGCGTCGAGCTCGCGGCCTACGACCCGCTGGCGCTGGGCGTCGTCGCGCGCGGCGACACGTCGCATCGTCTCGCCTTCACGGCCGGCGGTGCCTTCGATCTCGTGGTCCGCGGCGCAGCGGGCTCGGGTCAGTACGAACTCGTCGTGCGCACGCACGCCGCGCCCGAGACGATCACGTCCCCCGGCTGGATGGGCGCCGTGTCCGTGGGCGACGCGCTGCGCATCACTTCTCCGGAAGGCGGACGCTTCGAGCTGACGGCCGCGGAAGCGCTCGATCTGCGCATTACCGCCGAAGGCGCCGTGCGCACGCTGTCCGTCGGGAACGGCGGCGACGGCGACGCATCCGCGATCTCCGCCGGCGCCGTTACCATGCGCAGCGCGGACCCGCTCGAGCGCATCGCGATCGAGCTCGCTGCCGGCGCGAGCGTCACGTTGAATGCCGTGTCGCGCACGAGCGCGGCGCCATTGCTTCCATCGCCGAGTCGTCTGCAGTCCCTGGAGCGAGAGCGCGCCGCGCTGGGGCTGGCCGTCGGCGACGCGCTGTACGGACGCGCGCCCTCGAACGCGAAGGCCGGCGAATAGCTCGTGAAGGCGCGCACCGGCGCGAACCTCGACGACGACTTGGCGCAGCGCGGGCTGGTGCGCATCGGCGCCGTCGGCGACGACGTGCTGCAGGTTTCTGCAGACTTGACGCTCCTGGGCGACGAGTCGGAACGTGCGCGTGTGACGACCGCGCTCGGACGCTCGCTGGGTGCCAGCCCGCGCGTCGAGTACGCGGAATTGAACCGCATCCGGCGCGCCTACGGCGGAACGACGCCTTTCACGCCGAACGACACCTTCATCGGCCTGCAGTGGCACTACCCGCTGATCCGGCTGCCCGAGGCCTGGGGCGAAGTGCGCCAGTTCATCACTGCGCCGGGCACGAATGTCGTCGTCGGCGTCATCGACACGGGGCGTCGGCCGCATTCGGATCTCAACGACAACACGCTGACAACAGGCTTCGAGTACGACTTCATCACCGATCCCTCGATCGCGGCCGACGGCAACGGGCCGGATTCGAACGCGTTCGACGAAGGTGACGGCGAGGGCGTCGTGCCGTCCAGCTACCACGGCACGCACGTCGCCGGCACGATCGCGGCGGTGTCGGACAACGGCATGGGCGTCGCCGGCGTCGGCAGCGTTCCCGTGGGGATGTCGAGTCCGACGAGCCGCGTGAAGGTCGTGCACCTGCGCGTGCTCGGCAAGGGTGGCGGCACTGACGCCGACATCGCACGCGCGATCCGCTATTCCGCGGGGCTCACGAACCCCGGGCTGCCGACCCTGGCGAACAAGCTCGACATCGTGAACCTCAGCCTGGGCGGGCCGGGCTTCAACTCGACCGTGCAGAACGCCGTGACCGCGGCGCGCAACAATCAGGTCGTCGTTCTCGCGGCAGCGGGCAACGAGAACTCCAGCGCGCCCTCGTACCCGGCCGCCTACGCGAACGTGATCTCGGTCTCGGCCGTCGATCGCAACTCCGTGCGCGCGCCGTACTCGAACTTCCATCCGACCGTGGACGTGTGTGCGCCGGGCGGCGACGCGTCGATCGACACGGACGGGGACGGGTACGTGGACGGCGTGCTTTCGACGCTGATCAGTTCGACCGGCGCCGAGAACTTCGTCTTCTACCAGGGCACGTCGATGGCCTGCCCGCACGCAGCCGGTCTCGCCGCCCTGATTCGGCTCGTGAGTCCCATGATGGCCGCCGCGCAGGTCGAGACGATCCTGACGTCGACGGCGACGGATCTGGGCGTGGTCGGCCGCGACAACATCTACGGTTTCGGACTGATCAACGCGTTCGCGGCGGTGCAGGCCGCAGGGACGGGCGCCTCGACGATGCCGGTGCTCGTGGTGAGTCCGTCGGCGCTGAACTTCGCGCCGGATACGAATCAACTGTCGCTCGCTTTGAGCAACGGCGGCAACGGAACGGTGGACGTCCAGACGTTCACCGGCGATCAACCGTGGGTGACGCTCGTGAACGGTAGCGCCGTCCCGGGTATCGACATCGGCAGCTTGCGCGTGACGATCGACCGCTCGAACCCGCTCCTCGCCGCGAATGGAACGTACGGCGCGATCATCTCGATCACGACCTCGAACGCTGGCAACGTCATGGTGCCCGTCACCGTGGTCGTCAGCGCGCCGTTCCTGCCCGACGTCGACCTCTTCGTGCTCGCGATCGACCTCGGCGTCGATCCGCCCGAGACCGTCGCGCAGACGATCGTCAACCCGGCATTCGACGGGCTCGATTACTCGCTGGACGAGCTCTCGACGCTCGACGGCCAACTGCTACCGCCGGGCGACTATCTGATCGTCTGCGGATCCGACGAGAACGACGACGGGTTCATCTGTGGCGACGGCGACGTCTACTGCGGTCTGTACCCGACGCTCAGCGATCCCGCGCTGGTTCGCGTCAGCGGCGACGTCGCTGGCATCGACTTCGTCGTCGCGCCGATCGATTCCGGCGCGGCGCTGACCGCGCTGTCTGGAGGCGCAGTCCGCGGGATCCCCGTGCCGCGCTACGCACGGCTTCGCGCACCGGCGCGGAACTGAAGCGCAGTCGGGCCGCGAACGCGTCTTCGTCGGCGGGCGGCCCGTCGTGCAGGGGCGTTCGCACCGCGCTGATTCACACGATCAGCGCGGCTCGATGCGGAACGTCGCGTTCGTGAACGGCGTGGCGATCATGTGGTAAGGCCGCGTCACGACTTGCGGCACGATCGCGTCCTCGGCCGGCTGCGTCTGGCGCGTGCCCAGCAGCATCGCCTTGCCGTCGAAGCGCGCGTCGAGGACTTCGATGCCGTATCCCGCCGTCGGCTTCTGACCCGCCAGCACGCACACGACCATCTCCTTCGAGAAGTCGATCGTGGGGGCGTCGGAGCGGGGAAGCTGCATGCTCGTGTGCTCGCGCCACAGCGCGGCCCACTCCTTTTCGTTGCGCGCGGTGCGCACGGTTCCATCGGCGATGCCGGTCTCGTAGCCGATGGCGATCGTGCGGAACCCGTCGCCACCGGACGGGGCGCTGCGGCATGCGCCGAGGACAAGGAGCGCCGCGCTGGCGCAGAGGAGAACGATGCGTGACATGGTGGGACCTTCCGGCCGCGCACTCTACTCGACGGCCCGGCAGGTTCGACCTCGCGATCCGGAGCCGCGCGCCGGTCCGTGCTCCGGCTCAGCGAGCGCGCCCGCCCGCGCTTCCGCTCGGTCAGTGCGCGGGGCCGCGTCGAGCGCACACGCCCTGTCCACCTCACGCAGTCAACCCTGCGTTGAACGGCGGCGAGCCGACCTTCGCCGCGCACACGCCACCCCGTATCCTGCGCATCCGCATCCACGCCTCTCTCCGGACCTGCAAGGAACCATGAAGACGATCCTCTCCCTGTCCGTCGCGGCCGTCGCCGCGCTCACCGCACTCGAAACCACGGGCCGCGCCGACGAAGGCATGTGGCTCTTCAACAAGCCGCCGACCCAGCAGATCCAGGCGAAGTACGGTTTCACGCTGACGCCGGAGTGGCTCGAGCACGTGCAGAAGTCCTGCGTGCGCATCAGCACCGGCGGTTCCGGCTCCATCGTCAGCCCGAACGGGCTCGTGATGACGAACCACCACGTCGGTTCCGACATGCTCGAGAAGCTGTCCACCGCCAGCGCGGATTACATCAAGGACGGTTTCTACGCGCGGACCTACGCGGAAGAGGTGCCCTGTCCCGACATCGAGCTGAACGTGCTCTGGTCCATCGAGGACGTCACCGCGCGCGTCAACGAGGCGGCGCCCGCGACGGCCTCGCTGGCCGAGCAGAACTCGGCGCGACGCCGCGCCATGAGCAAGATCGAGAGCGAGTCCACGGAGAAAACGGGCCTGAAGAGCGAGGTCGTCACGCTCTACCAGGGCGGTCGCTACAACCTCTACCGCTACAAGCGCTACGAGGACGTCCGCTTGGTCATGGCGCCCGAGAAGGGCATCGCGTTCTTCGGCGGCGATCCGGACAACTTCGAGTTCCCGCGCTACGACCTCGACATGTGCTTCTTCCGCATCTACGAGGGCGGGAAGCCGCTGCAACCCGAGCACTTCCTGAAGTGGAGTCGGAACGGCGCGACGGACAACGAACTCGTCTTCGTGGCCGGTCACCCCGGGCGCACGGAACGCCTGAACACGCACGCGCACCTCGAGTTCATGCGCGACGTGCAGTATCCGCTGAGCATGCGCAGTCTGTGGCGTCGCGAGGTCCAACTGGCGACCTTTTCGGGCCGCAGCGAGGAGTTCCGGCGCATCGCCGAGGGGGACTACTTCGGCACCCAGAACTCGCGCAAGGCGCGCACGGGCATCCTGGCCGGTCTTCAGGATCCGGGGCTGATGGAGCGCAAGTTGGCCGATGAGAACGAACTCCGCCGCGCGGTGGACGCGAACCCGGAATGGAAGAAGGCGTGGGGTGACGCTTGGACGCAGGTCGCGGACGCGAAGCGCATTCAGGCCGAGATCAACACGCGCTACACCGCGTTCGGCGGAGGCAGCCTGCGCCTCGGCGGCACGCTCTTCGGCGTCGCGAAGGATCTCGTGCGCCTGGCGGACGAATCGGCCAAGTCCGACGGGGAGCGCCTGCGCGAGTACCGCGACTCGAACCGGCCCTCGTTCGAGCTGGGTCTCTACTCGCCGGCGCCCATCCACGTGGACCTCGAGATCGAGAACCTCTCCTCGGGCCTGCAGCAGATGGTCGAGTTGCTCGGCGGGGACGATCCCGTGGTCGTGAAGGCGTTGGCCGGCAAGGCGCCGCGCGCGCGAGCTGAGGATTTGATCCGCGGAACGGGGCTGGCCGACGTGGCCGTGCGGCGCCGCATCGCTGCCGGGGGCAAGGACGCGATCACGGCCTCGCAGGACCCGCTGATCCAGCTGGTGCGCGCCCTGGACGACGAGGGCCGTGCGCTCCGCACGCGCTACGAGGAAGAGGTCGACGCGCGCGAGAAGTCCGCGTACGCGAAGATCGCCGCGGCCAAGTTCGCGAAGTACGGCGAGGACCAGTACCCGGACGCGACGTTCACGCTGCGGCTCTCCTACGGTGCCGTGAAGGGCTACCCGCAGGACGGGAATCAGATCGCGCCCTTCACGAACTTCGCCGGCCTGTACGAGCGTGCCCAGGAGCGCGGTGACGTGTACCCGTTCCAAGTGCCGGCGCGCTGGAAGGCGGCCAAGGCGAAGCTGAACCTGAACACGCCGTTCGACTTCGTCGCGTCGTGCGACATCATCGGCGGGAACTCGGGTTCGCCGACCATCAACCGCGCCGGCGAGGTCGTCGGCCTGATCTTCGACGGGAACATCCAGAGCCTCGTCGGGAACCTCCTGTTCGACGAGACCTACAACCGTGCCGTGTCCGTCGACTCGCGCGCGATGATCGAGGCCCTGCGCAACGTGTACGGCATGGAAAAACTTGCCGACGAGATCGTCGGCGCCGGCACCTGACGGAAAGTTCTTCCGGGTCGAGCGGCGGGTGCCAGGACGCGAGTCTTGGCGCCCGCTTCACGTTTCAAGCTTCGTACGAAGGTCCAGGCGGCGTTGCTCCGATGAGCACCGAACGGAGTTTCATGTCGCGAGCCACCTCCGGTATCGCGCGTGGCGCTCGCGGAATCCCCACCAAGGACGACACGTGAACGGTTCCAACCATGAAGGTGCGGGCGCAGAGGGTGTCCTCGACATGCAGGTCATCGAGGGCCTGCGCGAGCTCGGTGGCGACGACGATCCCGGCCTGCTCGTCGAGGTCATCGGGATGTTCCTCGAGGACGCGCCCACGCGCATCGAAGAGATCCAGCAAGGCCTCGCCACCGGCGACATCAAGTTGCTGGAACGAGCGGCGCACTCCCTGAAGTCCGCCAGCGCGAACGTCGGCGCGGTGCAGCTCTCTCTCGTGTGCAAGCGCATCGAGGAGATCGCCCGTCGGTCGACCAGCGAAGGCATCGCGGACTTGATCCCGGAATCCAACCGGGCCTTGACCGAAGTCTCGAATGCCCTGCGCTCCATCCAGGGCTGAGGCATCACCCTCTCGATGTCGAACACGAAGCCCAACCCCGAGATCGCGAGCCGCGCCCCGAGCACGGCGTCGCGACTCGTCGGCATCGATCCGCACGCCATCGGCGCGGCGGAGGAGCTGGCCGTCGCGATTCGCACGCAGCCGGCCGCGGAATCGCTGCTCCTGCGCGCCGCGGGGGCCGCAGGTGACCCAGCCGCGCCGGGCACGCTCGAGAGCCTGCTCGCGCAGCACGGTGCTCCGACCGTGCGCGCCCTGGCCATCGGACTGGAACTGTGTGTGTCCGAATGCCGCGCGAACGCGCACACGACGCGCTGGACGCGCCCGCTGGCTCAGGCTCTTGCGGCGCGCGCGATCTGCCGACAGCTGGGCTTCGGCGAACCCGCCGAGGCGTTCGCGCTCGGACTCGTGCACGAGTTCGGATCGCGCGTCCTCGCCGATTGGAAGATGCCCGCGCAACTCGTGCAGGCGATCACTCCGAACGCGGCGGGGGAGTCCCGGTTCGACGCGAGCGAGGACGATGCGCTGGGTCTGTCCCGAATCCTGAGCCAGGCGATCTTCCTGGCCGAGGCTCTCGAGGTCGACGCGGTTCGCGCCAGCATCGATTGGGCGCGCATGTCGACGCGACTCGAGGCGGTGCGCGAGATCCTCGAACTGGATGCGAGGCGGTTCTCGACCTTCTTCGGCGGTGTCGGTCGCGACTGGGCGGAGTGGCACGCGCTGCTCGGCCTGCCCGTTCCCCGCGTTCCGGAGCTCGAACAACTCCAGCGCCGCACCGGCGGCATCCTGCCGGACGAGGACGTCGTCCGCGCGCTCGAGAGCGTGTCCACGTCGCCGCTCAAGGGGCTGCGCATCCTCGCTGTGGACGACGACCCGACCTCGCTGAAGGTGCTCGAACGCTCGCTGCGCAAGTCCGGCCACGAGGTCGTGACCGCGGTGAACGGCAACGATGCGCTGCGCATCGCGCTCGAGATGCATCCGCAGGCCGTCATCGCCGATTGGATGATGCCCGAGATGGACGGGCTCGACCTGTGCAAGGCCCTGCGCCGAAGCGAACTCGGGCGCAGCGTGTTCTTCCTGCTCCTCACGGGGCGCGGAGAAGAGGACCGCATCGTCGAGGCGTTCGACGCGGGCGTCGACGACTACGTCACGAAGCCGTTCAACTCGAAGATCCTGATGGCTCGACTCAAGGGTGGTCAGCGGGTCATCGAGCTCCAGGAGCGCGTCGAGGCCAACCGGCGCGTGGTCATGAAGCAGGTCGCCGAGATGGGCCTCCTGACCCGCAAGCTGCGCAACGCGGCACACACGGATGCACTGACCGAACTTCCGAACCGTCGCTACGCGATGGTGCGTCTGGATGCGGAGTGGGCTGCGTCCCGCTCGAGTACGGAGCGACCCCTGTCCGTGATCCTGATCGACATCGACAACTTCAAGCGGGTGAACGACACCTACGGTCACGACGTGGGAGACGCCGTCTTGAAAGAGGTCGCGATGGTGCTGCGCGCGAATGCGCGCCACGGCGAGGAGGCGGCTCGCATGGGTGGCGAGGAGTTCTTCGTCGTCTGCGCCAACGCGAACGAGAGCCAAGCCCGGATCGCGGGCGAGCGCCTGCGATCCGCCATCGAGCGGCACGTCATCACCAGTCTCGGGCAGGGTGGCGGAGTCACCATCAGCGTCGGCGTCGCCGAGCGCACGCCGGAGATGCCCAACCAGGACGCGCTGATCAAGGCGTCCGACCAGGCCGTCTATGCCGCGAAGGCGGCCGGACGCAATCGCGTCGTAGCACTCTCGGAAGTCGGGAACGTGGCTCAGTCGGCCTGAGGCGCTCGATGCTCCACAAACGATTCGAAGAACTGCGCTACTGCGGGACGTTGCCCTCTTCGGCGGGTATCGGGCTGTCCGTGCTGCGTTCGACGCAGAACGACGAGACCTCGGCGCGGGAGCTGGTCCAGATCGTGCGCGCCGACCCGGCCCTGGCCGGCAAGCTGCTGCACCTCGCGAACATCGCCCGCGATTCGGACGACGCCCCGATCGGAAGCCTGGAACAGGCCGCGCGCGTTCTGAGTCCCACCGCGATCCGGGGTGCGATCCTGAGCTTCTCGCTGCTCTCCGCGCGGCGCGCGGGATCTTGCGGTCACTTCGATCACGACGCATTCTGGTCGCACGCGATCGCGTGCGCTGCCGCTGCGGAAGTCCTCGCCAAGGAATTCGGCGACGTCGATCCCGAGGAAGCGTATGCGTGTGCGCTGATCGCGCGTATCGGCATGCTCGCGTTGGCCACTGTTCACGCCGAGGCCTACGAGCAGGTGCTCGCCACGGCGCGCGGTGCATCGCCGGAGCAACTCCTGCTGGACGAGCTGCGCCAGTTCGACATCCAGCACTGGGAAGTCTCGGCGGCCATGTTCACGGAATGGGGCCTGCCGGAGCGGTTCATCGGCGCTGTGCTCGCGTTGGGTCTGCCCAAACGCGATCCCGAGTTGGAAGACCCGGCTTGCGAGCCGATGGTTCGCGTCCTGCGCGCGGCCTCGATCGTCGCCCATCGGCTCCTCGACGGCGTCGGCACACAGGGCGCGCTCGGCGAAGGCTGGCTCGACCTGCTCGCACCCGTGGGCGGCGGGCCGTTCAGCCACGACAGGCTCGTCGCCGTCTCCGTACGGATCGCACCGATCTGGCGCGCGACGTGCAAGCGACTGCGCCTCCCGACCGCGATGCTCGGCGAAGAGGAGTTCGTCACGGAATCCTCCGCGGCCGCGCTCGTGCTCGCTCAGGGTGGTGCCGCCGAACTGCCGCTGGTCGAGACTGCGGAAGAGCCCGAGGGGGAGCTGCTGCTCGCGGCCTCCGAGCTGTGCGTGTTGGTCGTCGACGACGATCCGCGGATCCTGCGCCTACTCGAGCACCACCTCGTGATCGGCGGCTATCGCGTGCTGACGGCGTTGGACGGGCACAGTGCGCTGCGCGTCGTGCGCGAGCAGGTGCCGCACGTCGTCCTGACGGACTGGATCATGCCGGGCATGACCGGAGGTCAGTTCCTGCGGGCGCTGCGCGAGACGGAGAACGGACGGCACGTCTACGGGATCGTCCTCACCGCTCGCGACGAGGAAGAGCAGGTCGTGGCGGCCTTCGATGCCGGCGCGGACGACTTCGTGGCCAAGCCCTACAATCCCCGCGTGCTCATGGCGCGCGTCGCCGCCGGCCATCGCATGGTCGAACTCCAGCGCCGTGTTCGAGCCGACCGTGAGCGTCGGTACTCGCAGGTGGCCGAGATGGGGATGATGACGCGCAAGCTGCACGCTGCGGCTCACACCGACGTCCTGACCGATCTGCCGAACCGTCGCTACGCGATGAAGCGCCTGGAGCAGGAGTGGTCCGACGCCGTGCGTCTGGAACGGCCGATTTCGGTGCTCGTCGCCGACGTGGATAGCTTCAAGTCGCTGAACGACCGTCACGGTCACGACATCGGCGACGTCGTCCTGAGGTCGACCGCCGGCGTCCTGCGCGCGAACACGCGTCGCGGCGACGTCGTCTGCCGACTCGGTGGGGAGGAGTTCCTCGTCATCAACGTGAACAGCGACGAGTACGGCGCCGGAATGTGCGCCGAGCGTCTGCGCCGCTCCGTCGAGGAAAACGTCGTCAGGTCGGATTCGTTCGAAGGCCGCGTAACGATCAGCGTGGGGCTGGCGACGCGTCATTCCGGGCTGTCGTCGGCGCACGAACTCCTGAAGGCCGCCGACGAGGCCGTCTACGCCGCGAAGGCGGCCGGGCGCAACACCGTGCGCATCACGGGTCGCCGGATCTCCGAGACCGCTTGAGCCCGGAACGCGCTCGCGCCGTGCGTCAGCCGCAGCCTCTGGTGTACGTCGTCGCCTGGGCTCTGCTCGTCGGCGCGCTGTTCTGCGGTGCCAACGGCATCGACGGCGTTGAGCACTCGCGCGCCGTGGCGAGCCTGATCGCGATCCGGGCGCAGCAAGCGGATTTCGAGTCGGAGCTCCAACGCGTCCGATCCGACCCCACTCGATCCGCGGATGCACTGCCGGCGCAGCTCGCCGGTCTCGAGGTCGCGGCTGCCGCCCTGCCAAAGTGCGTGGACTTCGTGCGACATCCGGCGCTAGGCGTTGCCTTGGTTGCGTACATGGACGGACTGCAGGACGCGCGTGACTCCGTCGATCGGTTCGCGGCGTTGGCCGAACTCCGGCGTGGCGACGCGGGCGCAGATGACGAGGCCGAATCTGCGGCTGACGCCCGCATCGGGCTCGCGACGGAGGCGATGGACGGCGAGCTGGCGTCGATCGTCGCGCGCGATCTGGCGAGCGATTGCGATGCGCTGCTCGCCCGCTACGAGCGTTCGTTCGGCGATCGTCTGGGCGAGGCCGAGGTGTACCGGCTGGGGCTCTACCTCATCACCGCGCTCCTGCTCGTGCGGCTCATGCAGAGCATGCGCGAGTCCAAGCTGCGTGCAGAGGAGCTTCGAACCGCGAATCGGACGCTGGAACAGCGCGTCGAGGAACGCACGCGGACGTTGTCGGCGACCAACATGGCGCTCGAACTCGCCATCGACGAGGCCCAGTCGGCGGAACAGGACGCTCGCACCGCCCGCGAGGCCGCGGAATCGGCGAACCGGACGAAGAGCTCGTTCCTGGCCAACATGAGCCACGAGATTCGTACGCCGATGACCTCGATCCTCGGGTTCTCGGAGCGACTGCTCGAGGAAGACCTCGCGGAGTCCGAGCGCTTCGACGCGATCGCGACGATCCGTCGCAACGGCGAGCACCTGACGCAGCTCGTCAGCGACATCCTCGACCTCTCGAAGATCGAAGCCGGCAAGTTGAGCTTCGACCCGGTCCCGACGTCACTTGCGGGCATCTTGACCGATCTGCGCGAGGCGACCGCTTCCCGCGCGGAGGCCAAAGGTCTCGAGTTTGCCGTCGAATTGGTCGGACTCGCGCCCGAGACCGTGCGCACCGATCCGTTGCGTCTCGAACAAGTCCTCTTCAACCTCGTCGGGAACGCGATCAAGTTCACCGAGCGCGGACGCGTCCTACTGCGCGTCGAGTACGCGGCTCCATCCAGCGGTGCCGGCAGCGGCAAGCTGACCTTTCACGTCGAGGATTCGGGCATCGGCATGGATCAGCGTACGATCGCGCGCCTGTTCCGCCCGTTCGCGCAGGGCGACTCGTCCACCACGCGCCGGTACGGCGGAACCGGGCTCGGTCTGTCGATCTGCAGTCACCTCGTCGCCGGGCTCGGCGGCGAAATCCGCGTCACGAGCGAGGTCGGCCACGGCAGCGTGTTCTCGTTCGACGTCGACGCTGGCCCGCTACTCGGGCCGCTCGTCGAGCCCGGTACGGCCATCGTGCAGGAGTCGAGCGTCGAGCGGACGTGCGTCGTCGACCTGCGCGGGATGCGCATCCTCCTGGCCGAGGACGGTGAGGACAACCGGCGCCTTCTGCGTCACTTTCTGTCCAGCGCCGGAGCTTCCGTGTCGCTGGCCAACGACGGCGAGGAGGCCGTGCACTTCGCGCTCGCCGCGCACGCACACGAACGATCGTTCGACGTCGTCCTGATGGACATGCAGATGCCCCGGGTCGACGGTTATGCCGCGGCGCGCCGACTACGCGCCGCCGGCTACACGCATCCCATCGTGGCGCTCACCGCGAACGCGATGGCTTCCGACCGCGAGCGTTGCCTCGCGGCCGGATGTGACGACTACTGCGCGAAACCCGTCCGTCGCGCGGTGTTCCTCGAGAAAGTGGCCCGCTGGCTCCCCGCCGGCATTGCAAAGGAAACGGACATGGCGATTCAGCCCAATCGAAGGATCGATGCCGAAGCGGATGCCGGGCTCGTCGAGCTCGTACGGAGCTTCGTCGAGGACCTGGGGCACGACCTGGAGTCGATGCGCTCGGCCCTGAACGCGAAGGACGTCGAGAGGCTCGCCCTGCTCGCGCACCGACTGCGCGGCGCGGCGGGCAGCTACGGGTTCCCCGAGATCACGCGCCAAGCGGCTGCGCTCGAGGGCGCGCTCGGCGATGGCGCGGGCGCCGACACGGTGGCCTGCGAGCTGGCCTCGCTCGAGGCGATCTGCGCCGCTGCACGCGGCTCCTGAGAATCTCGGCGCGAATCGCGCGTATCCTGGGGCTCGCAGCGCACGATCACCTCGATCGGACGCGACGACGTCGAACCGGGCCATGCGCCCGCCGACACCCTCCGGGTCGAAACCGCCCCGAGCGAACCCGTGCAGATCGAACTCCAATCCCTCCTCGGCGTGCTCGCCGGCATCGGCCTGGCGGCCGCATGCGGCTTCCGCGTCTTCGTGCCGCTGCTCGTCGCCTCCGTCGCCGTGCGCTCGGGCGCGCTCTCCGCGGCCGACGGATTCGCGTGGCTGGGGTCGACGCCGGCGCTGATCGCGCTCTCGGTCGCGACGCTCGTCGAGGTCGGCGCCTACTACATTCCCGGGCTCGACCACCTGCTCGACACGATTGCGACGCCGGCTGCCGTCCTCGCCGGCACGATCGTCACTGCGAGCTTCGTCACGGACGTCGAGCCCTGGTTCCGCTGGACGCTCGCCGCGATCGCCGGCGGCGGCGCTGCGGCGGTCGTGCAGGGCGCCTCGGTCGTCGCGCGCAGCACGTCGGGCGTCACGACCCTCGGACTCGGCAATCCGGTGGTGTCGACGGTCGAACTGGCCGGTGCGACCACGACCTCCGTGCTGTCGGTCGTCGCACCGATCCTCGTGATCGCCGCGTTGCTCGTCGCGCTCGTGTGGCTCGTCCGGCGCCTGCTTCGGCGCCCGCCGCAGATCGCGGCCTGAAACCGCGCGAAAGCGGGCACGCAGTCCCGATCACCGGCCGCTCGCCCGCCCAGTACATCGCGCGCGCGCGCCGCTGCCGCTAAGCTCCGTCGTCCACAACGGAGGAGCACATGAATCAGCAGAGTCTGGCCAAGTTCGTCGGCGGCACCTGGGATCAGTCGATCGTTCCGGCACTCCAGGAGTACATCCGGATCCCGAACAAGTCGCCCGCGTTCGATCCCGATTGGCGTCAGCACGGTCACATGGACCGGGCGGTCAAGCTGATCGAGACGTGGTGTCGCGCGCGCACGATCGCGGGGATGAACCTCGAGGTCGTCCGCCTCAAGGGTGAGGACGGCAAGCCGCGCACGCCCGTGATCCTGATGGAGATCCCCGGCACAGCGCCCGGGAAGGACACGGTGCTGCTGTACGGCCACCTCGACAAACAGCCCGAATTCGCCGGGTGGAACGCCGGTCTCGGCCCGTGGGAACCCGTGCTGAAGGACGGGAAGCTGTACGGTCGCGGTGGTGCCGACGACGGCTACGCGGCGTTCGCGTCGCTGACGGCGATCGAGGCGCTGCAGCGCGAGAACATCCCGCACGCGCGCTGCGTCGTGCTGATCGAAGCTTGCGAGGAGAGCGGTAGCTACGACCTGCCCGCGTACATCGATCACCTCGCCCCGCGCATCGGCGACGTGTCCCTGGTCGTGTGTCTCGATTCGGGTTGCGGTGACTACGACCGCCTGTGGAGCACGACGAGCCTGCGCGGCCTCATCGGCGGCACGTTGTCGGTCGAGACGCTCTCCGAAGGCGTCCACTCGGGCGATGCGAGCGGCATCGTGCCCTCGACATTCCGCGTGATGCGCTCGGTGCTCTCGCGCCTGGAGGACGAGGACACCGGGAAGATCCTGCCGAAGGACTTGTGGGTGAAGATCCCCAAACAGCGCCAGCAGCAGGTCAAGGCGACGACGAAGATCCTGAAGCGCGACGTCTTCGCGAAATACCCCTGGGAAAAGGGGGTGAAACCGATGGCCAAGGATGTGGTCGAGCTGATGCTGAACCGTACGTGGCGACCGATGCTGTCGATCACCGGCGCGCGCGGATTGCCTGACGTCGACAGTGCGGGCAACGTGCTGCGCCCGCTCACGGCCGTGAAGATCTCGCTGCGCATCCCGCCGACGCTCGATCCGAAGGCCGCGACGAAGAAGCTGAAGAAGCTGCTCGAGAAGAGCCCGCCGTACGGCGCCAAGGTCCACTTCGCGGCGGACAAGGCCAGCGAGGGTTGGAACGCGCCGGCGCTCGCTCCCTGGCTCGAGGACTCGCTCGCGCGCGCGAGCAAGCAGCACTTCGGCAAGGCCGCGGCCTACATGGGCGAGGGCGGATCGATCCCGTTCATGGGGATGCTCGGCCGCAAGTTCCCGAAGGCCCAGTTCTGCATCACGGGCGTCCTCGGTCCGCACAGCAACGCGCACGGCCCGAACGAGTTCCTGCACCTCGCGACCGGCAAGCGCCTGACGGCGTGCGTCGCGCAAGTCGTCGCGGATCACGCGACGCGCAAGAACGCGGGCTGAACCGACTACAGGCGGTCGCGCGTTCGCTGACGCGCGCGCCGCGCTCCAGATCCGCGCGCGAAACAGGAGGCCGCCCCCCCCCCCACCGTGCCCGGGGCGGCCCCCGGTATGTAGCAGCCTCTTAGTAAGGCAGACCCGAAGAAG
>JBBQCC010000006.1:0-38520 GCA_038318285.1 Planctomycetota bacterium | reverse complement strand
GCACGTCTTGGCGGCGGAGCCTTCGCCCTTCTGCGCCACCAACGCAGCGATGCGGCGCACGCGCTCGATATCGAGGCTGGCGAGTTTGCCGATGCCGACGCCGAGGACGCGTTGGTGTGCGGCGTCGGCGCTGCGGGTCTCGCGAAACTCGCCCAGAAAGCCCTTCCAGGCGAAGTCGCGCACGGCGAGTTCCTTGTCGGGTACGGGCTTGTCGCCTTCGAGGGCGAGGACGGCGACGAGTTCGTAGGCGTCGAGGCGGGAGTGCGGAGTGAGGTGGGTCAGTTGCATGAGTGCCGAATCGAAACGGAGGCCGATGGGTAACGTACGTGCCTGCCGAAGCGAAGCGGAGGCCAGGGGGTAACGTACGTGACTGTCTGTCAGTGTGAGTCGGGTGAACTGTCGGTGTGGGAAGCGGGAGTTCTGCAGTGAGGACCGACAGAGACCGTCGGTAGCGTTACCCAGTGATTCGCGGCCCAAGGGCCGCTCACTGGGCCGCTCACTGGGGCATTACATGCCCCGGTACTTGGGTCCACCGCCACCCTCCGGCACGACCCACTCGATGTTCTCGTACGGGTCGGCGATGTCGCACGTCTTGCAGTGCACGCAGTTGCTGAAGTTCACGGTCGGCCCCTTGGGCTGTCCTTCGGCGGGCCATTCGTAGACGGCCGCGGGACAGAAGTGCTGGCAGGGGTTGCCGAACTCGCGCGTGCAGCGATCGACGCAGATCGTCGTGTCGAGCACGAGCAGGTGCGCCGGCTGGTCTTCTTCGTGGATCGTGCCCGAGTGGAACACGTCGGTCAGCTTGTCCATCGAGTCCGTGTCGTCGAACACGGGCTTTGTCATGTGCGACTCGGCGACGGGGCGCATCGTCGTGTGGTCCGGATGGCCCTTGCGGTGCTTCACGAGCCCGCGACCGCCGGTGACCATCTGCACGCCGGCGTCGACCATGCCCGACAGGAATCCCTGGTCGAAGGCCTGGCGCCAGTTGCGCACCTTCCACAGTTCCTCGCGCGCCCACGAGGCCTCGAACAGCTCCGTGTACCGCGCGAGCTTCGCGCGCGACGTGTCACCCGCGACCAGCGCGTCGGCGATCGCCTCGGCCGCGAGCATGCCCGACTTGATCGCCAGGTGGTCGCCCTTCAGCGTGCTCGCGTTCAGGAACCCGGCCGAGTCCCCCACCAGCACGAAACCGTCGCCCTGCATGCGCGGCATGGCGAAGTACCCGCCCTCGGGGACCGTCTTCGCGCCGTATCGCACGACCTTGCCGCCCACGAGCAGCTTCGCGATCTCGGGGTGCTGCTTCCATTGCACGAACAGCGCGTGCGGATCGAGCTTCGCGTCGTGGTGATCGAGGCCGATCACGTAGCCGAGCGAGAGACGGTTCCCCTTCAGGCCGTAGATCCAGCTGCCGCCGTAACCGTCCATCCCGATCGGATAGCCGCCGGTGTGCACGACGCGCCCGACCCAATCCTTCGCGATCTCGGGCGTCACTTCCCAGATCTCCTTGATGCCGGTGCCGTAGCACTGCGGGTTCTTGCCCTCGTCGAGCGCGAGACGCTTGACGAGGTGCTTCACGAGGCTGCCGCGCGCGCCCTCGCCGAACACCGTCACGGCCGCGGTCACGTTCATGCCCGGCTGGTACGTGTCCTTCTTCGCGCCGTGCTTGTCGATGCCGGTGTCGCGCGTCTGCACGCCCAGCACACGATCCGTGTCGTCGAACAGGATCTCGGCCGCCGCGAAGCCGGGGTAGACCTGGACGCCCAGCTCCTCGGCCTGCGTCTTCATCCAACCGACGACCTCGTTCATCGAGACGATGAAGTTGCCGTGGTTCTTGAGCTGAGGCGGACACAGCGCGCCTTCGAAGCGCAGCGCCTTCTCGCGCGTCAGCCACCACATTGCGTCGGGACCGACCTCGTACTCGATCGGGCAGCCGCGCTCGCGCCAATCGGGGAACAGCTCGGCCATGCCGCGCGGGTTCATCACCGCGCCCGACAGGGTGTGGTTGCCGATCTCCTCGGCCTTCTCCAGGACGAGGATCGTCTTGTCGGTGACGCCGCGCGCGGTCAGCAACCGTTGCAGGTGCGTCGCGCAGGCGAGGTTCGCGGGTCCGGCGCCGACGAGCAGCACGTCGACGGGCAGCTCTTCTCGCAGGGCACCGGGGAGGTTGAGGCTGTACTGACGCGGTGCGCTCATCGGATTCGTTCCTGTCGTCGGTCCGCGCCCGGGAAGGGCGCGTCTGCGCGCGGAAGGCCGAGCAGGATAGCGATCCGCGCCCCGCGCTTCACGCGCGCTTCCCGCGCAGCTCGGCCAGGAACGGATTCGTGCGCCGTTCCGCGCCGATCGTCGAGGTCGGCCCGTGGCCGGGCACGAACGTGACGTCGTCCGGCAACGACAGGAGTTCGCGGTCGATGGAGGCGATCAGCGTGTCGTGGTCGCCGCGCGGGAAATCCGTGCGCCCGATCGATCCCTGGAACAGCACGTCGCCGACCAGCGCCAGCTTCGACGGCACGTGCACGAACACGACGTGACCCGGCGTGTGACCGGGGCAGTGGCGGACCTCCAGCTCCTGTGCGCCCACTCGGACTCGGTCGCCTTGCACGAGCCAGCGGTCGGGTTCGAAGCTGCGCGCGGGCTCGAGGCCGAACATCGCCGCCTGCTCGGGCAGGCTCTCGATCCAGAAGCGATCGTCCTCGTGCGGCCCCACGATCGGCACGCCGAGACGGTCGGCCAAGTCGCGCGTCGCGCCGGCGTGATCGCAGTGCGCGTGCGTCAGCAGGATCTGGCGGATCGCGACGCCACGCTTCTCGGCCGTCTTCAGGATGCGCTCGATGTCGCCGCCCGGATCGACGACCGCGCCCTCGCCCGTGGCCTCGTCGAGCAGAAGGGAACAGTTCTGCTGGAACGCTGTCACGGGTACGACGAAGGCGCGCAGCGAACCGGTCACGAGCGATCTCCGATCCAGGCGTGACCGTCGGCGTAGATCTCCTTCTTCCAGATCGGCAGCGAGAGCTTCAGCTCGTCGATCAAGAAGCGGCAGGCCGCGAACGCCGCGGCGCGGTGCGGGCTGGCGACGGCGATCACGACGGACGGTTCGCCGACCGGCACGGTCCCGACGCGGTGCTGCACGAGCATGCGCGCGCGTTCCTCCCGCAGGACCTCGGCGCGACAGCGCGCGAAGATGCGCGCCATCTCGGGCTCTGTCATCGCCTCGAAGGCCTCGTAGTCGAGGCGCACGACTGCGCGACCGCGGTTCTCGTCGCGGGTCGCGCCGGTGAACAACGCGATGGCGCCGCACGAGGCGTGCGCCACGCGCGCTTGCGCGGCCCCGGCGTCGATCGGCGCGGGACACAGCTCGAAGACCCCGCGCTCCAGCGCCTGCGCATCCTCATGATCCGCGTCGACGTCCGGCGCGCCGCCCGAGACCGGCGGCAGCAGCGCGACGTCCTCGCCCGGCCGCAGAACTCGCGCATCGTTCGCGTACGTCGTGCCCACGACGCCGGCGACATGGGCCAGCGATCCGCAGCGTGGATGCTGCCGTTCCATGTGGGTCTTGAGCTCACCGACGGTCGCGCCGTCGCGCAATCCCGTCACGACGAGACGGTCCGTGCCCGCGCGTTCGCGCAGACCGGCGAAGAGCCGCACGGTGACGTCCACGTGACCTGGGGTTCGTTCCGAGGTTCGCTCAGAACGGCGTGTCGTCCGCCGCCTGGTACTCGGCGGCGCGCTCGCCACCGCCGCTCGAAGAGCTACCGCCGGAAGAACTGCCGCCGGAAGAGTCCCCGTCGCCACTGCGCTCGCCCCCACCGAACGATCCGCCCGAGCGCTCGCCGTCGCCACGACCGCCGCCGACGAACTCCCACTGGTTCGCGACCACGTAGAGCTTCGAGCGCTTGCCGCCCCCGTTCTTGTCCTCCCACGTGTCGAGGCGCAGTTCACCCTCGATGAAGCAGGGCTTGCCCTTGCTGTGGTACTTCGCGAACGGCTCGGCGCGCGCGCCGAAGATCGTGATGTCCACGAACGTGGGCTCCTCCTTCCACTCGCCCGACTGGCCGTCCTTGAACCGGCGGTTCACGGCCATGCCGAACTTGCAGATCGCCATGTTGCCGGCGGTGAAGCGCACTTCGGGATCCCGGGTCAGGTTCCCCATCAAGATGACTTTGTTGAAGCTCGACATGTGTCTCGTGCGGGCGGCGCGCAGCCGCGGTGGATTCCTAACCGGGAAGACGGCGCGGATCTCGCGCTCGCGTCGAGTGGAGTGTATCCACGCCGAGGTCCGTCTGGAACCGCGCACGAAGGGTCACGAGCTCGATCCGGCCCCCGCCACCTCATCACGGAACCGCCGGACCCTCTGCCTCACGCGCCTCGATCGCGTAGGATCGACGCCCGAGATCAGCCTATGCCCCCCACGCCCGCTCTCCCCGGCCGCCCCGAATCCGTTCCGCCCCGCAAGGACTCCCCCGGCCGCGACCGCCGCCGCTGGGCGCGCGCGTTGGCCGAGATGCCGATCACGCTCGTCGGACCCGAGGGTTCGAGCGAAGCGCGCATCCGCGACGTATCGCGCGCGGGCGTGTGCTTCTTCCTCGATCGTCCCGTGCCGCTCATGACGGTGCTGGGCGTCACGTTCGACCTCGCGACGCCGGTGGGACGCACGCGCGTGCAGGCACATGGCGCGGTCGTGCGCTGCGAGCGCATCGCGAAGGCCGTCGATCACTGGGAAGTCGCCGTGTTCCTGCACGACATGGGCGAGAGCGATCGCCACGCGCTCGAAGAGTTCGTCGCTCAGCGCGGCGGGACGCTCTGATCCGTAGGGTGTCAGAGACCGTACGGTGATTCCTCGGATCAGGCCGCGACGTCGGCCTCGACCTCGATCCAGGCGTAGATCGTCCGGCCCGGCCTTCGCGGCGGTTCGACGACCATGCGGTGACGCGGCGGTGGTACTCGTGCACCGTCGGAGAGCAAACCCTCCAAGTGCATCTCGATCGCGACCTGGATCCGGCGCAAGACGCCATCGACCGACTTCGCGACAGCCACACAACCCGGAAGGTCGGGCACCGACGCACCCCAGTCCGACTTCGGCTCCTTGTCGATGCGAACCAGATAGGTGAGGTGTTTCACGATGGCTCCTTCGGCGGCTCCCTAGGATCCTCCCGCGAAAGCCCTGCTTGGCGCAAGACGGAGGCCAGAGTTCCACGCGGGATGTCCCCACCGAGCTTGCCGCTGACGGTCACGCAGCCAGGATGCGCGCGATGCTTGAGCTGTCGGTGACTTCCCCGCGTGCGCACGACCACCCAACCGTGACGACCCAATAAGGAGAGCACGTCCCGGGCCTTCAACCCGCCCACCCTGGCTCGCGCTGCTGCGAGCCCGTGGCCTCGAATTGATCGTGCTCGTACATGCCCGCGTCCACCCGCAGGACGCGCGGGCGCCAGAAAGGTCGCGGGTCAGGTCACGATTCCAGGGGATTGGCCGCAGCAGCGATGCCCCTCGTCAGTGAGGATCCGCAGCAGGCGGCGCGATCGAGTCGACGTTCGATCGTCGTGAGGGCAGTCGCATCGCGAACAGCGCGGCGGCCACCATCGCGACGAGGTTCACACCGAGTGCGCATGCAGCGGCGTGCGCGTAGGCGGCGGCCGTCTTGTCTTCTCCCAGCACCGTCGCGAACACGAGGCCGATGATGGCGACGCCGAGAGCAGCCGCGACTTGCTGCACGGTCGACAGCACGCCCGACGCCGAACCAGCGCTGCGCGCGGGCACGCCGCGCAGGATCGTCGCGTAGAGCACGGGCGAGATCGCGCCGTTCCCGAACCCGTACAAGGCCAGCCCCAGCCCCATTCCGACGTCGCGCAACGTCCCGCCACAGCAGGCGAGCGATCCGACGATCGCGACGAGCCCCGACAGTGCGCTCGCGAAGCCGCCGTACAGGAACAGGCTCGCACGATTCTCGGCGTGGCGCGTCGCCAACGACGCGGCGACGAACGTCGCGATACCGGAGGGCAAGAAAGAGAGTGCCGCGCGCATCGGATCGCGGGCGAGCCCGCTCTGTTCGAACAGGGAGAGCACGAGAAACAGCGATCCCGCGCCGAGGAAGTACGCGCCGATGATGAACAGGCCACGTCGGTAGCCGACGAGACGGAACAGCGCCAAGTCGACGAGCGGGTCGCGGCCTTTCGCCGCGGTGCGCCGCTCCAAATGGATGAATCCGATCACCGCCGGCACGGCCGCGACCAGCATCAGGACGGCCCACGCGGGCCAGCCCTTCTCGTGTCCGATCGTAAGCGGAACGAGCAGGAGGCCCAGCGTCGCGGTCGCCACCAAGACTCCGCCCAAGTCGATTCGCGGCGGATCCTCGGAGCGAACTTCGCGCAGCGTTCGCTTCGCAATGAAGAGTCCGATCGCGCCGACCGGCACGTTGATCAAGAAGAGCGCGCGCCAACCCAGACCGAGGAGGTCGAGCTCGAGCAACAGTCCACCGGCCACTTGGCCGACGATCGACGCCGTCGCAACCGTCAGTCCGAAGAACGCGAACGCGCGCGGTCGCTCGTGGTCGGGGAAGAGCACCGTGACCAGCGCCAAGACCTGCGGAAAGAGCACCGCTGCCGCGACGCCTTGCAGCATGCGCGCGCCGAGGAGGAACCACGCGCTGGGCGAACACGCGACGAACACGGACGCGAGGATGAACGCGACCATACCGACCAGGAACACGCGTCGACGTCCGTATGCATCACCCAACCGTCCGCCTGTGATGACGAAAACGGCGTTGCCAAGTCCGTAGAGCGCGATCGCGAGCTCGAGCTGCGCATAGCTCGCGTGCAAGTCCTCCTGCACCTTCGGCAGCGCTAGGTTCAGCACGAAGAAATCGAGGACACCCAGGAACGGCGCCGTCAGCGCCGCGAAGAGGCCGATCCAGCGCCGCGGATCGGGCGCCGCGGTCGAGTACGTGTTCACGACGGTGCGCTCAGCGTGACAGGGGGAGTTCCCAACGCCAGATCGTCCCGTCCTCGGGATGCACGATCTCGCCCCGGTTCGCGAAGCCGAGGCGCGTCAGAACGCGCGTCGACGCGTTCGTTTCGGGCAGCGTGTGCGCGAAGAGCGTGCGCAGCGTGCTGTCCTTCCGCGTGACATGCTCGCGTGCGATCTCGACCAGCGCGCAGGCCATCGCACCGGCGATGCCGCGGCGTTCATACGCCGGGAACGTGAAGTAGGCGATCTCGGTCGCGCCCAGGACGGGTCCCGTGACGAACGCGCAGGTGCCGACGACTGCGCTGGTCGCGGTATCCGCGGCCAAGTACGCGCCGAAGGGCGCCGCGCGCGGCTCCCGCTCCAGCAACGCGATGTTCGGATCGAGGACGTCGCGCACGAGGAACTCGACGTCCGCCACGCGCAAGCCGTACTTCTCGCCGAACGCGGACGCGCCGCTGCGCGCGACGCTCGCGAGGGCCGCGTCGATCGCGAGCAGGCGCAGCTTCGGCGCGAGCGCGCCCGCGGTCACGTGATCGGCCCCCCGCCGGCGCCGCTCGCCTTGTGCTTCCACAGGACGCCCGCCGCCGTGTCCTCCAGCGTGATGCCCATCGCGACGAGCTCGTCGCGCAGCGCGTCGCCGCGTTTCCACTCCTTGGCTTTCCGCGCGGCGAGACGCTCGCGGATCTTGGCCTCGACCTCCGCGCCCAGCGTTCTCTCTTCGACCTGGATACAGCCCAAGGTCTTCTCGGCGACGTGCACGACGAACTGCAGCGCCTGCGCGCCGGCCATCGAGCCCAAACTTTCCTCCAGGACGAGCGAGCGCAACTTCATCAGCGCTGCGATCGCGCGCGGCACGTTCAAGTCGTCGTCCATGCCGGCGCGGAACTCGTCCATCGCCTCGCCGACCTCCTCGATGCCAGCGTCGGCGCTCGCGGCGCCGGCTTGGCCTCCCTGGATGCGCCGCAGACGCACCACGAGGTCATCGAGGTTCTCGAGCACGCTCGTCGCCTCGCGCAGGATGTCCCACGTGAAGTTCAGCGGCTGGCGGTAGTGCCCGCGGATCAACGCGAAACGCAGCGCGCGGATCGAGAACCCCTTGGCGCGCACGTCATCGAGCGAGTAGCAGTTGCCGAGGCGCTTGCTCATCTTGCCCCCGTCGACCTGCAGGAACTTCGTGTGCATCCAGTACGTCGCGAACGGCTCGCCCGTGAAGGCTTCCGATTGCGCGATCTCGCACTCGTGGTGCGGGAAAATGTTGTCCTCGCCGCCGGTGTGGATGTCGATCGAGTCACCCAGGTGTCGACGCGCCATCGCCGAGCACTCGATGTGCCAGCCCGGGAATCCATCGGGCCCGTAGCGGCTCTCCCACTTCATCACGTGGTGCGCGTCGCTCTTCCACAACGCGAAGTCGGCCGGGTGACGCTTCTCCTCGCGTACACCGATGCGCGCACCGGCATCGAGCGCCTCGACCGTGTTGCCGGAGAGGCGCCCGTAGCGCGGGAACTTCGAGACCTCGTAGTAGACGTCCGAACCGACCTGGTAGGCGTAGCCCTTCGCGACGAGGCCCTCGATCATCGCCAGCATCTCGGGGATGTGCTCGCTGGCCTTCGGGTACACCAGTGCCGGCTCGCAACCCAGGTCAGCGAGGTCCGCGAAGAACTGTTCGGTGTGGCGTCGGCTGATCTCCCACGGGTCGAGCTTCTCGCGGCGCGCTTGCGCTTCGATCTTGTCCTCGCCCTCGTCGGCGTCGTCGAGGAGGTGACCGACGTCGGTGATGTTCATCACCTGGCGCACGTCGTATCCCGACACCTCGAGCCAACGGCGCAGGGTGTCCGCGAACAGGTAGGCGCGGAAGTTCCCGATGTGCGCGCGGCCGTAGACGGTCGGGCCGCAGTTGTACATGCGCACGACGCCCTTCTCGCGCGAGCGGAACGGCTCCTTGGTCTTCGTGAGCGTGTTGTGGACCTGGAAGGGCAAGACGGACCTCGGGTGTGTCGAAACGGAAGCCGCGGATGATCGCGCAGCGCGGCGAGTGCGTCTAGACCCAGTCCACACGCGCGTCGCTCCGGCTGCCGTGCGCCGCGGTTGTGCTAGTTTGCTCGCCTTCAACTGCTGGACGGCGCCCGTGGAACATCGACCGACGACTGACCGAGGATCCGCGCCGCGATTCCGCCTCGAGGCCGAGATCGGTGCCGGCGCGAGCGGCCGCGTATTCCGTGCGACGCTCGTCGAGGGCTTCGAAGTCTGGCCGGCGGGCATGCCCGTCGCGGTGAAATACCTGCACGCCGGCCTCGAATCCGAGCCGCGCGCCCTCGAACGCTTCGAGGCCGAAGCCCGCGCCGGATCCTCGGTCCGCCATCCCGCTGTCGTGCACGTCCTTGGTCGCGGTTCCGATGCGCGCGGTCGTTTCCTGGTGCTGCCCTTCGTGCCCGGCGACACGCTGCGCGTGCTGCTCGAGCGCGAAGGGCCGGCGCCGGAGCCGCTCGTCCGGCGCGTGGGGCTCTCGCTCGCCGGCGGGCTGGCCGCGCTGCACGCCGCCGGTTTCGTCCACGGCGACGTGAAGCCCGAAAACGTGCGCCTCGACGCCGAGGGTAACGCGGTCCTACTCGACCTCGGGTTCGCGCGCGCGATCGCCGATCCGGGCGAGGCCGCGATCGCACCGCGCGCGGGCAGCCTCCCCTACGTCGCGCCCGAGGTCGCGCAAGGCGGACTCGGCGGACCGGAGAGCGACGTGTTCGCACTGGGCGTCTTGCTGTACGAGCTCGCGACGGGCGTGCATCCCTTCGCCGCCGAGGCGTCGCGCAGCGGGAAGCCGCGCCTGCACGGTTCGTTCGAACGTTCCGGTTCGAGCGGCCAGATCGCGCGCACCGCACTCGCAGCACCCGACGCGGATCGCCTGTTGGCCGCGATCGCGACCGCGCGCTTCTACGCGCCGTCGCGCGTCGTGCCGCAGATCTCGCCCTTCCTCGATCGCAACTTGGAGGACGTGCTGCGCCGCGATCCGACGCGCCGACCGAGCGCAGCACAGCTCGCAACGCGCTTGTCCGACGAAGAATCCGGCGCGTGGTGGCGCGGCGAGGTCGACTTCGCGCTCGGCGCGCGACGTGTGCAAGCCGGCGAGAGCTACGCGCAGAGCCTGACTCCGCTCGTGGGGCGCGCCGCCGAGTTGGACGCGCTGCTCGCCGCCTGGGAGAGGTCCGCCGCAGCACCGCAGGCGGTCTGGTTGCACGGCCCGGCCGGCGCAGGCAAGTCCCGTTTGGTGCAGGAATTCACGGCTCGCGTGCGCACGAGCGTGGATCCGCCGATCGTCCTGTACGGACGTTCGCGCGCGCTGGAGCAGGACCGGCCGTGCAAGCCGATCCTGCGCATGCTCGAGCGCACGCTGCGCCTCGCGCCTGGCGTCGGCGCGGGTGCGCGCGAGCGCGCCGAACTCGCCGCGCTCGTCCCGCCCGGTCACGTCGACACACTGCTGCGCGCGCTCGATCCGCACAACACGGAAGAGTCCGCCGCCTCGCTGCCCGTCGCTTTGGGAGAATGGATCGCGGCACAAGCGCGGCGCGGCCGCCTCGTCGTGCACGTCGATGACGTGCAGTGGTCGGGTCAGGGCACGTTGGAATCCAACGCGCGCGCCGTCGAGAGTCTGCGCGGCGGCAGCTGCATGTTCGTGCTGGGCCAACGCGACGACGCGCAGGTCCGCTGGCCGCAGGCGTTGGAGACGCTGCGCGCGCGCATCACGGGACTCGGCCTGCACGAGATCGAGCTGAAGCTCGCGCCCCTGGCGCTCACCGATGTGCAAGAACTCGTCGAACGCACGTTCCACCACACGGCGCCGCGCATCCGCCTGGCCGAAGTGCTCTCGCAGCGCAGCCGCGGCAGTCCCGGCCTCCTGGCCGAGATCCTCCGCGGCCTGCTCGAGAAGGGTGTGGCCGTCGAGCACGCCGACGGTACCGGACTCGTGCTTTCGATCGAGCCCGATCGGTTGCCGGTCCCTTCCTCCGTGCGCGCGGCGATCGTCGATTCGTACAAGCGCCTCTCGACGATCGAGCGCGCTTGGCTGCGGCGTCTCTCCGTGGTCGGCGGTCGCATCGAGGTCGACTTCCTGCTGCGCGCGTTCCCCGATGCGCGTCGCGCCGAACTCGACACGTTGCTCGCACGCCTCGTGCGCGCGGGCTGGCTCGCGCCGACGGGTTCGCGCTATCGCTTCGCGCGTCCGGCCCTGCGTGAAGCCGTGTACCGCGCGCTGTCCCGCGACCAGCGCCTGCGCCTACACGCATCCGCAGCCGAGGCGTTCGTGCCGGCCGAGGACGCGCCGGTGACGCTCGAAGAGGAGTTCCAGCGCACGTTCCACCTGCACGCCGCCGAGGAGGACGAGAAACTGCTCGCGGTCCTACCGGCGCTGCTCGATCGCCTGCTGAAGAGCGGACAGACGCAGCGCGTGCACCCGCTCGCGCGCTGGGGGCTCGCGGCCGTCGATCGCCGCCCACCCAGCGACGAACGCGAACGCATGCGGATCGAACTGCTCGAAGCCGGCGCGGACGCAGCCGACCGCCTGGGCATGCGCGAGGACCAACGCGCGGCGCTCGATCGCCTGTCCGACTCGGCCTTCGACGCCGAGACGGATCCTCTCTCGGCCGGTCGCGTGTACCTCCTGCACGCGCGTTTCGCGACCAGCACGGGACAGTACGGCTTGGCCCGCGGCCTGCTGCGCAACGCCGTGGACCTCTTCGAGCGCGCGAAGGCCGACAAGGAGCTGTCCGAATCGCTGCGCCGTCTCGCGCTGGTGCAGGCGCACGTCGGCGAACTCGACGACGCGCGCGACCTCGCGCGCCGTGCGTACGAGCACGCCGCGACGCCTCCACAAGAGGCTCTCGCGCAACTCGCCCAGGGCGTCGTCGCCGTGCTCGAGGACCGCGTCGAAACGGCGATGGAGCACGCGAACCGCGCGCTCGACATCCTGCGCGCCGACCGCGAACACGCGCGGCCGGGCATCTTCGGCAACGCGTACCTGCTGCGCGCGCGCATCTATCGCAGCTCGGGCGAACCGGGACGCGCGCTGGCGTCCGCGGCGCGCGCGGTCCGACTCGCGCGCGCGGCCGGCGAGCGACGCTTGGAAGCCGAAGCGCTCGCACGGTTCGGACAACTCTTGCTGGACGTCGATCGCCTGGTCGAATCGGAAGCGCAATTGCGCGAGTCGCTGCGCGTCGCCGAGGAGATTCAGGATCGCCGTGGCCAAGCCCTGGCGCGCACGTTCCTGGGCATCCTGCTGTGGGAGAACGACGACCCTGGCGCAGGCGCCATGCTCGAGCGCGCCGCAGAACTGGCCGAGGAAATGGGCCTGAATCGCATCACGGCGCTCGTCTCGGGCGTGCGCGCGCGCATGGCGCTCCTGCACGCGCACGACCACGCCGCTGCGCTGAAGTGGAGCGCGGCCGGTGAGGATCTCGTCCGCCGGTTCGGCGCGGAACTCGCGGATCGCATCGTGATCCTGGGCACGCGTGCGCTGGTGCTCGAGACCGCCGGCCTTGTCGACGAAGCGCGCGCGATCGAGCGTTCGCTCTACGACCGACTCGAGCGCGAGAACGCGCGCGTGCGATCGCCCCTGCTGCGCCTGCGGCAGAGTCGCGCGGGCGAGCGCATGCTCCACGCGGTGCTTTCCTCGGACGGCCCGCTCTACCCGCGCGCGCGCATCGATCCTGTTCCCGACGTGACGGACGACTAAGAGTTCGGACCGCGGTCGAGCGCCCAGCCGATCCGGTGCCACACGTCCGCGCGCGCTCGTTCCGCTGCCACGGTGTGCCACAGCGCGCGACGGCGCATGCGATCGGGTTCGTACGCAGCCAGGAATCGCATCACGTCGGCGTTCGTGAGCGCGCGCGCATCACGACGTTCGCGACGATCGACGAAGCGCCACAGGCGCCCCAGGTTTGCGCGGCGCGTCGCTTCGGTCAGCGGCGATTCGAACCGCGAGCGGTCGAGGTCCAGCAACCACAATCGCGGGGTGTCGTCCGCGCGCGGCTCCACGAGCACGTTCTTGGTCGTCAGGTCGGCGTGCACGAAGTCCAGAGTGTGCAGGCGCGCGACGAGTGCACCGAACGCGCGCAAGACCGGGCGCAGGCTCGCGCGTTCCTTGCGACCGGCGCGCACGTCCACGATCCACGATTCGAGATCGCGGGCACCGGCGATGCGGCGCGTCGCCAACGCGAGTTCGTGGAAGAAGCCGTTGGCAGAACGCGAGCGCGCGGCGGCGACGGGCGGCGTGTCGACGCCGTGCTCGGCGAGCCACAGGGACAGCGCCAGTTCGAGGAACGGTCGATCCGCGTCGCGGAAGCGGCGCCCGGTCACGAACCGCAGAAGTCCGCCGTGCGTGAACGGGCGGACGAGGATGCGCCCGTCGTGCGTTTCCAGCAGCGCCCTGCGCCCCGCGACCTCGCTCGTGTGCAGCGCGCCGTCGGAACGCAGGCCGAAACCCGCGCGCTCCAACGCCTCGGCGGCCCAGTCCGCGACGAGGAGGCGCGCACCGTACGCAGCTTCGAGTCGGTAGCCGCGCGGCACCCAATCAGGTCGCCGCGCCGCGGCGCGCGGGTCGGCGGGGTCGGGCACGGTGCGCTCGGAATGCAGCGGGGGCGAACGTTCGTTCACCCCCGCGACGGATCAGAGGACGCCGGCGCCGAATCCGCCGTCGTCGGACGAGGCCGGGGGTTCGGGCGCACGTTCGGGCGCACGTTCGGGCGCACGTTCGGGAGCACGCTCCTCCGCGCGCGGCGCTGCAGCCGGACGGGGCGCAGCCGGACGCGCCGCCGCCGGACGGCGCGGCGTTTCGTCGACACCCAGACCGAACCCACCGCCACCAGCGGGCGCGTCGTGGGCGGGACGCGGGACTTCGTCGCGCGCTTGGAAGGATTCACGGCGCGGTTCGTCGCGACGCGGTTCGTCGCGGCGCGGTTCTTCACGGCGCGGATAGCCCGCGTCCGGGCGTCCACCGCGGCCGGCGGGCCGGTCCTCGCGCGGACGTTCGTCGGGGCGTCGGAAATCGTCACGCGGACGATCCTCGAAGCGCGGACGCTCGACCGGGCCGCGATCGGCGGGCGCACGGTCCTCGAAGCGGGGACGGTCGTCGCGCGGACGATCGTCGAACCGCGGACGTTCCTCGCGCGGACGCTGCGGTCCACGCGGGCGCTCGTCGAACCCACCACGCTCGGGAGCGCGCGGGCGCTCGTCGACGGGACGGTCGTAGCCGCGCGCCGGCTCGGCGCGATCCATCGGGCGCCGGTCAGCACCGCCCTCGGGGCGCCGATCAGCACCGCCCTCGGGGCGCCGATCACCACCACGCGGAGCACGGTCGCCGTACGCCGGACGGTCGTCGGGACGCGGAGCACGTTCGAACGAGCGCGGCTCCGGTCGGGCGGGGCGATCATCGAAGCCCTCGGGAGCACGCGGTGCGTCGTCGTATGCGGCGGGCGCGCGCTCGTCGCCGTACACCGGACGCTCGGGAGCGCCGGCCTCGCCGGCCTCGCCGGGTCGGCGACCGCGACGGCCGCGGCGTCGACGGCGCGGAGCGCCATCGTCGGGCGCACCAGCATCCGCGTGTGCAGGACGGTCCGCGTCGGCCTCGTGTCCGTGGTGCGCGCCTTCGTCCGCGGGCGCGTCGTAGTGCGGAGTTTCGTGGTAGCCCGCGGCCGGAGCTGCGTCCTCGTGCTGTCCGTAGACGACGTCCTCGCGCGCGTGGCGCACGGGAGCGGCCGGACGGTGCGACGATTCGCGGTGCGCGGGGGCGACCGCCCGGTGTCCTTCCGAGCGCTGTCCTTCCTCACGGCGACCCTGAGCCGCTTCCCCCGGCGCGCGCGCCGCGGAACCTTCGAGGAACTGCGTCGGGATCGGGTCCGACAGGTACAGCGAGATACGGTCGTAGAAGTTGATGCCTTCTTCCCACGCGTCGAGCGCGCGGACGACGATCACTTCGTGCTCGCGTGCGGTGCGCTGCGCGGTCTCGAGCGCGTCGTCCGGCGTCAGCGCCAGGTGCAGGAAACGGCGGCGGCCCGGACGCAGACCGTACCGGCGCGCGCGGTCCGCGTCGGCACGCGACACGCCGACGTACAGGTGTTCGGGCGGTTGCGTCGGTTCGCCGGGCTGGACCTCGATCGAGTGTCCGTACAGCGCGCGGATGCGGTCGCCGACGAACTCGTAGCGTTGACGGTCGCCGGACTCGACGGCTTCGCGCACGTCTTCCTCCGCGACCGACTCGCCCAAGCGTTCGTTCAGCGCGCGGAGCACGTCGCCGATCTCCGCGTACCCGTGGTCGTCGACCTCCAGGTCGAACTCCTCCGGTTGGTGGCGGAGCATGTAGGCGAGCGAGCGGGTGATGCGTTCGATCAGTGCAGGATGCGTCATGAGTTGCAGCGCGGCCGGGCGGAATTCCGAGGGTTCCATCGCCCGGATCTCGAGGGGCGGCAGTCTAAAGGTGCGCGGGCCCAGGATCCAACGCACGGACGGGAACCCGCGCCGGTTCTCGCGCCTTTTGCGCGCCGCGCCGGCGCCGGGGCGAGGCCGGTTCCCCGGCGCGCGCGCGGCGGACCTCCCCGCGCGCATGTGGGAGCGCGGGGGCGCGCCGCGCCCACGTTCCGAGACCGCGTGCGGCGAGTCTCAGGCCGCGTTCGTGGACTGTCGGCCCGAACCCGCCGGCGGCGGATCCGGCAGGCGCTGCAGGTCGTAGCCGGCGTGCCCCAGCTCCTCCAGGAACTCGTCCGTGCCGGTCAGGACGAGCCACAGCCGTTCGCCGCTGTCGTCGTCGCGCCACAGGATGCGCGCTCGTCGCATCCCGGGAACCAGAAGGGTCGTCACCTCGCGTCGCTCCATCGTCTCTCTCCTCGCTGCCACTCTCTCTCGATCCATCCGGGAAGGTCGCCCCGGCCGTCTGCCGACCGGGGGTCGCCCAGCACGGTCCCGTGTCGCAGGACGCGCGAAGCCCGCGCGGATTCCCTTCGATCCTTCGATCGACAAGCCCCCTACGCAGGAGTGAGCCGATCCTGCGGGCGCGACATGACCTTTGCGCGAAGAGTCGATCGAGCGCGCGCAAACTCCGACCTCGACCCATGTGTTGCGCGAAGAGCGCATGAAGAATTCAACGGTTCCAGGGACGCTACGGATCCGGGCCGAGAACGACCGAGAGGTCGCTGGGTCCGCGCGAACCCAGGGCTCGGGGCCCGACGTTCAGTGCCCGTAGCGCGGAAACTCCGGGTCCACGTCCCGCGACCAACGCTCGAGCCCGCCGGCTAGGTCGCGGACGTCCGTGAACCCGCGACCGACGAGCAGACCCGCCGCGCGCAGGCTGCGCACACCGTGGTGGCAGATGCACACGACCGGGCGCTCGGGATCGAGTTCCTCCGCGCGCGCGCCGAGGTCGCCGAGCGCGATCAGGATCGATCCGGGCAGCTGACCGATCGCCCATTCCACGGGCTCGCGCACGTCGACGAGTTGGAGGTCGTCCCCGCGCTCGATCGCCGCGTGCAGTTCGGCCGGTGTGCAGCGCGCGTGCACGCGTTCACTTCGTGAACACGAGGGCCGGCCGGTCGAAGTCGGTCGCGTCCGCTCCGAGTCCGAGACCCAGCGCGCCGAGCGCCGTCGGTGCGATGTGCAGGAGATCCACGCCGCCCGCCGGGATCTCGACCTTGTGGTTCGAGAAGAAGATGCCCTGCACGAGGTCGCCCGCGACCGACACGTGGTCGCCGGACCAGTTCAAGCGGTTGTCCTCGAAGACCTCCCCGGCGACGAACGTGCCCGCCGCCGGTCCCTCGGCGAGTTGGATGTCCCCCAGCGTGGTGGCCCACGACACGCGCCAACCGGCAGAGAAACCGACCATGAGGTCGGCCTCTTCGCCGAGGTAAGGGCCCGAATGGACCTCGGACGTCACGAGCACGCTGTGCATCGCCTTGCCGCCGGCCGAGTCCTCCATCGCGAGCAACTTCTGCCGGATCTCCTGGATTAGCGCCGGCGCGTCGGCGGCCGCGACCGTGCCGTCGCGTTCGCGGCCGGCGAGGTTCAAGTAGATGCCGCCGAGCCCCAGCGCGTAGGCGCGCGTGCGCGTCCAATCCACGAAGCCCAGCGCGCGCGAGTCGGCCTTCGTCACGTCGGGCAAGAGGGCCAGATAACCCTCCTTCGCGAGCCAGTTGTTCAAGTGCACCTGTCGCTTGAACGACTGGAAGCCGTGGTCCGCGCACACGATCAGCGTGTCCCCCGGTTTCAGGTGGTCGTTCACGACCTCGCCCACGATGCGGTCCATGGACTGATAGGAAGCGCGGATCGCGTCGGACAGCGCGATGTCCTCGCCGAAGAACGTCATGCGTTGCGCGGCCTTCGCGGCGTCGTACGCCGGGTGCGTCGGATCCGCGAACTGATACATCATGTGCTGGACGCGGTCGGGCGTGCTCTCGACGAACATCAGCGCGTCCCAGTCGGACTGCGCCAACGCGGCGCGCAACAGGACCTCGCGCGAACGCTGCGTGGCTTCCATGTCTTCCAAGAACGTGACCGGATCGATCTCGCGGTCCTTGAAGGGCATCGTGAGGCACGCCCAACCGACCGTCTCGTAGGGCGCGCCGGCGGAACGAGCCAGATCGGCCGCGAATCCCGGCGGTTGGCTGACCGGTTGCCACCAGGTCGGGTGCGCCGGATCGAACTGGAGGAAGTCCACGAAAAGTTCGAACGGTTCGGCGCGCTTCACGAGCTTCACGCGCGTTATCGCGCGCACCTTGACCAGCGGCGAGAGCTCGAACGTCAAGTGGTACCACTGCGACCAGTCGCCTTCGCGCAGCGTCTGCTCCTGCGGACCGATCGCGACGCGCGTGTCGCCGTTGGATTCGAGCGTGACCTTGAGGGGCAGGCTGACGCGGCCCTCTTCGCTGCGGTGGAACGGGCGCGTGAGCTGCAGGCGCGGGAGCACTTCGGTCTGCAACTCGCGCTTGCGCTTGCGCAGCGCCTCCACGTCCGCGGACGACTGGCCGGACATGCGCATGCGCTCGTCGATGCCAGCCAGCTCGCGCTTCGCCGCGTCGATCGCCACGAAGTCGAACGGGCCGTACACCCAGCTCTCGATCACGTCGTCGCGCTGGTCCACGCGGAAGATGCGACCCGCGGTGCTCGTCGACTGGCCGATCGGGGCGCGCTCCAGCACCTTCGGGTCCGTCGTATAGATGAACCAGTCGCCGTTGTTCGAGCGCACGTCGGGCACGCCCAGGCCCGACAGAACGCGCGCGCCCGGAACCTCGGCGCGATCCCACGACATCGCGCTGTCGATGACGACGCAACGCTTGCCGGCCTTGGCCGCCGTCTCCCAGAAGGGTTCCGTCTTCGTCGGGTTGCCCACGACGTCCGAGATCGAGTGCGGCACGTAGCTCGACGCGATGTGCGCGCCCGCACCGCCGACCAATCCGAGCACGAGTGCCATCGGGAGCGCGATGCGCGCGCGAATCTTCAACAGGCCGGCGAACACCAAGAGGAAGAGGAGCGTCGCGCCGACGCCCACCACGCCCGCGAGCACCCACGTGTTCTGGCTGATCAGAGTGCGTTCGAGGAACGGCAGCGCGAACGACGTCGACGCGCGCTCCTCGTGTGTGACGTGGCCGAGAGCCGGCACCGGGATGCCGCCGTCGACGAGATCGCGCTTCACGAAACCGGGAATGCCCGTCTTCGCCGGATTGCGGCCCGAGTTCAGCGCGGCCCAAGACACGGGCGACTCGGCCGGCGTCGTCGTCCCGAGCGGCGCAAAGGTGCCGGTGTCGCGCAACTTCGCCAGGTTCGGCAGGAGTCCCGCGTCCATCAGCTCCGCGGTCGTCCGTGCGTCCGCGCCGTCGAAGCCCAGCACGATCAGGCGACCGGTCTGCGCCTTGCCGTCCTGCGGCACCACGGGAGCAGCCGACGCGGTCAGGACGAGCGGCGCGGCGAGGACGAGGAGCACCAGCGCGAGGACAGCCGAGACGTAACGGTAGGACATGCGGTTCGGACTGGTCGTGCTGGTCGGGGGGGGGAGGGGCCGGTGAGGGCGATGGCGGGGGCGCAGCACGACCCTCGGGCAGTCGCGCTCTCGGAACGGGCCGATGCCAAGCGTTAGGATCGCGGACGCGCCGCACCGCTGGGATCGGCCGCGGGGCCTACGCCGGATGAGTTCGAAGCGCGAGAAGAGAAGCGGTCCGGCCTCGTCGGTCAAGCACGGTTCCGCACGCGCGGCCCTCCTCGCGCTGGCAGCCCTCGCGATCCTGGGCCTCGGAGCCGCGTGGTTCTGGACGCGCGGAGCTGTCGGTCCCGATTCGGCGGGACCCTCCGGAGCCGCGGCGATTCCCGCTCCACCGTCCCCCACGGACGCTCCGCGCTCGGCCGAGGCCGGCACTGTGCGCCGAGACGTCCCCGTCGCGCCGACGTCGCCCCCACCCGAGGATCCGGCGCGTTTCCGCGGTCGCGGGCGTATTCGCGGCGAGATCCGCGGCAAGGACGTCGCCGTGCCCGCGCACTGGACCCTCGTACTCGAACCGCATCCGACGCTCGTCGGATCCGAGCACGCGGAGTCGCGACGTATCGAATTCGAGCACGGCGAGACGCGCTTCGACATCGAAGATCTGTCGCTCGGCGGATACCGCGTCCGCGCCGAAGCCCAGGCGCTGAACTCGACGGAAGCGCCGGCGCTGCTCGTGCGCGGCGCGAGCGAAGTGCACGTCTCCTTGTACCTCGCGCGCGCCGGGTTCGTGGACGGGTTCGTTCTGGATCACGAGGGTCGCGCGGCCGAGGGTCTGCGCGTCGGAATCGAGAACACACGGACGCGCGAGAGGCGCGGCGTCGAAGCGGACCCCACCGGGATGTTCGTGTTCCGCGAACTCGTCGACGGCGAGTACCGCATCGAGTTCGGGCCCGAGGGCGCGCCGCTCGTCGCGCCGGAGAAGTTCACGTTCCGCGCACCGACGATGCGCTGGCCGCGAACGCAATTGCCTCCGACCGGTTCGGCGCGCATCCGCATCGTCGACGCGCAGGGCGCGCCGGTCGCGGATGCGGAGATCGTGGGTTCGGGCTCTCCGGCCGGCATCGTGCGCGGGCGATCCGGCGGCGACGGGGTGCTCGTCGCGCCGTACTTGCCGCCCACGAACTACGAGGTGCGCGCGTCGGCGCCGGACGGTCGCACGGGCCGCAGATCGTTCGCGGTCGGGCTCGAGACGCGCGCCGAGGTCGAGATCACCGTCCAGTAGCGCACGGTCCAGTCGATCACGGTCTCGTGGATCACCGTCCCCTAGGTCAGCGCGCAGTCGCGCGCGCGGCGATCCAGCGCTCGAAATCGGCGCAAGCACCCGCGAAACCGCCGCGTTGCGTGTCCGCGATCGTCTCGGCTCCGTGCACGACGCGGATGTGCGCGCCGAGCTCCACCGGACCTTCATGGCGCGGGATCGACGGTTCGCGCGCGAGGTCGGCGCGCGCGTCGGCGATCGCCTCGTCGGTCGTGCGGTTGACGCGTCGCGCGATCGCGGTCGAGGTCAGCGGTGCGCCGGTCAGGTCCTCGACGAAGTCGAGGAACGTGCGGCTGTTCCCGGGCTGCCAGTAGTGTTGCGCAAGGTCCGGGCCGAGCCGAGGGTTGTCGAGGAGGTACCCGTCGCGCTCGCGAAAGAACGCTCGCGTCTGTTGGACGGCGATCTCCGCCAAGACGTAGCCGTGGTAGTACGCGCTGCTCTCGCCGGCCAAGAGGTGCGGCACCGAAAGCGTCGGTCGCGGTGACCCGTCGTCGAGGAAGAGCAGCCGACGTTCGACCTCGCGCAGCGCACTGAGCGCGCGCTCCGCGGAGAGCTCGGCATCGGGGATCTCGTAGATAGCGCGCTCGGCCACGCACACCGCGACCATCGCGCGCAGGTTCCAGGCCGCAAACGGCTGCGCAACCCGGATCCCGCGCTCGACGAGATCGACGGGCATCGCGGTGCCGTGCGTGTCGTGCGCGTAGCGCGCCTGCCAGTCCGGGTCGGAGACCAGGCTGTCGAGGAACATGCTCTGCGTCTCGGAGAAGGCCACCGAAGTCGGCGCGAACTCCTGCGAGAAACACGGTGCGGGCATGTCCACGTTGGCGAAGTGCGCCGCGTGCCCGCCCTCGTGGAAGAGCGTCTCCAGCGCACGCCGACCGGCGCCGACGAGGCCCGGCACCGCGTTCGCCGTGAACTGGATGCGCGCGGGTCTCCACGCGCCGCGTTCGCGCCAGGCCGGCACGGGGCCGTGCATGAATCCGTTCTCGTACTTGCCCTTGCGATCCACCAAGTCGAGCACGAGGGTCGCGCCGCGGTAGTCGATCCCGAGCGCGACGAACGAACGCCCCCACCGTTCGAGCGCCTTCCCGAAGGGGAAATACGGATCCTGCGCGGTCGTGACGTCGCCGCCGACGGCCTGACGCAGGTTCCAGGGTCGCGCGGCGTCCGCGCCCTTCGTGCGCACGAGTTCGTCGAGAGCGCGCCGCGCGGCATCGCGCGTGCGCTCCTCCAGATCGTCGAGGTGCGCGAAAACCTCGGCCTTCGTCAAGCCTTCGACACGCCGCACCTTCCAGTCGTAGTAGTCCTCCGCGCCGAGCATGCGACCGAGCGCGTTGCGCTGCCGCACGACGTCCAGGAAGCCGCGGTCCAGCACGTGCGTCTCGACCGTTCGCAGCGCGTCCCAGGCGGACCGACGCACGGCCTCGTCCGGATCGGTGGCGAGGATCACGCCGAGTTCGGGCATCGACGCCGGGCGCGTCGCGCCGCTCGCGGTGCGCACGCGAAGCTCGAGTTCGCCGCGCGCGCCGGCCAGCGCGGCTTCAGCGGCGACGATTTCGGACTGCAGCCCGCGCGCGGACTCGGACTCGATTCCGTGGGCCTCGAACGTCGCCATCCATCCCGACAGCGCGACGAGATCGTCGGCGTGCGGCCGCGGAACGTCCGCCGGCGCATCGAGCAGCGCTTCCGCAGCGACAACGGCCGCGCGGACGGCCCGCAGGCGTTCCGGGTCGGAGAGGAAGGCCTGGTGTTCGATCTCGCGACGCGCGAGTTCGGCGCGCGCGGCCGCGGGATCGGGCGCGGCACCCATGTAGGCCGCCCAGAACGCGTCCTCCTTCGCGGTGTGCACGCGATCGAACGCGCCGTTCAGATCGTGCACGAACTCCGCGGTCGTCGCGTCGTGCGTCTCTCGTTCTGTCGCGGTCACGGCCTGCCGCTCCGGTCGAGAGCGCGCGAGAAGTCCGCGCACAGATCGCGCACGTCCTCCACCCCGACCGAAACGCGCACCAATCCGGGCGGTATGCCCGCGGCCGCGCGATCGGAAACCGACATGCGCGCGTGGCTCGTGTTGAACGGCAGGCTGACCAGCGTCTCGACGCCGCCCAGGCTCGACGCCTCCAGTGCGAGTTCCAGACCGCGCACCGTGCGCAACGCCGCTGCATCGCCGCCGCGCACGACCAGCGACAGCATGCCGCCGAATCCGTCCAACGTGCGGCGCGCGCGTTCGTGCGCGCGGTGGCTCGCCAGTCCAGGGTACAGCACCGTCTCGACACGCGGATGACGCTCGAGGTGGCGGGCGAGTTCGAGCGCGTTCGACTGGTGCCGTTCCATCCGCAGCGGCAGCGTCTTCAGGCCGCGATCGACGAGGAACGCCGCGTGCGGGTCCATGCAACCGCCGGCGAGTTGTAACCAGCGGTAGACGGGCGCCATGCGCTCCTTCGAGCCGCTGACGCAGCCGCCGATGACGTCCGAGTGCCCGCTCAAGTACTTCGTGACCGAGTGCACCACGAGGTCCGCTCCGTGCTCCAACGGACGCTGCAGGAGCGGCGTCGCAAAAGTCGCGTCCACGACGACGCGCGCGCCCGCTGCGTGTGCGTCCGCCACGATGCGCGGCAGATCGGGTACGTCCAGCGAAGGGTTCGTGATGGTCTCCAAGAAGACGACGTCCGCGCCGCGCTGCAGCGCCGCGCTGCGAGCCGCTTCGTCGTTCAGGTCCACGAACTCCGTCGTGATGCCCAGCGGCTTCAGCAGGTTCGCCAGCAGGTCCCAGGTCGAGCCGTAGATCTCGCGGTGCGCCACGACGCGCGATCCGCTCGTCAGGAAGGACATCAACGCAGCGTGGATCGCGGCCATGCCCGAAGCGAACAGCAGCGTCCGCTCCGCGCCTTCGAGCGCCGCGATCCTGTCCTGCACGACGTCGAGGGTCGGATTGCGGATGCGCGTGTAGATCCAAGCCTCGGACGCACGCCCGCTCGTCATCGCGGCGTAGGCATCGTCGTCGAGGAGGAACGTCGTGCTGTGCACCACGGGCGCGACGACGGCGCGCTGTGCAGCATTCGCATGCTCTCCCCCAGTCGCCCTGTGGCCAGCGTGGATGCACAGCGTGGCCGGGTGGAGCGCGTCGCGACCGGCCGGTGTTGACTCAGAACCGGTCGACCGTGCGCGCGCGGAATCGTCACCTTCGGGGCCCGTGGAATCGCGCGGTGTGGAAGTCACTTCAGGATCCTAGCTTCGCCCGAGGCCGCGCGGAAAGAACGCGATCCGTTGTCGGGTGCGGTGCGACGGATTCCTACACTCCCCGCCCATGGCCGCAGCCCCCCTCCTGGATCCCACGAGCATCGATCTCACGCAGTCCGTGGCGAGCCACGCGGATATCTACAAGGTCCTGAAGCAGTCGGGTCGCTTCGCACTCCTCGACGGGATCGCGCACTTCGGCAAGGAAGACGGAACCGCCGTCGGTTGGAAGGACATCCGCGCCGACGATTGGTGGGCCCCGGACCACATTCGCGGCCGGCCGATCTTCCCGGGCGTGCTGATGACGGAGGCGGCGGCGCAGCTCGCGAGTTGGGACTACGTCCAGCGGACGCAGGACTTCACGAGCTTCCTCGGGTTCGCCGGTCTGAACGAGACGCGTTTCCGCGGCCTGGTCGAACCGGGCGTGCGCATGCATTGGATCTCGCGCTCGATGCGCATTCGCACGCGGATGTTCGTGTACGCGGTGCAGGGATTCGTCGGCGAGAACCTCGTCTTCGAGACCGAGGTCGTCGGCACGATCCTCTGATCACGCGCGGCCCGCGCCCGGGATCGCGCGGCCGTTTCAGGGCCCGGTTTCAGGGCCCGAAGCGCGCCTCGATGCCGTTCGACATCGAATAGCCGCCCGGTTGTCCGGGATCCACGAGCACCGCCTGCAGGAAGCGCGACGTCCCGACCAGGAAGGGATCGTTCGGGATCGCGAAGCGCGCCGAACCGAGTCCGTCACTCTCCACGCGCACGCGCTGGATCTGCGAGATCGGGTCGGCCAGCAGCGTCCCGCCCGCGAACGGCGCGGATCCGCCGAACGGCGAGTGCAGGATCCATCCAGTCCGTACTCCGAGATCGGACGCGGTGACGAAGAGTTGTGCAGTCGTTCCGATCGAGGGCGGCGTGACGCTGTCGAGGTCGAGCGTGTTCGCACCGCCCAAATTCTCGCCGTAGCGCACCCACTGCGCGACCGGGGTGACGTTCGGCAGGTCGTAGTCCCAGATACCGCGCGAATACGTGCCGAACCGCATCAGGTTCCGCGACGGTACGGCTTCGACCGACCAGTAGAGCGTGACGGGCGTGCCGAGCTGCAGCACGTTTACCCATGTGCCATTCGCGCGCACGTAGCGCCAAGCACCCGCCTCGGTCGCGGCGTAGATGTCGCCCGATCCATCCTCGGCGTACGCGAGGTCGTAGACGAGCGTCGCCGGCAGTCCGGTCGTCAGCGCGCTCCACGTGACTCCGCCGTCGAGCGTCCGTCGCACGCCGGCCGTGCTGTAACCCGATCCGCCGACGACGGCCTCGAGCGGATCGATCGGGTGCACGGCGATCGTGTTCCCGTAGAAGTAGTGCGGCGACGGTCCGGAGTTGGCCGACTCGGTCCACGCCACGCCGTGATTGGCCGACGTGAAGAGCCGGCCCGCGCTGTTCACTGCATACATGCGCTGCGCGTTCGAAGGCGCGAACGCGACGGCGGTCAAATACGCCGCGCCGCCCGTCAGGAAATTGAAGCCCGTGTGCACGACCGGGTTCCACGCATTGCCCGCGCGCACGTAGCGGTACAGCTGGTCGCCAGCGAAGAAGAACGTGTTCGCATCGAGCGGATCCGCCGTCACCATCGGCAGCCACGTGTTCGCCGCGCCGGCGGGAAAGCTGGCCTGCCGCAGCGTCGGGCTCGTCTCGCCCTCGGAGATCAGCACGAATCCTGGGTACGTCGAGTACACGATGCCGTGCGTGCCGTCCGACGACGTGAGGTGTCCGTAGTCACCGCTGATCAGTTGGCTGAAATCGGTGGACGGCCCCTGACCCGTCGGCGCCTGATAGATGCCGCGCTGGTAGCCCTGGTCCTGCGCACCGGCCTGGATGCGGTCGGCGTTCGCGCGCGAAGTCAGCGTGCCGTAGTACTGGCTCGTCCCGATGCCGGTCAGCGTCAGGTTGTTCACCGTGACGCCGCCGTTCAGGCTCTCGAACAGCCCGCCGTCCGTGCCGAAGTACCAGCGCTCGCCCCCCATCGGATCGGGCCAGCAAAAGATGCCCGGCGTGTCGGCATGCAGTCGCGCTGCGGGGTTGCCGTAGTAGTCGCCCCAGTTGTTGATCTTCGTGAACGAGACGCCGCCGTTCGTCGAGCGCCAGGACTCGAGCCCGCCGTGCATCACCAGCGACGGATTCGACGTCGACGCGCACAGCGTGCCGTCCCACAGGTCCGTGACCGTCGAGATCGGCGCCCAGGACATGCCAGCGTCGTCCGAGCGGTGCAGCGTCCACGTGCTCGACACCTGCAGCAATGCGTACAGCGTCGGTGCGCCGGCCTCCGAGCCCGCGAGGATCGCGCGCGCGGCCGCCGCGTCGATCGTGCCGCGCGCTTGGAACGACACCGCTCCGTTCGTCGACGCCCACAGGACGCCCTTCTGCACGAGGAACACCTGCGAAGCCTGGTACGGCGCCTTGCGCGGCACCCACATCCAACCCGGGAAGTTCTGCGTCCCCGTCCAGCGGTTCGAGAACGTGCGTCCGCGATCCGTCGAGGCGAACACACCGGGTTTCGTGCCGCCCGAGTTGAACTGTCCGTAGACGAGGATCGTTTTCGACGCGTCGTCGAGCACGCCGACGCCGCGGCACGACGACAAGTTCGGCAGACCCGTGGGCGTCTCCCACGTCGCGCCGTCGTCGCGCGACACGCGCACGCGACCGCCGTCGCTCGTCTGCACGACGACGTCGGCACCGCCGGGAATGTCGCTGGGCACGACGACGACGTCGTTCGCGCCGCCGTACACGTCGTCGGAGCGCGGCGACCATCCCGTGCCGTTCGGATTGCCGCGCCAGACGCCGCCCAAGTCCGAACCGATCCACAGTTGCGACGCCGCGGTTCCGCCCATCACGCGCGTGGCGCAGTGGATGCGGCCGCAGATGTTGCGGCTGCCGACCTCGGTCCAACTCGTCGTCGAGAGCGCCTGCTGGTGCGCCATCTGCGCCCGGCGGCGCTCCTCGCGGCGCACGTTGCCTGCTTCGATCGCGCGCCAGTCCACGTCGGGAGCGGTGCGGTGCATCTCTTCGATCCAATCGCGCCGCCCGCGGCGGTCGCGCTCGACGTTCTCGATCATCCCGCCTTCCGTCGGCGCCGGACGCGCGAGCGCCATCAGCGACTCGAAGGGGTGATCGGCGTCGAAGCGACCTTCCCGTTCCGCTTCCTCGCGCTCTTCTTCTTCGCGTTCCTCGTCGTAGTCCGCGTCGTGATCGGCGTCGTGCTCGCGCACGCCTGCAGCGCGACGTCGCTCCTCGTTCTCGCGCGATCCGCCACGTTCGCCGGCGCAGGCCGTCAACACCGCGCCGACGGCCAACGCGGCGAGGACGAAGGTCGACAGCGATCGCGGAGCGATCGTGGCCGCGGAGATCAGGGTCGTACGTTCGCGTCGAGTGGTTCGGATCGTCATGCGGGGGTCTCGGGGAGTCAGTCCGAGACTAACCCGCTCCTTCGGCATCGAGCAGGTTCGCACCGAATCCGATCGGTTTTGCAGGCAGTGGCTGCACCTCGCCGGTCGGCTCCAGGATGGCCAGCACGTCCAGTTCGCGGCACACGCAGGGCACACCGAGCAGTTCGGAGAGCGACGGGCGCGTGGCGCCGCCTTCGCCGTGGATGGCCTCCTTGACGTACGTCCCGTGCTCGGTGCGCAAGCGGACGCGCAACTCCGCCGGTTCCGCACCCGGCTCGAACGCGAGGAACTCGATCCAGCGTTCGCGCGCCATGTCCGCGCGGCGGTGCGCGACACGCGCGGGTGTCTGCTGGACGACCTGCATGCGTTGGCCGACGAGCGCCGCGCAGAGCGCCAGGTCGACCGGGGCCTCCAGACCGACGAGCGCTTCGTACTCCTTCGCGTGCGGCTCTTCCTTGAGCACGCGAACGCGCGACTTGTCCGACCAGTGCAGTCCGCGAATCTCGAGCCGTCCTGCGTTGCGTCGGTTGATCTCGGCCTCGACCTCGGCCAGATCCACGTCGAACACCTTCGGGTTCTCGAGCTCGAAGACGAACGGCCGACCTTCGCCGAGCATGCGCACGTCGAGGTCCTCGCGGCCGGCGCCGTGGAACTTGTTCCGACGCGTCTTGAACGCCGCGCCGATCACCCAGCCGACGAGTTCCTGCACGGAGTCGCGCGTGAGCTTGCCTAAGCCCTCGCAGCGCGCGCAGCCGCGTCGACGCCGCGGATGCCCCTTGCACTCGGGGCAGAAGAACACGGTCTGCGGTAGGTCGCGCGTCAACTTGCGGTAGCGACCCTCCACGAAGACTTTCACGCGCGGGCGATCGTCGCGCTGCACGTCCCCGCGCTGACCCGGACTGCGGCGTGGCCCGCGATCGGCCCGCGCCTCGGGGTCGGCGTCGTTCGTGGCGGACTCACCCTCCGGAGCCTCCACCGGATCGGACTCGGTCGGCGCGCCGTCCTCGCGGTCCTCGGCGCCGTCTTCCGCTCGGGGTCCGTCGAACGGGTTTGCGGATTCGCTCATGGGTCGCTCGCTGCGGCGCGTTGCGGAGGGGACGGCAAGTTCGGACGGCGGGTCAGGCAGAGGTGCCGACGGCAGCCAGCGGCGGGGTCTGAAGCCCGTTTCGCGGGGCGAACAGGATAGCGAGCGCGGACGAGCTTCGAAACGCGTGCGTGAGCCCCAACCCGCGTTTCCCTAGACTCCCCCGCTTCCGCGTGGAGAGCTGATGCATCCGATCCTGTTCGAGATCCCCGTCCTCGAGTTCCCTGTGCGCTCTTTCGGGCTCATGGTGGCGCTGGGCTTCCTGCTCGGCTCCTACGTGATCGGCAAGGTGGCGGCGCGCTACTCCGACGAGCCCGAGAAGGATCCGCAGCGCTTCGCCAACGTCACGATCTGGCTCGTAGTCGGCGTGATCGTCGGCGCGCGCCTCATGTACGTGGTCGTCGAGGTCCTGCGCGGCTCGCGCACCGGCCAAGGGTTTCGCGACGATCCGCTGAGCATCCTGTACGTCTGGCAGGGCGGCCTGGTGATGTACGGCGGGCTGATCGGCGCGGTCGCGCTGGGTCTGTGGTCCTCGCGCCGCGAGGGCCTGCGGCCCTGGAACGCGCTCGACATCGGACTCCTCGGCGGGTTCTGCGGACAGGCCATCGGACGCGTCGGGTGCCTCTTGGTCGGCGACGACTACGGCAAGGTCGTGCCGCAGAACCTCGAATGGCTGCCGTTCCCGATCACGTTGCGCGTACCCGCGGTCCTGCCGCCCGACAGCCTGTTCGGCGCCGAGAACGCCGGCAAGCTCTTGTGGGCGACCGAACCCTTGATGTCGATCAAGGCCCTCATCGTCGCGTTCATCGGCTGGCAGATCATCAAGCGGCGCCGCTACGCCGGGCAGGCCGCACTGTGGATGCTGGTCTCGTACGGCATCCTGCGCTTCGCGGTCGAGATGCTGCGCGGGGACACCGTGCGCGGCGTGTGGTTCGGCGGCGCGATCTCGACGTCGCAGATCGTGTCGATCTTCACGGTGCTCGGCTGCATCGTGATGCTCGCCAAGTTCCGCGAGCGTCGCGACGAGCCGTTCACCGCGCGCGCGGCCTGAAACGCAGATGGCGCGTCGCAGCCGCAGCGCGGACCCGGGGGCGACGCTCTTCCCGGGGGCGACGCTCTTCCCGGTCGTGACGCTCTTCGCGGGCACGCACGGACAGGGCGAGGACTTCGCGCCGCGCGTGCTCGTCGGCGTGGACGAAGCGGGCTTCGGTCCGATGCTCGGTCCGCTGACGATCGGGTGCGTCGCACTGCGCACGCGCGGCGACGGCGGCGATCCGTGGACGGGCCTCGCGAGCGCGGTGGCGCGACCCGGCGAGCGCTCCCGGGTGAAAGAGGGCTCCGCGACACCGCGCGTGATCGTCGGCGATTCGAAGGCCGTGTTCGAGCGCAATGCGCGCGGCCGCGAACGCCTGGAGCACACGGTCCTCGCCTTCCATTCCGCTCTGCACGGACTGCCCGATGGCGGTCGCGCGTTCTTGGCCGCGACGCCGCCGCCGCTCGGCTGCGCCGAGATCGCGGACGAGTTCTGGCACGGATCCGTCCCCCGCCGCCTGTCGACCGCTGCGGACGCCGGCCTCGAATCCGTGTGCGCGTCCATCGGCGATGCACTGCGGCGCGCCGAGGTGCAGGTCGCGACATGCGCCGTCCGCGCGGTGCCGCCAACGACGTTGAACGCGTCTTTCGAGCGCACCGGCAGCAAGGGTGCGACCCACTGGGAACAGTGCGCGCCGTTCTTCGCGCACGCGTTCGACGCGTACGGAACGGAGGGCGTCGAGCTCGTCGTCGACCGACACGGCGGACGCATGCGCTACGCGGGCCTGCTCGCGGCGACATTCCCGACCGCAAGAGTCACGACGGAGTCCGAGGTTGCCGCGCGCTCCGTCTACACACTGCGTGGAACGGAGGGACGCCGCATGCGCGTGACGTTTGCGGAGAAGGCCGATGCGCTGTCGTTCGCCGTCGCGCTGGCATCGTGCTGCGCGAAGTACGCACGCGAGCTGTGCATGGCCGGCTTCAACGCGCACTTCGCGCACCTGCAACCGGATCTCCAGCCGACGGCCGGCTACGTCACGGATGCACGGCGCTGGCTCGTCGAGGCCGCACCCGCGCTCGGACGCGCGGGGCTCTCGACGGAAGCGCTGGTGCGGACCCGGTGAAGGACACCGCCGGCCCGAGCCGACGGGGAACGTCGATGCGCCAAATCCCGCGTCCCGAAACCCTCGCGGCGCACGCCGAGTCGCCGCCGATCGCGCACGATTCGACGTTCCGCATCGACCAGCGGCGACGCGGCCCGGATGCGCTGGTATCGTTCGGACTTCCACCCTCGGAGCCCACTGCGTGAAGATCGCCATCCTCGGTGCCGGCGTGTCCGGCCTCTCCCTGGCCCGTTTCCTCGTCGAGGGCGGGTTGGACGCGGATTCCGTGCACCTCTTCGAGGCCGCCTCGGCGCCCGGCGGTCTGTGCGCGTCGAAGACCGTGGACGGCTTCACCTACGACGTCACCGGCGGGCACATCCTGTACAGCAAGGACAAGCCGGCGATGGCCTGGATGCAGGCCAAGGCCGGCGGCCAGGAAGCGTTCGTGCAGCGCGACCGCCACACGCGCATCCGCTTCGGGCAGCGCTGGGTGAACTACCCGTTCGAGAACGGGCTCGGCGACCTTCCGCCCGAGGCCAACTTCGACTGCCTGCGCGGCTACGTCGCGGCTTGGCACGCGCGCCAAGTGTCGGACAGCAAGGCGCCCAAGGAATTCGGCGCATGGGTGCGCTGGCGTTTCGGCGACGGCATCGCCCAGCACTTCATGGACCCGTACAACGCGAAGGTCTGGAAGCGCGATCTCGATTTCCTGACCAGCGACTGGGTCGCGGGCCGCGTGCCCGACGCGCCGATCGACGACGTGCTGCGCTCGTCTGTCGGCATCCGCACCGAGGGCTACACCCACCAGTCGATCTTCTACTACCCGAAGGACGGCGGGTTCCAAGCGATCACCGACGGCATCGCCGCGCCGCTGATGCCGCGCATCCGCCTCTCGACGCCGGTGCGTGAGATCGTGCGGAAGGGCGATCGTTGGCGCGTGAACGACGAGGACTTCGACGTCGTCGTGAACACGCTCAGCCTCACGTACCTGCCCGACCTCGTCGCGTCGATGCCCAACGAGGTCGCTGCTGCGTGCCGCGCGCTCGAATACAACGGCATCGTTTGCGTGCTGCTGGCGCTCGACCGCGCCGCGCATCCGGACCTTTCCTGGATCTACTTGCCGCACGAAGCGCAGGGACCCGCGAACCGCATCACGTACATGTCGAACTACGCGCCGAGCCTCGCGCCCAAGGGTCGCTCGTCGCTCTTGTGCGAGGTCACGACGCGCGGAGGCTCGCCATTCCCCGGCGCGCAGCTCGAGCACGACTTGATCGACGGCCTCGCGCGTTCCGGTTTGATCCGGCGCGACGAAGTGCTCTTCCACGATCGCACCGCGACGCAGCAGGCGTACGTCGTCTTCGATCACGATTACGCCGATCGGCGGCGCACGATCCTGGGTTGGTTGGAGTCGGTGGGCCTCGTGACCCTCGGCCGTTTCGGACGCTTCGAGTACGACAACTCGGACCAGTGCGTCATCAAGGCGCGCGACCTCGCGCCGACACTGATCGCCCGCGCCCGCACCGGCGCGTGATGCGTTCCTCATGAAGGCGGGGCCACCCCGTCTCGCCCGTTTTGCCGGCGATTCCGCGCGGAATTCCGCCCCGGCTGTCGCAACGGGGTAGCTTTCGACGAGAAGAGTTGTCGACCGCGGTTTCGAACAACCGGGCCGGGAACTTCGATGCCCCCACGCTCGTCCGATTTCCTGTGCGGCAGCCCGATCCTCCCGGTCGGTGCACAGGACTAGCAATCTCGCACCGCATTCCGCGGGAGGCAGACTCCATGAAAACGATTCCCAATTCGCTCGCCACGGCTCTCGTTCTGTTCGGGCTCTCCGCCTGCGGGGGAGGCGGCGGCGGTGGCACCCACAACTCGACGATCACGGCGCCCGCTGACCTGACGTACTCCAGCACCGACGTGCTGCAGTTGTCCTCGGTCGCGCTCACGCCGCTCGCAGCCACGGTCACGGGAACGGTCACCTCCTTCGAGGTGTCGCCGACCCTGCCGACGGGGCTCGCGCTGAACACGACCACCGGAACGCTGAGCGGCACGCCAACCGCCCCCGCGCTCCGCAAGACCTACACGATCACCGCGCGGAACACCGGCGGTTCCACGTCGGCCGACGTGCGCATCGAGATCGCCGCGCCGCAGCGCTTCGCGTTCGTCACCAGCCCGACGGACGACAGCTTCGCTTCGCTCACGGTCGACACGCAGGCCGCGCGTTTCCTGCGCGGGCCGCTGGGCTTCGCCGGCAACAGCGACACAGGCGCTGAGCGTCCGGTCGCGCACCCCAGCGGCCGATTCTTCTACGTCCCCCACGCAGGCACGAACACGCTCGTCGCTTGGGGCATCGACCAGGAGAACGGTGCCCTCGACCGTTTCGCCGTGCGCGCGCTCGGCGCGGGTCCGCACGCGGCGGCCATGCACCCTTCCGGCAGTTGGCTCGTCGTCGCGAACATGGCCGCCGACACGGTGCGCGTCTTCGCCGTCGATCCGACGACCGGCATCCCGACGCAGACGCTCGTCTTCCCGGTCGGCACGATGCCTTCCGACATCGCCTTCTCGCCGGACGGCCGCCAACTGTTCGTGACGCACGCGGGTGTCGTGCTCAACGGCCTCGGCAGCTCGCTGGCTTCGTACGCCTTCTCTGCGTCCACGGGATCACTGTCGCAACAGGGTTCGCCGCTCGCGCTGAACGGTGGTCGGCCCAAGGCTCTGGTCGTGGATCCGCACGAGCCGCTCGTCTACGTGACCCTGAGCCAGTTCGACGCCGTGGTCGTCGTGCGCACGAGCCCCTCGGGAACGCTCACGGCGATCGCACCGCTGCACGCCGCCGGCGCTCAGCCCGTGGACGTCGAGATCGATGCGACGGGACGCAATCTGTTCGTCGCCGCGGCCGGAGAGGACTCGATCCACTCCTTCCGGGTCACTCCGACCACGGGCGCGCTGACGCACGTCGGCACCTTCCCCGCCGGTGACGAACCCGTGGCGCTCCTGCGCGAACCGACAGGCGCGCGGCTGTTCGCGGTGGCGCGCGGTTCGAGCGAGTTGTTGACGTACACGGTGGACTTGAACGGAGCGCTCGCGACCGAGAGCTCGCTCGCGATGCGACCGGGCTCCCATGCGCTGACCTGCGCGACGGGCAGCGCGCCGCTGGCCTGGACGCCGCGCTTCCTGCACTGCGCGAACAAGGGTTCGGACGACATTCACGCCTTCACCGTGAATGCCGCGACCGGCGCACTCACCTTCGCCGGACAGACGTTCACGGACGACCAGCCCACGTGCCTCGCGGTCGGACCGCGCACGCGCGTCGCGGTCGTCGTCGCCGAGGGCTCACACACGGTGCAGAGCTTCACCGTCTCGCCGACGAACGGCGTCTTGACGCCCACGGGCGCCAGCGTCGCCATCACCGGCACTCCGACGCACGTCGCGATCGACCCGTCCGGCCGCTTCGCCTACGTCGTCGCGCGCGACGGCGTCACGGTCGGCGACGGCTGGCTGATGACGCTCGCGATCGCACCGACGACCGGCGTGCTCACGCTCGTCGACACGCGCGCCTCGGGCGTCGCCTCGCGCGCCGTCGCGATCGAGCCGACGGGCGAGTTCGTGTACGTCGCGAACGCCGGCGACGGCACGGCGGGCACGGCCAACATCAAGACCTTCGCGATCGATCCTGTCACCGGCGTGCCGACGTCGGTCGGTTCGACGGTCCCCGCACCGGGCATCATCGGCATCGCGTTCCACCCGGACGGCCGCACCGCGTACGCGGTGCTGCGCGGCGCGGACTCGCTGGCGCGGTATTCCATCGACCGCACGAGCGGCAGCTTGACCGTCGTCCCGCAGGTCGCCGGACCGGGCCTCGAACCGGCCGCGTTGGCCCTCGACCCGCGCGGCGGGTTCGCGTGGGCGTCCTACACGGGCAACGTCTCGTCGGGCGAGGTCGTCGCGTTCCCCGTCCTCGCCGGCGGCGAACTCGGTCAGCCACTCCAGCAGGTCGTGGACGGCCAGGAGCCGGTCGCGCTGTCGCTCGACGCCTCGGGTCGCTTCCTCTATGCGGCGAACCAGACCTCGAACGACCTGTCGGTCATCTCCGTGGAAGCCACGACGGGCCTGATGACGGTGCAAGCGCCCGCAATGGCGGGTACGGCGCCGACCGGACTCGTGGCAAGCGCGACGACGCACTGACGGTCTCCCGTCGGGAGGGCGCGACGACGGGGAATCCACGTGCCAAACTGCCGGCATGCCGACCCTCCTCCTCGCCGCGCTGCTCCTCGTCCCCAGTGACCGCATCACGGGCCGCGCGTTCGCTACACGGTCCGAGGTCGTCGCCAAGAACGCGATGGCCGCGACGAGCGTCCCGCTGGCGACGCAGGCGGCGCTCGAGATCTTGCGCGCGGGCGGCAGCGCCGTCGACGCGGCCATCGCGGCCGACGCGGTACAGGGACTGCTCGAACCGACCGGCAGCGGCATCGGCGGCGACCTCTTCGCGCTCGTGTGGGATCCGAAGGAGAAGCGCCTGCACGGTCTGAACGCCAGCGGGCGCTCACCTGCCGGATTGACGCTGGCGGAGTTCCAGAAGCGCGGACTGAAGCACGTCCCGCCGCACGGTCCGTTGCCCGTGTCCGTGCCGGGCTGCGTCGATGGCTGGTGCGAGCTGTCGGCGAAGTTCGGCAAGCTGCCGCTGTCGGCGGTGCTCGCGCCCGCCGTGCGCTACGCGCGCGAGGGCGCGCCCGTGTCGGAACTGGTTGCGTACTACTGGGACCGCAGCGTTCCCATCCTGTCGAAGTTCGACGGCTTCACGGCGCAGATGACGATCGACGGACGCGCGCCGAAGACTGGTGAGCTCTGGCGCAACGCGAACCTCGCGAACTTGCTGGAGAAGATCGGCAAGGCAGGACGCGCTGCGTTCTATGCCGGCGAAACGGCGCGCACGATCGAGGAGTACATGCGCGCGCAGGGTGGATTCCTGACCGCGGCCGATCTCGCGGCGCACCACTCGGACTGGGTCGAGCCCGTGTCGACCAACTATCGCGGCTACGACGTGTGGGAGATCCCGCCGCCCGGTCAGGGCATCGCAGCACTGCAGATCCTGAACATCCTCGAAGGATTCGACGTGAAGCCGATGGGCTTCGGCAGCGTCGAGTACGTGCACGCGTTCGTCGAAGCGAAGAAGCTCGCGTTCGAGGACCGCGCGCGCTTCTATGCCGATCCGGCGTTCGCCGAGGTGCCGACGCGGACACTCATCTCGAAGGAGTACGCCGCCGAACGTCGCGCGAAGATCGGCGAACGCGCCGCGAAGGTCGTCGAGCCGGGCAATCCCGCGCTGAAGGACGGTGACACGATTTGCCTGTCCACTGCGGATGCGAGCGGAATGATGGTGTCGCTCATCCAGAGCAACTACCGCGGCATGGGCAGCGGCATGACGCCGCCGGGGCTCGGCTTCGTGCTGCAGGATCGCGGGGAACTCTTCGATCTCGAGCCGGGCCGCGCGAACAGCTACGCGCCCTCGAAGCGCCCGTTCCACACGATCATCCCCGGGTTCGTGACGAAGGACGGCGAGGCCATCCTGTCGTTCGGAGTCATGGGCGGCGCCACGCAGCCGCAAGGTCACGCGCAGATCGTCGTCAACTTGGTGGATTTCGGCATGAACACGCAGGAAGCCGGCGACGCGCCGCGCATCCTGCACGACGGCTCCAGCGAGCCGACCGGCGAGCGCATGACGGACGGCGGCCAGGTTTCGCTCGAAACGGGATACGCGTGGGAGACCGTGCGCGGCCTGATCCAGAAGGGTCACGCGGTCGGTTGGTCGCTGGGCGACTACGGCGGCTACCAAGCGATCCGTCGCGATCCAAAGTCCGGCGTGTACTTCGGCGCGAGCGAATCGCGCAAGGACGGGCAGGCGGCGGGCTACTGAACGCCGGCCACGATGACGCGGGTCACCTGCGGCTCGACGTCTTCTTGAGGAAGTCGCGCTCACCCTTCGACAGGCTGCCGATCCCCTCGCGGTTGATCTTCTCGAGCAACTGATCGAGCCGCACGGCCTCGGACTGCGCGCGTTCGACATCTTGAACGGCGCGGCGGCGTTCGAAGAACTCGACCGGGTCCTTGCGCGCCAAGCCCGAGCGCACCGCGAGGTAGCCGTACGCGATGCCGCCCAGGTGGATCAAGTGTGCGGTGCCGGACGTGCCGAACTTCAGCTGCAGGAGCGCCGAGAACAGTGTCGCGGCGACGATGATCAGCGCCAGCCACTTCAGCGCGATCGGCACGACGATCATGAGAACGCGTCGCGTCGGGAACAGCGTCGCCACGGCGATCATGACGCCGTAACAGGCACCCGATGCGCCGATCGCCGGCCCCGAGGGCATCCCCATCCATCCGGCGGCCAGGAAGAACAGCGCACCGACGACCTGCGCGCCGACGTACATCCACACGAAGCGCCGCGTACCGAGTTCCTCCTCCAGCATCGTGCCGAAGAAGTAGAGCATCAGCAGGTTGCCGATCAGGTGCCACGCGTCCACCGGGCTGTGCAGCAGTCCGTACGTGGCGAGCTGCCACACCGGCACGATCGGCAGGTTCGTGAACCAACGCGCGCCGTCGAGTTCCAGCGGCAGGACCACGCGGTCGTAGAGCGCATCGTTCGCCAGGAAGAGGATGAACGAAACGAGGTGGATCGCCGCGAGGCCGATGAGCATCCGCTTCACGGCCGGCGTCGGTCGCGGGAACGCCAACTGGGGCATGCCCGACTCCGGTCCCATGTCCTGGTAGCTCGCGGACATGTTCCTCAGCGCGCCGAAGGCTGCGGCGCGTGCGCGCGCTCGGCCGAGTGCAGTGTGTTCGCGAGCAACATTGCGATCGTCATCGGCCCGATCCCGCCCGGAACCGGAGTGATCCAGGCGGCGCGCTCGCGCGCAGGTCCGAAATCGACGTCCCCTGCGAGCGTGCCGTCGTCCAGGCGGTTGATGCCGACGTCCAACACGGTCGCGCCGGGTTTGACCCAGTCGCCCTGCACGAGCCGCGGTCGGCCGACAGCCGCGACCAGGACATCGGCGCGGCGGCACACCGACGCGAGGTCGTTCGTGCGCGAATGCGCAATGGTGACCGTCGCGTTGCGCTCGAGCGCCAACGCGGCGAGCGGCTTGCCGACGAGCATGGAACGACCGACGACGACGACCTCGCGGCCTTCGAGCGGGATGCCGTGTCGGTCCAGCAACTCGATGCAGCCCAGCGGCGTACACGGACGCATGCCCGGACGTCCGAGCGCGCGCGGCAACGGCAGCTGCACGAGGATGCCGTGCACTGCGGGGTCCGCGTTCTCGGCATCGACGGCGCCCTCGACCTCGGCTTGTGTCGCCGTCGCCGCGAGGCGCAGCGTGCGCACGACGAAACCGGCTTCGTGCGCGGCCTTGTCCTTGTTGCGGACATAGACCTGACTCGCCGGGTCGTCGCCGACCAGGATCACCGTCAAGCCTGGCGCGTGCGCGCGGGCGGCGAGGCGCTTGGCGCGCTCACGGATCTCGGCGCGCACGGCAGCGGCGGTCGCCTTGCCGTCGAGGATGCGCGCGCCGGTCGTCATCGCGACTCAGCGGGCGCCGTCGGGGCCTCGGCCTGTGCTTGCTGCTCGACCGGTGCGGGACCTTGCTGTCCTTCTTGCGGCTCGACGCCGTCATCCGTGTAGCGGTGCAGACTCTTCTGGCTGTCGGGCAAGTACCCGAAGACCTGGAAGGTGAGGAACACGCTGAGCGCACCCGCGACGAGCGCGCCCATCGCCTTCGCGCCGCGGTAGCCGCCGAGCAGGCGCAAGTGGATGTAGATCACGTAGACGAGCCACGTGATCAGCGCGGAATTCTCCTTGCTGTCCCAGCCCCAGTAGTTCGCCCACGCTTCCTGGGCCCAGAACGCGCCCTGCCACAGGCCGGCGGTGAGGAACGGAAAGCCGACGGCGAACGCGCGGAAGCTGACGTCGTCGAGTTCCTTCTCGAGGCGCAGCACGGTATCGGCGCCGGGCACGCGGCCGAGGGCCATCAGTGCCGCGAAGACGATCGCGCTGACGAGCAGGACCGGAATCGTGACGAGGTGCGCAAACGGGATGAGCACCATCGCTGCCAGGATGAAGGCCTGGCTCTTCCAGGTCTGGCCGCCGCGATAGACGCCGCTCCAAAAGCGCGTGACGAAGTACACGAGCGCGATGAGGGCCGCGATGCCCATCGTCGCGTAGCTGAAGATGAGGCAGGAGAGGTGCGGTGCGAACCACCAGCTCTGCAGGGCCGGCGGCAGGTCGCGCTGCGCCGTCGCCAGCGTGCGAATGTGCGCGTGCGTGAACACGACGCCGAGCAGCACCAGCACGATCAGGACGTCCTCCACGATCGCCCAGCCGTGACCGCGCTTGCGCAGGTTCAGCGCGATCCAGAGCA
>JBBQCC010000005.1:0-41692 GCA_038318285.1 Planctomycetota bacterium | reverse complement strand
TGTGGCGGTAGTGCTGCGCCCGGGGCGCCGGGTTGACCCTGCCCCCGACCCGGGGTCTCCTGTTGTTCGGGTGGTGCCCGTAGCTTATCCCCGGGCTGTCGCCCGCCCCGCGGCTGTGTGGGCCCGCACGGCCGGGAGATCAGCTCCGGAACCCACACGAAATCCTGTAGCCCCGGTTTCGGGGACAGGGTCAACGGGGCGCGCCGTCCGCAGCAATCGCGCATCAGCCCGCGGGGTGAGCCGGGGCAGCGACGTCATCAGGCAGCGACAACTGAGGCGCATACGAGCCGCGTGCAATCGCTTCCCCATCCTCGAGCGTCAACTCGGCGATCTCGAGGCGGAGAGCGAACGATCACGTTCCTCGCATCGCTGCCAGTTCCGCTTCGAGCGTCGCGATTCGTTCGTGCAACGACTCGACCAACGGCGCCACAACGCTCTCGAGCAGGCGCGGGTGGATGTGCTGCGGACAGTTCGCGTCCCAGGCTTCGATCGTGATGACGATCGCGCGCTCGGGCCGCGCGTCATAGCCCTCGTCGCGAAGGCGAACGAGTAGCTCTGGATCGTCGGTGACGACGCGCGCGGTCCCCCACACCTTCACTCGCCGCTGGTTGGCGTAGTCCATCAGAAACACGAACACCCGCTGGTTCTCGCTGAGGTTGCCGGTGCTGATGAACTGGCGGTTGCCGCCGAAGTCGGCGAAGGCGAGCGTGCGCGAGTCGAGCACCTTGAGGAATCCCTTCGGTCCTCCGCGGTACTGGATGTACGGCTGCCCGACCGCGTTCGCCGTGCCCAGATAGAACATGTCGAGCTCGTCGAGGAAGCTCGCGAGTTCAGGCGTGACCTCGGTGCTCCAGCCCTGGCTCTTCTCCATGCGCGCGTAGGAAGCGCGCGAGCCGTGCGCAGTCTGGAGCGCTTTCACCGAGGGCGTGAAGGCGATGTCGCTCGCGTTGTGAGTCGGCATGTCCAATCACTCCGATTCAGCGCACGGCCGGAATGCCGGGCACGTCCGCGGGACGCGGGCCGGGCGCTGTCCAGTGAAAGCGCCGCTCGTCGGCGCGGATGTCGACGTCGTTGATGCTCGCTTCGCGGCGCGCCATGCGGCCATCGGCGGCGAACTCCCACAGTTCGTTGCCGTAGGAGCGGTGCCAGTTCCCCGTCTCGTCGTGCCACTCGTACTGGAAGCGCACGGCGATACGGTCGTCGCCGAAGGACCAGAGCGACTTGATCAGGCGGTAGTCGCGCTCGCGTTGCCACTTGCCTTGCAGGAAGGCGCGCAGCTCCGCGCGGCCGGTCAGGAACACGCTGCGATTGCGCCAGACGCAATCCTCGGTGTAGGCGAGCACCACGCGATCGGGATCGCGCGAGTTCCAGGCGTCCTCGGCCAAGCGCACTTTGGCGCGGGCGGTCTCGGCCATGAAGGGCGGGATCAGTTTGGGAGTGGTCATGGTCGTGTGTGTCTTCGTCGTGCAGATGCAGGAATGGAATCGGCGTGGCCGGAGCTCGCGCCCCGACCACGCCGCTCGGGTCTCACTGGATTTGCTTCTTCTGGGTCTGCTTCTTCATGAGGCCGGGCCAGTTCTTCTCAGCCTTGGCGAGGTTGCCGGCGAAGTCGGCGTTGAAGCCCTTCAGGATCTCGGCGTTGAGGTTGAGGTAGAGCTTTCCCTCACGGACCTGCCAGGTGCTGATGTCGACGGGGAGCACCTTGTCGATCGCTACGCCGAAGGCGCAGAAACCGCCGAACTGCGGCGCGTACGTGTCCGGCTTGGCGACGAAGAGGCTCTTGTGTTCTTCGCTGGCGAAGAAGTAGGTCGCGCCTTGGTGTTCGGCGCTGATGAACGGCGAGCCGTTCAGGGCCTTCTTGTCGGTGAAGAACGCGACGGGGTCGTAACCGGCGAGCGCGACATGGCTCGCTCCGGAGACGTTCACGAGCGGGGCCGACGTACTGCTCGCGGACTTTTCAGCGGCGGTTTGCTTGGCCACGAGCCCGGTCCAGTTCGTGCGCGCCTTGCTCAGGATCGCGTCGATGTCCTTGTCGAATTGCTTGCGGATGTCGGGATTCAGGTTGAGGTAGAGCTTCCCGTCGCGCACGAGCCAGGTGCTGATGTCGACCGGCAGCAGTTTGTCGATCGATGCTCCGAAGGCGCAGTAGCCGCCGAACTGAGGCACATACGCTTCGGGCTTTGCGACGAACAGCTTCTTGTGCTCTTCGTTCGCGAAGAAGTAGGTCGCACCCTTGTACTCGTCCGCGATGAACGGCGAACCGTTGACCGGCTTCGAGTCGGCAAAGAAGGCAACCGGGTCGTAGCCGCCGAGAGCGACGTTGCTCGCTCCGGAGACGTTGACGAGTTCGCCAGCGAACGCGGAGACGGAGAGCAGCGCGGTAGCTGTGAGGAGACGGATGGTCTTGAACATGATCAGAGTCCTTCGAAAAATATCAGTCGGAGTGGGTCATTCGTGAGAGAGGCGGAGTCCCGTAACGGATTGGTGCCGGGACGCGTTGGAGGCGTGTGCTCATCGAGCGCGCACTGAGCTCGACGAGGCGATTTCGAATTCGAGTCGAGGCCGCTCGGCCGGTCGCTTCGATGGCTACGGGCACCGGGTCGGTGCCGGGGCTGCGGCCGTCGAACCCCGCGCACTTCCGCAGCTGTCTGCAGAGCCGCAGGTTCGACGCACGTCCAGGTCAAAGCGCCGGGGCCACCGGGAAGTCGATGGGTGTGCCCGCGACGTGGTTGAAGTAGTTCGTGAAGAGGTTGAGCGCGACGTTCGCGACGACCTCCGCGATCGCGTCGTCACCGAAACCAGCGGCGCGCACGGCGGCGACATCGCTGGCTTCGACGCGGCCGCGCTTTTCGACGACGACCTTCGCGAACGCGATCAGCGCGTTCGTGCTCGCGTCGGCTGCGTGTCCCTTGCGCGCGGCGAGGATCTGCTCGGGCGCGAGGCCGACGAGCTTGCCGATCGTCGAGTGCGCCGCGAGGCAGTAGCCACACTCGTTCGCTTCCGCGACGGCGAGCGCGATCTGCTCACGCGTCTTCGCCGGCAGAGCGCCCTTCGCGAGCGCCCCGCTCATCTGCAGGTACGCATCGAGGACCGCGGGGGCGCGGACCATCGCGCGGGTCATGTTGGGCACGAGGCCGAGGCTGCCCTTGACGGCCGCGAGCAGTTCCTTGGCCTGGCCGGTAGCGGTTTCGGTGGCGACAAGGGTGAAGGCGGACGGTGCAGAGAATGTGGACATGGACATGGTTGGCTCCGGGTTGATTTCTGAGGTGAGTTGCGGTCAGCAGTGACGCCGACGGACCCCATGAAGCAGGGTTCGTGCCAGCTCGGACAATTCCACATAACATGTTTATAGAAAGCCACTTAAGGAGTTCGACGCACCCCGCCATGTGCAACGACATATCGTTGAAAAACGACACTGCGTTGTCTCACCACGAATCTTCGTGCATGCTCGAGCTATGCCCGCCGCGCCGCTGTTCCAGGACCCCAAGCAGATCCTGCTCGACCTCGCGGAGACACGCACACTGACCGAGTTGCTCGAGCTGATCGTGCGGCGACTCGCGGCTTCTCCGCGCGTCGCCCTGGCGCGCGTCTGGCTCGTCCGCCCAGGCGACATCTGCGCCACCTGTCGATTCCAGAGCGAGTGCCCCGACCGCACGAACTGTCTGCATCTCGTCGCCAGCGCTGGCCACTCACGCGCGGATCCGAAGCAGGACTGGACCAGGACCGAAGGCACCTTCCGCCGGTTCCCCATCGGCGTGCGCAAGGTCGGCCGGATCGCGTCGCAGGGCAAGGCGATCGAAGTGCGGCGCGACATCGCCTCCTCGGACTGGATCGCCGATGCGGAGTGGGCGCGGCGCGAGGGCCTCGACGGTTTCATCGGCGAACCTCTCGTCCACCGCGGCGAGGTGCTCGGCGTGCTTGCGGTCTTCTGTCGCGGCGTCCTCGAAGACGGCTGCGTCGACTGGCTGCGCATGATCGCGAACCACGTCGCCGTCGCGATCGCCAACGCGCGCGCTTTCGAGGAGATCGAGGCGCTGCGTGCGCGTCTGGAGTGGGAGAACGACTACTTGAAGGAGGAGGTGCGCGCGGCGAGTTCGCTCGGCGAACTGATCGGCGCGAGCCCGGCGCTCGAGGCCGTCGGCCGCAAGATCGACCTCGTGGCCCCGACGGATTCCGCGGTTCTGATCCTCGGCGAGAGCGGCACGGGCAAGGAATTGGTCGCGCGAGAGATCCACAAGCGCAGCCGTCGCGCCGACAAGCCGATGATCAAGGTCAACTGCGCCGCGGTCCCGCGTGAACTCTTCGAGAGCGAGTTCTTCGGCCACGGCAAGGGCGCCTTCACGGGCGCGCTGCGCGACCGCGTCGGCCGCTTCGAGCTGGCGGACGGCGGCACGCTGCTGCTCGACGAGGTGGGCGAGATCCCGATCGAACTGCAAGCCAAGCTCCTGCGCGTGCTGCAAGAAGGCGAACTCGAGCGCGTCGGCGAGGAACGCACGCGCAAGGTCGACGTGCGCGTGATCGCCGCCACGCACCGTGACCTGCGGCGCGAAGCCGAAGCTGGACGCTTCCGCTCCGATCTGTACTACCGACTGAGCGTGTTCCCGATCGAGGTCCCGCCGCTGCGCGAACGCAGCGCGGACGTACCGCTGCTCGCCGAAAGTTTCGTCGCCAGTGCGGCGCGCCGACTCGGTCGCAAGCCGGCCAAGCTGACGCGCGCCGTCGTGCAGCGCCTGCAGGGATACTCCTGGCCAGGCAACGTGCGCGAGTTACAGCACGTGATCGAGCGCGCCGTGCTGACGTCGAGCGGCGCCGCGCTCGAAGTGGAACTGCCCGACACGACGGCCACACGCACGCCGAAGAACCCAGCCGCAGCGGAGGCCAAGGTCGTGCGGACGGAAACGGAGCTGCGTCAACTCGAGTGCGACAATCTGCGCGCGGCGCTCGTCACGACCGACGGCAAGATCTACGGCAAGAATGGCGCCGCCGCGCTCTTGGGCGTGCGCCCGACGACGCTCGCTTCCCGGATGAAGGTGCTCGGCCTGGACAACCGCAGCCTGCGCCGTGACGCACGCGCGTGAACTTCAGCAGCCCGCCGGGCGCGTCGTCTGCGCCACCGGATCTGCACACGCGCGGCACGCTCACCGGCTGCGCCGATGTGCAGCACCGGCTGGCGCGCTGCAGCATCGCCGAACCGCGTCCTCGAAGATCCGAATGACGGCACCTCGCCGTCAGCGCGCCGATCGCACTCGGCCAGTTTTCCGAGGTCCTTCAAGTGGACCAGCTCGACCGAACTGGGGTGGACCAGCATGGCCGAGCCTTGACAAGTGGTACGGGGCGCGCGGTCCGCGGTAATCGCGGGTACGGAGGGCTGGTCCATGCGAGCCGCGGACGCCGAAGTGGTTCCTACTTCTTCCTGCCCTTCCCCCCCGCCTTGACGTCGAGTTCCTGGCGCGTCGCGATCGGCACGTAGCCGATCTCGAGTCCTTTCGGCGGCGTGACGAGTTGCGCCGGATCGAGATCGGCGAGCGTGCCGACCGTTGGCGGCGGGAGATACTCTCGCTCCTTCGTCCATGTGCGGTGCAAGAGTTCGACCTTGCGCTGCAACTCCTCGCGCTCCTTGTCGGTCAGGTCGGCATTCAGGAGCGCCGGCTGGTCGGCGAAGCGATACCACGAGTACGTGACCATGCTTCCGTCGCCGAGGTGCGCCTGGAACGGACCGGCGACCGGGCCGGGCTTCTTGAACGAACTCTTCGGATCCGTGGGCGTGTCGTAAGGCTCCGGCGGATCCTCCTTCGGTCGCTCGAAGCGCAGCGCGGCGAGTCCTGAGGAGGACGGCACGTCCTTGGCAGCCGCGACGAACCATTTCGGGCGCTCGCCGTCCTGGCCGAGTCGGAAGTACTCCGGAAGCCGCACGCGCGCGCCCTTGGAGTCCGCGACCTTCTTGATCAGCGTCTCGTCCCACTTGTAGCCGTAGGTCGTCGGATCCGGCGCGAACGGCGTCGCGAACGAGGGCCAGTCGATCGGCGTGCGATCCTTCTCCTTGGCGCCGTCCGGGTAGAGCTTCCAGGTCGATCCGCCGCCGCTCTTGAACGGTTGCACGAATGCGCCGGCGGGGTTCACGCTGCCGCTCGACGCTGCCCCACCGTCGAACCAAGCCTTCACCGCGTCCCACAGGGCGGCCTTGCTGTAGCTCGTCAGCCGGTGCAGAACGATCGAGTCCCCTTCCGGCCCGACCGGGAACGACATGGGCGCAACGCGCGCGAACGTGTCGCCATTCTTCGCTGTGAAGAGCGCGCTCGGCACGTACTGCGTCTCCATCTGGAAGGCTTTGTTCGGATCCGACGGACGGGTGTCGAGCAGCTTGCCCGCGAATTCCGGCTGCGCGAGCGCCGAGCGCGACCAGAAGTGCGGCGTGAAGAAGCACACCGGGCCCTTGAAGTTCTTCGTGTTGAGGAACAGCGTCCAGCAGTTGTCACCGGTCGGGAGGCTCTGGCCCGCGGTCGTCGCCTTCGCCGCGACCAGCGGCAGCGGGAGATAGCCGTACCCGAAGAGTTCGCCGCAGGTACCCTGCTCGACGTCGAGCCCGTCGATCGGGAAGAGCAACCACGGGCTGAGCTGCGCGACGCCGTAGAGTCCTTTCGGATCCTCCCACGAGCCCGCTCCGTGCGCGGGGCCGTTGGCGATCTCGCCGAAGTTGACCGCGACGCCGCCCATGATGAACTTCGGCGTCTCGGTCGGGAAACGCGTGTCGCGCCACCAGCCGAGGCCGCCTTCGATATCGGAGTAGAGGTCCTTCGGCGCCTCGCCTTCGAACTGCGCGTGCATCCACGTGCCGAAGAGCCCGGTTTGGAAGCGGTGGCCGGGATAGTGCTCGACGAGTGGCCAGGCCGCGGCGTAGAGCGAGAAGCCCGCGTTGAAGTTGGCCGGGACCTTCTCGGTCGGGACCAGCATGTAGCCGGCCATTTCGCCTTCGACGTGCTTCGCGGACTTCGGCTCCTGTGCAGGCCGTTGCAAGATTGCGGGAGCCGACAGTGCGCCCAGCGCGCTGGCGATCAGACCGAAGAGACTCTGGATGTTCTGCATGGGTGATGCTGCGCGTGATCCCACTCGCCCAGGGACACTAGCGCCGTTTCAGGAAACTCTCCGCGAGCCGCTCGCCCAGGGCGACGATCCCCGGTGCCGTGATCACGAGTTTCTCTTCCTGCCCGGGCAGATCGAAGACCTCGACGCGGATCAGGTTCGCGTCCGCGCGCGAGAGCTGCTCGAGTTCCGCGGTCACGTCGATGGCATTGACGCTCTCGTCGTCGGTCGGCTTCTGCTGGCTGACGTACCACTCGAGCGCGGGCAGGCCCAGGTCCGCGCGGCTTTGCGTGACGAGCGACGCGAGCCGCTCGACCGCCTGCTTGCGGTAGGGAGCAAAGGACATGTCGTTCTCGCCGAGGTGGTAGAAGATCCCCGCGAGCTCCACCGCCTGACCGTGGTCGGTGAGTTCCTGCAGCGAATCGCGCACGAAAGCGATGAACTGGGGATACACGTTGCGCGACTTGGCCTCGCTGCCAGCGGGCGTCCAGTCGAGGATCTGTGTGCCGCTGTGCGTGAATTTGGCGAGCGCGATGTTGTCGGGCAGCTTGCGCGCCAGCGCGGCGCCGAAGCTGAGCTCCGGACCGAACGAGTCGTAGTAGCCGGCGGGGCCGAGCGGCTCCCAATCGTCGGAGACGTCGAAGCCACCGCCGAGGCTGTATTTGAAGGCGATCTTCGGATTGTCTTTCAGCAGCGCCTGCTTGCCCCGAAGCGTCTTCAGGTCCTGGATGAAGGCACGCTCGCCTTCCATGTTCCGATGGCCGGCAAGGACGAAGAGCTTGACCGTGCTGCCCTTGGCATAGGGCCAGGGAGAAAGCGGGCGCGCGAGCTTCTTCTCCTTGCCAATGCTGCGCAGGTAAGCGTCGGCGTAGTTCACGCCGTGCTCGAGCTGGCCAAGCGTTCCGTAGTGGTAGTGCAGGCCGGCGCCGCCGCCGATCTCGACCGCGTCGTGCGAGGTCGGAACGAAGTCCGCGAGCGGATCGGCGTCGGTGACCTCGCGCTGGCCCAGGCTGATCGCGTACATCGGCTCGCGATTGTCCATGCCCCACACCGTCTTCGTGCACAGCTCGCCGATGTAGAACCGCAGCTCGGGCACGCCAAGATCGCGGCGCCAGCAGTCGAGGAAGTGCTTCAGGTTCTTGCCGTAGCTCGCGCGGTAGGCGTCGTTGAACATGTCGTTCTCGCCTTGGTGCCACAGGAAGCCCTCGAGCCGGTAGGCGATCTTCTTCCTGTCGAGGTCGGCGAGCGCCGTGCGGATCCAGTTCAACGCCAAGGGGTACAACTTGAAGCCGCTCGGCTGGTCGGGGTTCCAGTCGCCACCCAGATCCGTGCCCCCGGCCGCGACCTTGATGATGGCGATCGGCGCCTTGACGTTCTCCGCGACCCTGCGGGCAAAGCTCAACTCCGGCCCGACGACACCGTCCACCGGCTGCAGCTCGACCCAGCCGTTGGACTCGAGTTTTTCCTCGCGCCCGATGCAGTAGGAGAACTTCACGCCGGCTTGCGGCTTCTCGAGACCGGCGAAGGGCGGGAACTTGCCGATGTCCCGCACGCGTGAATCGGAGCCCACCATGTTGGACTGCCCGGCAAAGATGAATACGCGCAGCGTGCGGTCGTCCCCCTGGGCTCGCAGCGAACCGCCGCAGCCGAGCATCCAGAGCAGCACCACCAGCAGCCGAGCGGCGGGACAGCGAGTCGTTCGTTTGAGCATGGCTTGCCGCGTGAGATCGGTCTGCTGTTCCTCGATGGAGTGCTGTACCCGCTGGCTCCCGTACATGTCGCACCGGATCACGGGGATCCGTCGGATCCGCAGCGACAGGCCCTGTCCTCCCCTCGCGAACCCGGGCGACTGGCCGTCGCCGCAATAGGTGGTGCCCGGCCGGAGTCCGTCCCCTCGTCGCTGCACGCTCGGTCGCGAGCGAGGACTGAGCGTGGCGCGATGGCCTGCCCTCGGCTTGGTGCGCCCGGCGGGATTCGAACCCACGACCTGCGGTTTAGGAAACCGCCGCTCTATCCAGCTGAGCTACGGGCGCTGATTCGAGCGCGCCACGCGGAGCCAGGCTCCCGGCGCACTCGATCCGCGCATCCTATCCGGCGCACAGCTCAACCGACGGCCTGGGCCGCACCCGCGACGCACGCCGAGCACATCCGCAAGCCTGCACGCCCCGTCGCGACCGGATCGTTCCAGCCCGCCCCCCTCGCCTGCCGATACCCCTCGGAACGGTTTTCCCCCGAACCGTCCCGTGGACATCGTGCTCGAACCGCCTGCCCCCGCCCGGCGTCAACCCGCCGACGCCCCCGACCCGGCCGGGAGTCCGTCCACGGTGGGACCCGCAGCACATGCCGCAGCGCGCGGTCCCTATCCCTCCGCGCGCGCGCAACACGATCGAGCGCAGTTCTGGGTGCAAGTCACGTTGTTCACCGTGATCGTCGTCCTGGTCGTGTTCGCGATCGCGTTGCCCTTGCCGGGACCGCGGCGCGACGTGGCCGCCACGGAGCGGCGCTTCGTCGAAGTGCGCCTCGTCCTGGCCGAGATGCGCGCCGTGCTCGACGATTTCCGCGCGGATCACGGCATCTGGCCGGGTCAGGGAAGCGACGGGCGTGGCGATCCGGCCTTGCTGTCCGATCAATTGAAGCGGCGCACGGGGCCCGATGGTGCCGTGCTGGCGGCGTCGCCGAGCGCGCGTGCACTGCAAAGCGCGCGCGGTCCGTACCGTGACGGTGGCGTGCCGGCGAACCCGATCAATGGGCTGACCAGCGTGCGTTTTTTGCGCGGCGACGAGCCCTGGCCGGAGGACGGCGACGGCACGACGGGGTGGTACTACCGGCCGGCCACGGGCGAGATCCGGGTCAATCTTTCCGGGCGTGCATTCGACAGCGCGCCGCGATACATGGACCTGTGATGGCTCGAGCAGCCTGGTGCGCGCGAGTCGGTTCCGCATCGAGTCCGCGATCCGCCGCCGCCGAAATACAGTAGGAATGAAGGTGCTTTCCAGCCGCTCCGATCGCCGCGAGGCGGGGTTCACGATCGTCGAGTTGGCGGCCGCGCTCGTGCTGATCATGCTGGTCACGACCTTTGCGATCACGGCTTGGTTCGGACGCAGCGACGTCACGCTGCAGAACGCGGCCGAGCTCCTGATCGAGGACCTGCGCCACGTGCAGACGCGCGCGATCCTGGAGCACACGCCGGTCGAGGTCCTGTTCGACGTCGACGGTGGCGGCTACCGCGCGCGCGAGCTGGTCGGCCCGGAGCTGCCCGACGGCGCACGCCGCTACACGCGCGACGCGGTGTTCGAGGACGTGAGAATCGGTGCTGTCCGCGTGCAGGGCGGCGGGCCGCTGGCGTTCGACGCGCTCGGGCATCCGGCGTCGGATGCATCCATCACGCTCACGCAAGCCGACGGGACGCGCACGGTCCTCGTCCATGCGCGCTCGAGCGTGATCGAGATCGAAGGTCATCACCCCTGACGCGGGGCACGCGCACGGGCCTCCGCAGCGATTCGATCGCGAGCTCAGCGCGCCCGCAGCGCGACGATCTGCGATCTCGATGCCGCGCCCATCGATGCCCCCCAGCTGGGGCACAAATGAAAGGGAGTCGCCCTCCTGGGTAGGAGGACGACTCCGCGCGGGTCTTGCTGATTCGCATCAGCCGACGGCCGAGAACAGGTGGCAGAACCTGCGCCCAGCGGCCTGGAGGTCAAGGCAGGGATGACCTCCGGGCGCTGCGATGGGGATCGCTGCACCGAGCGACTTGCGGCGCTCGGACTCCGATCGGAATGGCAGGTTCCCGACCGGTGTTTGGAAACTCTAACCGTGAGGTTCGGAACGTGTCCACGGTGATTCTGAAGACTTCTTCACCGGGCCCGCAGGGCTCCGCAGGGAGGTGGGTCATCCCTGCGCCCCCTGGACGGCTCCGCCCCAGGCGTCGACCCCGCCGCGCAGCGCGAAGGCGTTCTCGAAGCCGTGTCCAGCGAAGTAGGCGGCCACGTCCAGGCTGCGCTCGCCGTTCGCGCACACGAAGACCAGACGGGTCTCCTTGGGCAGCGTCATGTACTTGCCCGAGTCGTCGTAATCGAGCGGCTCGGCCTCCGGCAGCGGGCCCGCGGACTGCTCGTCGGGCATGCGCACGTCGATGAACCGGAACGGTTCCCGGGCGGCGAGCCAGGCGCGGACGGTGGCGGACTCGACCTGGCGCTGCGCCTCGATCTCCTGCGCGGCCAGGATCGTCCGGATGACCTCGGGCACGTCGAGCAGGTTGTGGTCCTTGCACACGCGGGCCAACGTGTCCGAGGGCTGGTACCCGCAGGCGTTGCACCCCCCGACGTGGTAGCGCTGGAACAGCGCCCGGTGGGCAGCCGGAGCGATGGCCAGGATCTCTTCCATGGTCATCTCGGGGCGAATCGTCGTCGCGGCAGTCGTCATCGGCCTCAATCCTGGAGTCGGGTCGTCCGGGCGCGCGGGATCGGCAGCTCGAGACGCCGCGCGGAAAGGCGCGAGTCTAAGGCCGGACCGGGAAGCACGTGAGACCGCGAGTGTTCTCGACAGCGGCGCACGAATGCTGGAGTCGATGCGCGCGCACAAGCCCGCTGTCCCACAGATGGGAAAATCGCGGCAGCCTTGCGCGCGATCGAGCGCGGTGTCGGGTTCAGCGTCAGGCGCCATCGCGACGCAGAGCTGCACATTGCGATCTGCTCATTCACCTGCAGATGAACTGACGTTCAGGACTACTTGGATGTTTTTAGCGGGAAATTCCACCGAGTCCGTTCGGCGGTGTACTTTTCCGTGTGCCACGCCTCGTCGGCGCAGATCGAGCCGTCCTCGGAAGGCCTCGAACCGTGTCGACGACCCGTTCGCCCGGGAACTCCCCTTGCGCACGGTGCCGTCGCGTGGACAATGCAACTTCGTAGCAAGTCGGCACTGTTGCTCGGCTTGTCAGAGATCCCTGAAACCTCCCCACCCGGCGGGGTCCGTGCCGGGAACGTTCCCTCCAGGACTCGCAACATGAAGCTCCTCCCCAACTTGGCCCTCGCGGCCGCCGCCCTCAGTGGCATGTCCCTCAGCGCCTTCGCCAACGCCGGCGCTCCCGAAGCGGGCTCGCTGCTCCTTTTCCCGTGCTTCGACAGCAACCGTGCTTCGGACACGCTCCTGACCGTCGTCAACACGAACTCGGACTTCAACCAGGTCGGCAACCTCTTCGCCGGCACGGTCGACGTCGAGTTCGTCTACATCAACAAGGTTGACTGCCAGGAGTTCAACCGCACCCGTCGCCTGACGCCGAACGACGAACTGACCGTCATCGCGCGCCTCGACAACCCGAACCAGCGCGAAGGCTACGTCTACGTGTTCGCGAAGAGCCCCCTCACGGGCCAAGCGATCTCGTGGAACTGGCTGATCGGCCTGTCCCAGCTGGACTCGGCCGTCGGCAGCGCGATCGACGTGAACCCCTACGTGTTCAAGGCCGTCGGCGCGCAAGGCGTCGCCACGGACGTGAACAGCGACGGCCTGCGCAACCTGGACGGCGTCGAGTACGAAGCCGCCCCGGATCGCCTCCAGGTCCCGCGCTTCATCGGCCAAGGCCCCGCGACGAGCGTCCTCGCCCTGATCAACCTGACGGGTGCGGCGCGCTTCACGGCGGTCGTCGACTTCCTGATCTACAACGACAACGAGGAAGTGTTCTCGGCCCAGTACGACTTCAAGTGCTGGAAGAAGGTCGAACTCGACCGCATCAGCGGTGCGTTCACGAACAGCTTCCTGCTGTCCACGAACCACAACGTGAACGAGACGATCGGCGCCGAGACGGGCTGGTTCCGTATGAACGGCAACATCGCGTACTCGACGGCCGACTCCGAGAACGATCCGGCGATCCTCGCCGCGCTCTTCGAGAGCTACCACGGCAACACGGGCGAGCTGCCCTTCACGACGGGCTCGCAGACGAACGGCGAGCTGGTCTCGCACAGCGTCTTCCACCCGTGATTCGACTCTGACGGTCTCGGTCTCGCCCTCGGGCGGACCGACCATCGCGCGCAGGAGCCGGGGCGACCCGGCTCCTGCCGTATTTGTCGACAGGGTCCGACGGTGCGCGTGGTCAGGTCGGGCTGGACACCGTACCCTCCCCGGCCCGGACTCCAACGACACGAGACCTCCATGGCCGAAGCACGCATCACTCCCCGCTCGAAGGACTACGCCCAGTGGTACCTGGACGTGATCCGTGAGGGCGGCCTGGCCGAAGCTGGCGAGGTCGTGCGCGGCTGCATGGTCATCAAGCCGCACGGCTATGCGATCTGGGAGAAGATGCAGGCCGATCTGGACCGGCGCTTCAAGGAGACGGGCCACCAGAACGCGTACTTCCCGCTGCTGATCCCGCTGTCGTTCCTGGCCAAGGAAGCACAGCACGTCGAGGGCTTCGCGATGGAGTGCGCGGTCGTGACGCACTCGGGTTTGAAGGCGGTCGACGGCAAGCTGGTCGTCAAGAACGAACTGGAGGAGCCCTATGTTGTCCGGCCGACCAGCGAGACGATCATCGGTCACTTCTTCGCGAAGTGGATCGACAGCTATCGCGACTTGCCGCTGCTGATCAACCAGTGGGCCAACGTCATGCGCTGGGAGTTGCGCACGCGCCTCTTCCTGCGCACGGGCGAGTTCCTGTGGCAGGAGGGACACACCGCGCACGCGAACCACGCCGAAGCGAGCGAGGAAGTGCAGCGCATGCTCGACGTCTACCGCGACTTCGCGCACGAGGTCATGGCCATGCCCGTCATCCAGGGCGTGAAGACCGACGGCGAGCGCTTCGCCGGCGCGGTCGAGACGCGTTGCATCGAGGCCATCATGCAGGACGGCAAGGCGCTGCAGGCCGGTACGAGCCACGACCTGGGCCAGAACTTCGGCAAGGCGTTCGACGTCACGTTCCAGAGCGAAACGGGAACGCGTGAGCACGTCTGGCAGACGTCGTGGGGCGTTTCCACGCGACTCGTCGGCGCGCTCGTCATGACGCACTCCGACGACGACGGGCTCGTGCTGCCGCCGAAGCTCGCGCCGATCCACGTGGTCGTCGTTCCGATCTGGAAGACGGACGCCGAGAAGTCGCAGGTCTGCGACGCCGCACACGCGATCGCCAAGGATCTGCGCGGCGACGGACTGTCGGTGAAAGTCGACGACCGTGACAACTTGCGTCCAGGCGACAAGTACTACGAGTGGGAGCGCAAGGGCGTGCCCATCCGCATCGAGCTCGGCCCGCGCGACCTGGCCAGCAACAGCGTGATGATCAAGCGCCGCATCGCACCGCTCGACGCGAACGGCAAGCCGGTCAAGGAGAAGCTCGCGATGCAGGACCTCGGCCTGCAGATCGGCCGGGTCCTCGACGAGTTCCAAACGGAACTGTTTCGTCGTGCGACGGCGTACCGCGATGCGAACACGGTCAGCGTCGACACGTGGGACGAGTTCCAAGCCGTGTTCGCCGGCGACGGCTCGAAGTTCGTGTACGCGCACTGGGACGGCACGCCCGAGACCGAGAAGGCGATCAAGGACGCGACGAAGGCGACGATCCGCTGCCTGCCGCTCGAAGGCCAGGGACCGGCGTTCGCGCCTGGAAGCTGCGTGAAAACCGGCCGACCGAGCGCTCGACGCGTCTTGTTCGCGAAGAACTACTGACGGGGCGGCGCGGGCGCGGCGAACGTGCTCTCCGCCCCCTGCTGGACGTCTGCGGTGCCCGCGCTGAGCTCGCACGCCTCGGGCGCGGGTCCGTGAGAACGGATCTCAGAGCTGCGAGCGCATCTGGTACCAGAACCAGTCCTGCAAGCGTGCCCAAGGAGTCAGCGCGTCGAGGTCTGCGATCGTGACCTCCGTGCAGCGCGCGATGTCGAGCTCGAACTCCGCCTGCAGCCCGGCCGCGAGCGGCTCGTCCACACATACCAGCGCGACTTCGAGATTGTGCAGGATGCTGCGGCGGTCGAGGTTGTAGCTGCCGATCGTCGACCATGCGCCGTCGATGATGCCGGCCTTGGCGTGCATCATCGTCTCGGGCCATTCGTAGATGCGCACGCCCGAGTTCATCAGGCGCCGGTACAGGTAGCGGCTCGCGTGACGGACGGCGAATACGTCCGAGTCCGAGGGCACGATCACCCGGACGGAGACCCCGCGCGAGACGGCCTTGCGGAACGCGCGGCGCAGGTTCAGCTCGGGGATGAAGTACGCGTTCATGATCGAGATGTCGCGCTGGGCCGCGTGGATCGCGTGCAGGTACGCGCGGTGCATCGTCCAACGCGAGCGCACGCCCGTGTTGTCGACGACCTGGGTGCCGAGCACGTTGCGCCCGAGCTTCGGCGCGGGCAGCGTCGCCTCGGGCAAGTGCTCGTCCGTCGCCTTGGTCCACGTCCGGCGGAACGACACGGACAGCTCGAACACCGCCGGCCCCTCGACGCGCGCGTGCCAGTCCAACCAACCCTTGCCGCCGACGGATTGCGACGCGTATTCGAGGCCGATGTTGATCCCGCCTGTGAAACCGACGTGATCGTCGACGACCAGGATCTTCTTGTGGTCACGCTTGTTCAGGCCCCACTTCGCGCGCCACGGCGCGACCGGGTGATAGACGGCCACCTTGCCTCCGACGGCGCGCAACGGATCGAGGAAAGAACCGGCCAGACCGATCGAACCGAGGCCGTCGTAGAGCAGTCGCACCGCGACTCCGGCGCGCGCGCGCTCCACCAGCGCATCACGGAACTCCTCGCCGATGCGATCTGCATTCAGGATGTAGGTCTCGAATTCGATCGAGCTCCGCGCGCCGCGGATTGCCGCCAGCATCGACGCGAACACGCCTTCGCCTGCGCGCAAGGGCGTCACCATCGTGTGCCGGCGCAGTCGCTCGGGACGACGCACGTAGCGCCACGGCCCTTCGCCGCGCGGGCGGCGGAACCTGCGCTGCAGGATCTTGGGTAGGGGAACTTGCATCAGGCGAGGCAGCTCGTTCCGGGCCGCTTCACGTGCACACCCACGCCCACGCGCAGGGTTCCGGGCACAACCACGCTCGCGAGCACTCCGCGCGTCCTGCGCCCCGTGCGCGTGCCGCGCGCGACACGCTTCGCACTCGTCGCGCCGAAGCGCTTCAGGAACGACGCGCAGGCGCGGTGCGGTTCGGCCGAGATCTCGAGCACGACGTCGCCGATCGTCACCAGCGATCCGACGGGCAAGTTCCGCTCGGACAGGTCGAGGTCGACGATCAGGTTGTCGCCCGCGAGCGCCATGCGCCGCGGGTCGTCGCATGAGATCGCGCGCAGGACGTGGACATTCATCAAGCTGACTTGGGAGCCGATCCGTCGCTGCGCGTCGTGCTCCCAGCGGTCGCCGTGGATGCCGCGCTTCACGCTGACTTCCACCGCTTCGGGTTCGATACGCTCGCCGGTTCGAGGCCGGACGACGATGAGCTCGAGCCGACCGAGCGTCGCCGGCGAGTTCGGCAGTCGCGACAGCCAGAAGTCGTGCCGGAAGGACAGGTCCATCGGCCGCTCGCGGCTCAGGTGATCTCGCGCAGCCGCGTCAGGACTTCTCGCGCCGCGCCGCTGTCGAGCGATCGCGTCGCTTGATCGACGCCCTCGGCGAGCGTGTACGCGAATCCGCCAGCCTTCAGGATCAGGCCTGCGGCGAGAAGCGTTGCGTTGCGCGCGGCGCCGACGTCACCGGCGAGCACCGATTCCGTGATGTCGCCCGAATACTTCACCAGCTCGGGATTGTCCCCGGTGCCCAGGCCTTCCGGCGGCGGCCCGAACTCGGGGATCTCGGGCTCTCCGGGCAGGACGAGGCCGAAATCCTCGGGCTCGACGTTCAACGGCACGAGGTGCCTCTCCGCCAGCTCGATGCCGCGCGTGCGCTTCTTCACCGAGGGGACGACGTTGCCCTCCGGGCCTTGGATCGCGACGCCGCGCGAGTGACCGAGTCCGTGGATGACCTCGACAGCGGTGCCGAGCACCGGACCGTTCTGCGCGCCGAGCAGCACCGCACTCGACTCGGGCGCGAGCAACTTCTCGACGGTCGCGAGCGGCGTGCGGATCACGACGTCGTTGCGCAGCTTGCGCAGGCTCATCAGCGCCGGGAGCATGCCTGACACGGAACACGCGCCGAAGCGGGCCTTCGCGACCCAGCTCTCGACCTCGCGCGGATCCCAGGTCATGCCCACGCCGAGCGCGTCGAGCACGCTGGCCGCAGTCAACCCGCGACGCGGCGGAACGCAGCGATCCGACAGGATCAGCACGCGCGCACCGGCGCCCGCCGCCACCAATCCAGCCGCGACTTCGAGCGGCGGCGAACGTTCCATGCCGTCGTGCGGAGGACAGATCGTCACGAGCCCGGTCACGCCTTCGCACGGGATCGTCGCGTGCTGGCGGGCGGCTTTCGCGAACCCCATGAGCTCCTCGACGGTCAGCCCCTTCATGCGCACGAGCACGAGGAACGTCGCGATCTGGATCTCGCTCTCCGCACCGGAGAGGATCCGGTCGAACGCCCGGTGCGCCTCGTCGTAGGTGAGGTTGCGACTGTCTTTGCGTCCCGGACCGAGGAGCCGGATCAGACTGCGCAGGCTCATGGGGCATTCGCGCGTCGGGGGCCGAGGACGCCAACCGGTCCTAACTCCAACGCTGCGGAGAAGTTAGCCTAGCGTCGCGCCATGGCGTAGGCAACGCATCGGCGGACTGACCGATGGAGCTCGCGAACCGCGCACGGATCCGGACACGCCGTTGAACGCAGGGACCCACCCCTCGCGCTGGACGAAGCGCATCGGCGCGGTGCTCCTCGGCGCGGTGCTCGCACCTGTCGCGGCCGAGATCGCCTACCGCGTCCTGCGCACGGCGGGCCTTTCGCCGACCACGAATCCGGCCTACGTCGAGCACGACGCGTGGCTCGGCTGGCACTACCGACCGGGCATGTCGGTGCGACACGTCAGCGCGGAGTTCGACGTCACCGTGCGCACGAACGCGCAGGGCTTTCGCGGCCCCGACTGGAAGTCCGCCGTGGATCCGGAGAGCCCGCACGCGCCGCGCGTGCTCGTGCTGGGCGACTCCTATGCCTTCGGCTGGGGCGTCGAGTACGAGCAGTCCTTGCCCGCACGCATCGAAGCGCTCCATCCAGAATGGGACGTGCTCGGCGCGGCGGTGTCGGGTTACGGCACCGACCAGGAATGCCTGCTGCTCGAGCAACTCGACACGACCGTTCGCCCCGATGTCGTCGTCGTCGTGTTCTGCGAGAACGACTTGCTCGAATGCGCGGGCGACGAGTCGTACGGCAAGCGCAAGCCACGCTTCGTCCGCGATGCGGGTGGCCTGCGCCTCGAAGGCGTGCCCGTCCCCTACCCTGTGATCGAGCGCGTCAGCCTCGTCTGGCGCGCGATCCGCAAGGCAGTCTGGGAGCGATCAGCCGCCGCGCGCACACGCGACCTGGACGCGGAGTGGGCGCTCGTGTGCGACATCTATCGCCGGATGCACCGCGCGCTGGGCGGGCGACCGCTCGTGATCGTGTCCGACGAACCGCGACTCGCGAGCTTTGCATCGATGGAAGCCGGCGTCGAGCACCTGGACCTGCGCGACGTATTCGGCGTGGACGCCGCGAGCCTGCATTTCCCGATCGACGGTCACTGGAATGCCGCCGGTCATGCGCGAGCGGCCGAAGCGCTCGCGAGAGCACTCCGGCCGCTGCTCGAATGAGTCGCGAAGTTGGCGCGAACCCGACTACTTGGGGTCGCCCTCATCGTCCGGCTTGACGTCGTCCTTCTTGACGTCCTCCTTCTTCTCGGCGTCGGACTCGCCTTCCTTCTTGGCTTCCACATCGCCCTCCGTCTCGGGCTTCACCGCGGTCTCGCCGGCGTCGATCTTCTTCGGCGCCACCGCTTCGGGGCGCGGGCGGATGTGGGCGAAGTAGAGTTCCTTCTCCTTGTCGTAGACGATCTTCCCGTCGATGACCGTCCACTGGACGAACGTCTTGTAGTGCAGCACGTCGCCGTCCGTGACGATGACGTCGCAGTCCTTGCCGATCTCGTGGCTGCCGACGCGGGGCGAGACGCCCATGCGCCGCGCGGGCTCTATCGTTATCGAGTCGAGCGCGGCGCGCTCCGGCAGCCCGCCGCGGACGGCGAATCCCGGTTCGAACGGCAAGTGCATGATGTCGCTACCGACGAGTCCGCCCAGGTCCACACCTTCCGACGCGGGCGTGATCACGACGGGAACGCCGGCTTTGTAGAGGATCGCCGCGTTCTCGATGCTCGCGCCGCCGTCGCTCGCTTGGCGCTCGTCCTTGGACCGACGGTCGCGCGGCGTCACGATGACGCGCGCACCTGCGCGACCGAGTTCGCTGGCGACCGTCCAGCCCTCCTGGCAGCCCTCGATGACGGGGCGGAATCCGTACTGCTGCGCGAGACGAGCGATACCGAGCAGATCGTCGCGGTCGTTCGCGTTGAACTTCGCGGTCTGCTCGCCCTGCAGCACGGAGAGCACCGTGTTGTCGACACCGCGCTTGCTGGGCTCGGGCGCGGTCTTGTCCTCCTTCAGCTTGACCTGCCAGGCGCGGTAGTCCCGCTGGTACTTCGCCGCGCTGGCGAACTTGTCGCGCAGATCACTCTTCGCACGCGGGTTGTTCCCCGACCACGAGAAGCTCGCGAACAACTTCTCGTTGATCACGGCGTCCTTGATCGAGAACCGCTTCAACTTGACGGCACTCGAGCCCGCCCCGGTCGTCGTGATACCGGTCGCGAGACCGAGGATCATGCGAAAGTTGAAGGGGTCGATCGTGTCGGCCGGATCGCTGTTGCTCCCGCCCAGCAGACCCTGGGACGAGATCGCGACCAGGCCGGGATACAGGCGGTAGCCGCGCGCATCGAGCGTCTTCGTCGCGGGCGGGATGTACAGGTCGTACCCGATCTTGTGGATCTTGCCGTTCTTCGAGAGCAGCGTCGCTCCGCGCAGGACCTCGCCGGTACCGGTGTAGATGTCGCCGTTCTCGATCGCGAACCAGCGGTCACCCTCCTTCTCGGCGTCGGCGCTCTCGACGTCCTTCTTCTCCCCCTCGCCGGCCGGTTCGCCCTCCTGCGCGCGGATCGGGAGGGCAACGGCGGCGAACGTGAGGGCGAACGCCAGCCAACGCGTGATGTCGAGTCGGATCACAGGTCCACCTCACCGAAGACGATGCGTCCGTCGAGCATGACGGCCTGGATGCGAGTCGTGGCTTCGAATGGATCGCCGTCGAGGAACACGAAGTTGGCGTCCTTGCCCTTCTCGATGCTGCCGACGCGATCCTCGACACCGAGCATCTCGGCCGGGTTCAGGGTCAGCGCGCGCAGTGCCGTATCGTGAGTCATCCCCGCCGCGACCAGCTCGGCCACGTTCGCGAGCCAATCCTTGTAGCCGCGGAGTTCGTCGACGCGCGGTGTGAAGCACACCTTGGCGCCCGCACGGGCCAGTTCCATCGGCAAGTTGCGCACGCGCCGCGTGTTCGGCGTGAAGGTCAGAACCGGATCGACGATTGCGTGAATCTTGCGATCCGCGATCGCGTCGTCCTCGAGGTCGTACTCGCTCTTCTTGAAGACGTAGTAGAGATCGCAGTCGAGGTTCAGGACGAGGCGCACATCGAAGTGGACGGGCTCCTTGCCCAGCACGTCGAGCCAGTGCAACCAATCCGACGCGCTGTTGAACGCCACGACCGCCTTCAGCGTCCCCTCGCGCAACTGGACGAAGGCGCGCGACTTGTCGTCCGCGGGCGGCGGCACGAAGCCGTCGTCCTTCTTGTCGCTCTTCGAGCTCTTGGGCTCCTCGGCGACTTCAGGGCCGGCATCCTGACCGTCCACACCGGCCATCTTCTTCTCGTCGGGCTTCTCGTCCTTCTTCTCGTCCTTCTTCGCCGACTTCTTGTCCTTCTCCTTCTCCCACTTCTCGCGCGCCTTCTTGACCTTCTCGTCGTACTCGTCCGCCTTCTTGAAGCCGTCGCGCACGCGCTTCTTCGACGCGGAGTCGGAGCGCATGGCGATCTTCAGGTAGACGGAGTCCTTCAGCAGCATCTCGTCCACCGTCGCGCCCAGCGGACGGATCGCAGCGGCTTGACCGGAGATCCCGTTCCCCGCCGGGTAGACGCCGAGCGTCGTCACGCCGTACTCGACGACCTTCCGCATGTCCTGCGACTTGGGCCAGATCTCGTCCGAGGCCTTCTGCTCGGGACTCATGTCGTCGCCGCCCTCGCTGTCCATGCCGATGCGCGTGTAGCACGACACGAGACCGGGGATGACCGTCCACTCCGGTCGATCGAGTATCGGCACGCCACGCTCGACGGGCAGGTCCTCGCCGATCGTGACGATCTTGCCGTCCTCGACGAGGATCACGGCGTGCTCGATCGTGCCCTTCGAGACGGTTTCGGCACGACCGACGCGAATCGCGAGCGGTCCACCCGCGAGAGCCGGCGACGCGAGGAGCGCACCGAGGAGGAGAGTTTGGGGTCTCAGCATGGGACGAATCACCTAGAACCACTGACCATCGCGACGGCGGTCGTATTCGACCCGTCCGTCGATGTAGACACGTTCGACGCACGATCGCGGATCGAGCGGATCACCGGTGCGCAGCACGATGTCGGCGTCCTTGCCGACCTCGAGGCTGCCCACGGAATCCGCGAGCCCGAAGACGCGCGCCGGCGCGATCGTCACGGCGCGCAACATGGTGTACGAGTCCGCGCCGTAGCGCGCGGCGACCGCTCCCTGGAGGAACAGTTCTTCCTGCGGCACGACGGGCGAGTCCGTGCACAGGGACAAGTCCTTCGCGCCCGCGGCGAGGTAGCGCGCAGCCACGCCCGTGATCTGTCCATCGTGCGTCGACACGAAGTCGATCTCGCGCGGCCCGACGTTCAGGGGCACGCCCGTTCCAACCAGCCACGGCGCCGTCAGGTGGGCGTCGAAGCAACCGTGGCTCAGCACGGCTCGCACACCGTTTTTGACCTGCCACATGCGCGCGGCGGCGGGGTAGCCGTCCGAACCCGCGCTGTGGATCAGCACGGGGAGCTCGCGCGCGTGCACCTTCTGCAGGTTCTCGAGCGCGGGCGTCGACGTCCCCTCGCGGTTCATCGCGCGCGCTTCCTCGTTGTACTGCTCGAGGATCCACGCGAGTCCCGCCCGCGTTGCACCCAGGTCGCCGGCGCGTCGCTCCGGGTTGTAGGACTGCGCGACCTTCATGCCGCCCGGATCGCGCACGACGGCCTCGTCGTACGTCGCATGCGTCCGCGCTTTGAACACCACGCCGAATCCACCGATCGACGTGCCGCTGCCGGGGATGCCGTAGAGCGTCGTGACCCCGCCCGCGCAGGCGCGGCGAATGTCCGCGTTGCCGGGGACGAAGCCGGCCGACACGCGCAGCTCCGCGTTCACGGGGTACACCATGTCGTTGATGTCGCGCCCGGAACCCAGGATGTGCGCGTGCAACTCCACCATCCCGGGCGCGGCCCACATCCCGGGCTGCTCCTCGATCGTGTAGCCGCTCGGGACCGCGCGCGCCGCACCGACGTACGCGATCTGCCCGTTCTTCACGAGGATGAGCCCGGGAGCAAACGTGCGATCCTCGTCGTCCACGGTCAGCACACGACCACAACGGATCGCAACGCCCTCGTCCTCGGGGCCCAACGCGGCCAGGTCCGGCACGTGCTGCGAAGCGCACGACGACAGGAGGGCGCCGCTCGCCAGGAGCACAGCACCCAACCGGTTCGCCATCGTGCGCGAGAATGTCATCAGAAGCGGCGCTTCATGGTCGCGGTGTCGTAGACGCGGTGCCCTTCGATCAGCACGGCGTCGACGGCCGTGCGCGGATCGATCGGGTCGCCCGTGAGGATGAGGAGGTCGGCCTCCTTGCCCGGTTCGAGGCTGCCGACCCGGTCGGCGATGCCCGCGGTGATGGCCGGGATGATCGTGAGACCGCGCACCGTGTCGAGGTTCGAGTCGTCGAAGCCGTACCGCGTGGCCGTCGTCGCCTGCAGGAAAAGTTCTTCCGCGGGGATGACGGGCGAGTCCGTGTTGAAGCCGATGCGCTTCATGCCGCGCTTCTGGTACTCGGCGGCGATGCCGAGGATCGCTTCCGGGTTGCTGCCCGTGAAGTTGATGAAGCCGCGGGTCGGGACCTCGATCTCGCGCGGACCGATGATCGCGTTGACACCGAGGTCCGTCGCAAACTTGGCCAGCTTGTAGCCGGCCATCTCGCCGTGGTCGATGTAGACGTCGAGCCCGAGCTCCTTCTTGACCATCGTCAGCGTCGTCAGGACGACCTGATAGATCTGCGTGTGCGTGGAGATCTGCGTCTTCTTCGACGCTAGCCAGCGGAAGATCTCGAGGTCGAAGTTGAACTGGGGCTTCTTGCCACCGTTCTTCTCGAAGTCCTCCCAACGCCGCGCGTAGAGCAGGCCGCGCTGGAACATCCAACGCGTGTCCCAGTTCATGAAGGAGCGACCGACACCGACCGTCCAACCCTCCGGGTTGCCTGCCTGCGCGAGCTTCATCGACCCGGGATTGCGAATGAGCGCGTCCTCGAAACGGTCGAGGCCCGTCTTCAAGAGGACGCCTTGGCCGCCGACGTTCACGCCCGATCCGGGGATGAACAGCACGCTCGTCACACCGCCCGCGATGGCCTTCTCGAACGCCGGGTTGCCGGGGATGACCGACACCTCGACGCGCAGGCCGGGGTTCACGAGGTAGACCATCTCGTTGATGTCGAGCGTTCCGCCGACGTGCGAGTGGAGGTCGATGAACCCCGGGCAGATCCACTTGTCCGTCGCGTCGAGCACTTCGAACCCCGCAGGGATCGGCGTCGTGCGCTCGGGCCCGATCGCGTCGATCAACCCCTCGCGCACGAGGATCACCGCGTTGTCGATGAACTGCGGGCCCTCGTCGGGGACCGTGAGGACCTTTTTCGCGCGGATCGCGAGCCCCGGGCCGCCCACTTCACCGGCCGCCGAAGGACGACCGACGGGCGCCGTCGGCGGTCCCCCGAACTGCGCGAAAGCGCCGTCGCCCGCCGCGCAAGCAGCGAGGGCGACCAGCGCGGAACGCAGGCCCACACGAACAAGGCTCATCACCATCGTCTCCCGTCCGCCACGGCGTCATAGACGCGCCGACCTTCGATCCACACGCACTCGACCGAGCTGCGCGGATCGACCGGATCGCCGCTCGTCACCAGAACGTCCGCGTCCTTGCCCGGCGCCAAGCTGCCGATGCGGTGCGCGATGCCCATCGTCGTCGCGGGCACGATCGTGATCCCGCGGATCGAGTCCAACCGCGCGTCGTCGAATCCGTAGCGCACGCCGACGGCCACTTGGAGGGGCAGTTCCTCCTGTGGAATGACGGGCGAGTCGGTGTTGAAGCCGATGTGCGGGTGGCCGTTCTGCTGGTAGCTCGCCGCGATGCCGAGGATCTTGCCGTCGGTGTCGAGGATCGAAGACGGCAGGTCGACCGCCCGCGGTCCGAGGATCGCGTCGACGCCAAGGTCGGCCGCATAGCCAGCGAGTTTGCTGCCGTACCACTCGCCGTGGTCGATGAAGACGTCGAGCCCGAGCTCCTTGCGCACCATCGTCAGCGTCGCGAGGACGACCTGGTAACGCTGCGTGTGCGTCGAGATCTGGACTTCCTTCGCGACGAGCGGCGGGAACACGTCCCAGTGGATGTCGCGCGCGACGGGCTTGCCGCCCTTGTCCGCGGCGGCGCGCGCCTTCGCGTACGCCACGCCGCGCTGGAACGTGTTGCGCGTGTTCCAGTTCATCAGGCTGCGTCCGACGCCGATCGCCCAACGCTCGGGGTTGCCCGCCTGCGCCAGCTTCAACGAACCCGGGTCACGGATGACCATGTCCTCGTACTTCGCGAGGCCGGTCTTCAGCAGGATGCCATGCCCACCCATGTTCGTGCCCGAGCCGGGGATGTAGAGCACGCTCGTCACGCCGCCCGCGACCGCGCGCCGCAGGAGCGGGTTGTCCGGCACCACCGTGCTCTTCACGCGCAGCTCGGGATTGGTCAGGTAGACCATGTCGTTGATGTCGCCGAGCGAGCCCGCCACGTGGCAGTGCAGGTCGACGAACCCCGGGCAGATCCAGCGCGACTTCTGGTCGATCACCTCGTAGCCAGCCGGGATCGCGACGTCGCGCGCGGGACCGATCGCCTCGATCTTGCCGCCGCGCATCAGGATGACCGCGTGATCGACGACGCCGCGACCGTCCGCGCCCACGCCGATCGCTTTCGCCGCGAGCACGGCGACTCCGTGCTCGGGCACGGGTTGGCCGGGGACGGCGTCCGCGTGACGAGCGGCCGGAGTTCCGGCGAGCGCACAGATCAGTGCCGCGGTGATCATGACCGTCAGCGCACTTCCCTTCCGGCGACCCAGACGCGCACCACGCTCGACGAGGGCGAGAGCGGCGAACCGTCCAGCAGCAGAATATCGGCGTCCATGCCCGGCGCGATCGTGCCCACGCGATCGGAGATGGCCAGCATGTGCGCCGCGCCCGAAGTCAGCGCGCGCAGCGCCGCTTCGGCACCGAGTCCTTGCGAGACCGCGTACGTCGCCATGAGCGGGACGTCGATCGCGCCTTCCTCGGCATCGCTGTGGAAGGCGATCGGAATGCCGGCCGCGGACAGCTCCGCATAGCGGTTGCGCTTGAGCGCGCCGGTCTCGGGGCTCGCGCGAACGATGTCGTGCAAGAGCAGCACGCCCGCGACGCGACCTTCGATCTTGTCGACGACCTTCCAGGCTTCTTCCGCGCCGTACAGGACGGGACGGATGCCGACCGCTTCGAAGGCATCGACGCAGGCGAGGATCTCGTCCTCGCGGTTCACCTCGACGACGATTGCGGCTTCGCCGTCCATCGCGCGACGCAGCGGCTCGAGCTCGGGATCGATCCCGGGCGCCTTGGGCTCGCCCTTGATCTCGGGCTTCTTGACGTCCTTCGGCCGACGCTGTTCGGAGGGCTTCGCGACTTCGTACTCGGTCGCCGTCTGCTCGAAGTCGGCGCTGGCGGAGGTGCCCGCGACCGTCAGCTTCGCCTTCAGCTTCCCGTCCTTCGTCTCGCCGCTCAGCTGGACGAGTCCGCGCGATCCTTCGCCGCTCAGCTCGACCTTGTGACCGTCGCGCTTGCCCGTGACCTGGATCAGGCCGTCGGCGAGCGACGCGCAGCGCAGCGATCCGCTCACCGCGCCGTCCTCGTCGAGCACGTACAGGCGGACGCGCGCCTCTTGGAACGGCGGCAACGTCAGCTTGGATTCCCACGCGCCGGTGATCGGCTTCGCGGGCTCTTCCTCGCCCTTCTTCTTCTTCTTGTCCTTCTTCTCGTCGTCCTTCTTGTCGGCTTCCTTGGCTTCGCCGTCGCCTTCCTTCTCGCCCTCCTTGACCTCCGCGTCGTCGCCCTTCTCGCCGTCCTTGGCTTCGGCGTCGGCCTCGGTCTTCGGCGGCGTCCAAGTGGCCAGCTTGGCCTGGTACTCCGCCCACTTCTTGGCGTAGTCGGCGGCCTTGCGCAGTCGATCGACGAGCGCGGCGCCGGATTCACGGCGGTTGCGGTCGGTCCACGTGAACCGCAAAGCGCAGGGCGAGTCGACGATCATCGCATCGAGGTCCTCGCCGGCCGGCTTGTACGCCATCATCGGTGCGCCCGTTCGGCTCGGCCCGCGCGGCGACAGCACGACCGTCGTCACGCCCGCCTTCGCGACACGGCGATCGACGCGGTCGCCCGGCTCGACGAGGCGGGTCATGTCGAAACGCGTCGCGGGGATCTTCTGCGACCCTTCGAGTCCGAGATGACCCAACGCATCGATCATCCCGGGCATCGCCGCCGCGCCGTGCACGACGCGCGCGCCGCCCGGCCGTCCGACGCTGCGTCCGACGGCGCGGATCTTCCCGCCGATGACGAGCACTTCGCCGGGCGACAGCACGTTGCCGTCTCCGAGGTGCAGTTCGTCCACCTGAATGACGAGGTTCGTCGTGTGCGCGGGAGCGCTCTCGCGCGCTTCCGGGTAGGCACCCGCGCTGGCCAGGTCGTCCGCGTCGAACGCCAGCTCGCCGCCAACCCACGTCGCCATCACCGCGCCGCCCGACAGGGGATGCCCCGTGAACACGGCGAGGTCCGCGTCCTTGCCCGGCGCCAAGCTGCCGACATGGTCGGCGACGCCCAGGATCTCGGCCGCGGAGAGCGTGATCGCGCGCAGGCCGATCTCGGGATCGAGTCCGCCACGCGACATCAGTTGCGCCGCGAGGCGCAGGTCGGAGGCCGATCCGGTCCGCGGCGGCGCGATCGCGAAGCGCACGCCGACCGCGGCGAGCTTCACGGCGGCGTCGTAGCGCGGCCAACGCGTGTCCTCGTCCTTGCCGCGGTCCTGACCGGGCCGGTTCGGCGCGATCGGGGCATCGAGGATGACCGACGCACCTGCCGCGGCCAGCTCGTCGGCGACATCTGCGGCGTCGTTCGCGCCGTCCACGACGAACGGTTGACCGTTCTTGCCGAACAGTTCGAGCAGCGCACGGATCTCGGGCGCGGAGTCGGCCGTGATGCGCCACGGAACACGTTCGCCCATCAAGCGGCGCAGTTCTTCACCGACGCCGTCGCCGTACTCGTCCGCGGCGGGCGCGGCCTTCGAGCCCTGCGCCAGAGCGAACAGTTCGCGAAACGCCACGACCGCGCCGGCGAGCGAACGCGGTAGCTCCGGCTTCACCACGCCCAAACCGACGTCGGCCGTCGCCGGAACCGGCGGGCGCCAGTATCCGGGGGCACTGCGCGCGTCGAGTCCGATCGAACCGTGAATCGCAGCCGGATCGCGCAGCATGCGCGCTTCCGCATCCGTGTCGCCGGCGAGCTTGACGACCGCACCGACTCCCGCGACGAGACGGTTGCGTGCCGGCGCGAGGTACGCGGTGGTGACACCGGCCTCCAGCGCGAACACGTACGAGTCGTACGGATCGAAGTTGTCCGCGGCGCGCAGGAACGGATCCGCGGTGCGCTCGTCCGGTCGCGGCGCGCCGTAGTTGCTGTCGGCGGCGACGAGACCCGGCGTCAGCACGGCGTCGGGTCCGTAGTCGACGACGCGCGCGCCCGGAGGCACGACGACGTCGGCGCCGACGGCCACGATCTTGCCGTCACGGACGAGGACGATGCCGTTCTCGATGATGCGTCCGCCGGCGACCGCATGCACCGAGCCAGCGCGGATCGCGACGGTGCCACCGGCGACCGGCTGCGCGCTCGGTGCGGGGGTAGGTGCGGTGGAAACGGTCAAGGTCGCGGCGAGCGCGACGAGGAGATGGACTCCCATCGGTCAGTCCTTCTTCTTGTCCGTCTTGGACTTCGTGTCGCCTTCTTTCGTGCTGCCACCGTGCGGATCCACGTCCGACGCTTCGTCCGCGCCGGCGGGAGCCGCGTTCGGCTGCTCGAGACCTTCGAGGACCTGCTGGACGCGCACGTCCTTGCTGCGGTCGTAGACGAGGTTGCCGTCGAGCACGACGTACTCGACCGAGGTCGTGACGGCGAGCGGATCGCCGGACAGCAGCAGGATGTTGCCGTCTTTGCCCTTCTCGATGGTCCCGAGTCGCTCACCCAGGCGCAGGATGTCGGCCGGCACTTTTGTCGCCGCCGCGATCGCTTCGTCGCGGGGGATGCCGTAGCCGACGCACGTCGCCGCTTGGAACCACAAGGACTGCGCGCTGGGGTTCAGGGACTGCAGTGCGAAGCGCACCTTTTTCTCGCGGAACACGCCCGGCACGAACGTCTCGATCTCCTTGCCAGTCATCGGATCGCGCTCGGTGTAGAGCAGTTGCGGTGCGAGCACGACGGGGACGCCCGCTTCCGCGATGCGGTCCGCAGCCTTCCACGCGTCGCCTTCCACCACGAGCACGGTGTTCGCGAGGAAGCCGTTCTCGCGCGCGATCTCGAGGGCCTGGACGACGGACACGGCGCCGTCGCAGGCGACGAAGGCCATCATCTTGCCTTCGACGAGGCGCAGCAGCGGCGACTGCTTTTCATCGACCTCTCCGCGCGGGACGGTCTCGAAATTCTTGACCTTCCACGGCGCGTCACCCTCCATGGGACGGCCCTTCTTGTTCTCTTCCTTGTCCGGATCGCGACCTTGGAAGAGCTCTTCGCGGCGCGCGCTGTCCTTGCCGTCCTTCTTGTCGACGACGAGCTTCTCGAGGTGGTCGCGCAGGTCGCGGAAGGCGCGGCGCAGCGCCTGCACTTGCAGGGCGCGCGACCGACCCGGTCGTGTCGCGACGACCTTGATGCCTGACGACGGGCGCAGGGTCATGTCTTCGATGGTCAGCCCGAACGGCTTGACGACGCGCCCTTGACCGCCGATCGCGCAGAACGACCCCTGCTGGACGTTGATCGCGAGCACGCCTTGGCGCAGGCAGTCCTCGAAGTAGAAGTTGATCGGGTCGATCGAATCGCGCACGTCCAGGAACGGCGCGACCTCGATGTTCTCGTTGGGTCGGTCCATCCCGCGGATCGAGTGCGCCTCGACCCAGCCGGGGAATGCGACGAGTTCGGGGTGATCGATCACCTCGGCGTCCCAGCGACCCGCATCTGTGCCTACGCTCTGGATGCGTCCGCCCTCGATGTAGATGGTCCCGTTTTCGATGTCGGGTCCGTTGTTCGTGATGATTCGCCCGACGCGAATCGCCAAGCGGCCGTCGCTGGCGCTGGCGTTCGGAGCGAAGTGCAGGAACGCCGCGCACAGGGTCATCGCGTAGGTCGCCGCGTAGGTCGCGCGCGTCATCGTCGTCGTCATCGAAGATCTCCAGCCGTTCATGTTCTCGTTCCTGTTCAGCGTTCGACGGCGGCGCCTTGCACCGCGGACCAGCCTTCGTAGCGAAGTACGCCGTCGACGATCGTCGCGAGGACGCGCGCGCCGGGTTGGAACGGTTCCCCGCTCCACAGGACGAGGTCGGCATCCTTGCCGACCTCGAGGGTTCCGACGCGCCCGTCGACACCGAGCAACTTCGCCGGCGTCGACGTGACCGCGGCCAGCGCGTCGTCGAAGGTGATCCCGCCCGACATCGCGTAGCCAGCCTGGATCGCCAGGCGCTGATCGACGTCGTCCGAACCGTGGCTCGACAGCGCGAAAGGAATCCCGTTGTCCTTCATCACCTTCGCGACGTTCCAGGCCATCTGCGCGCCGTCGCGCGTGCGGCCGTCGGCAGGGAAGGGCGGCAGGATGACGGGCGTGTGACTGCGAGCCAGCAGTTGCGGCTCCTTCCACGCCTCCGCAGCGGCGTCGATCACGAAGCGCGGCGTGTTCATGCCGGCGCCCGCGAACTCGGGTCGCGATTCGACCTCTTCACGCAGAAAAACCGCCGTGCGGATGTCCTGCGTCGTCCACGCCTGGATGAAGACGGGCATCTTCCCCTGCAGCGCGGCGACGAGCGTCGCACGCCCCGGATCCTTCTCGTTGAGTCCCAGCGCGGTGTTGAAGAACGCGTTGCGCCACTCCCATTCGACGCCCATGCGCGTCGTGGGACGGCGCGAGTAGAAGTCGGTCGGCCGGCCGAACGCCGCGTGGTTGCCGGCGCTGGGATCGGAACCCATCGAACCGCGCAGCACGGCGTCGGCCTTCACCGTGCGCTCCGCGATGGACTCCGGCCCAGCCGTCTTGACGACGACCGAGAGTCCGCCGATCACATTGCGGTCGACCGGTGATGCCAGCACGGTCGTCACGCCGCTCTTGACCTGGCGATCCCAGTCGAGCGAGAACGGGTCGAGCGCGTCGGCCACGCGCATCTCGGGCGTGACCTCGCGCGACTGTTCGACGCTTTCCCAGCTCGTGATCCGCACGCCGGCGTCGATCAGCCCAGGCGTGATCGCGTACGCGCGCAGCGTGTCCTCCGGGCGATCGGACTGTTCGTCCGCGCCGGCGGTGATCGCGGCGATCCTGCCGCCGCTGACGACGACGAGCCCCTTCGTCAGGTTGCGCCCGTTGCCGGTGTAGATGTGCTCGACGTGGATGTTCCACGGACGCTGCTGTGCGTCCTGTCCGCCCGAGGCGGCGGTCACCGCAGCAAGCAGGAGAGCGTTCGAGAGAATCATCAGTGCGACTCCTTCGCGGTGTCTGCAGCGCCCTTCACGTCGACGAGGACACCGCCGACCACGAGGGTCACGGCGCGGCTGCCGAGGTCGAGCGGATCGCCCGACCATAGGCACAAATCCGCATCCAGGCCGCGCTCGATGCGACCGGTGCGGGCCTCGACTCCGGCGATCTTCGCCGCGTTTTCCGTCAGTCCCTGCCAAGCGAGCTGGCGATTCATCCCGGCGCGCACGCAGAGCGCGGCCGTGAGCCGCATTGCGTCAGCGTGGTTGTCGGGTGCGTCGAGTCCGAAGCCGAAGCTTATGCCGTCCTGCGACAGACGCGCCATCGCGTCGAGGACGCGCTTCGAGGTGCCGACTTGCAGCGGCGGCACGATCACGGACAACTTCGACTGCAGGATCGCGTCGGCCATCTCGCCCGAGAGCCAAGCGCCGTTCAGCGCTCCGCGCAGCTTGTGCTCGCGCGCGAATGCGATCGCGCGGATCACGTCCTCGCGCTCGCGCACCTCGAAGAGGCAGGGCAGCTTGCCCGCGCGAGCATCGGCGACGACGCCGTGCGCATCCTCGAACAGCCGATTCAGCATCGCGATCGCGCCCGAACGGCTCGTCGGTTCGCGGTTGGGCGTCAGGGCCGCCGTCGAGAAGACCAGCGAGAGGTGCGCGGGGTCGCGCAACACGACGCCGTCGAGCGTCCGAACCACGGCCGAGGTCCCGCTCGTGACGCCGCTGGCGTCCGGGGTCACGACGATGCTGGTTATGCCCGCGCGACGCAACGCCTCGAAGTTCGAAGCGCGCCCGTCGACGGCCAGACCGATGCGCGCTTCCGGCATCGCGGTGCGCGTCGAATCACTCGTCTCGCCCGAGGCACCTGTCGCGCCGTGCAGCGCGATCATGCCGGCGGTCAGGACGCCGTCGTGCTCGAGGACCTCCGCGCCTTCGGGGATGTCGGCGTTCGCGCCCACCGAGACGATGCGGCCGTCGTTGACGATGACCACCGCGTTCTCGAGGACTCGACCGCCGGGCAGCCAGGCCGTCTTGGCACGGATCGCGAGCGGATTTCCGGCGGGAATCGCCGCGGCTACGAACGCAAGCAGGATGGGGAGCACTGGCCTAGTTCTCCGGCGTCACGACGACGCGGCCCGAAGCGATGGTGAAACGGACGCTGGTCGTGGTCTCGAGCGGCGGACCGTCGAGCACGAGTAGGTCGGCGTCCTTGCCCGCCTCGACCGAGCCGATGCGATCGGCCACGTCGAGTGCGCGCGCAGCACGCAGCGTCACGGCGTCGAGCGCCTCGTCGCGCGCCAGACCGTGCGCGATCGCGAGCCCTGCCAGCAGCGGCAGGTCGCGCGTCGCAGCCGGATCGCGGCCTCCGGAGCCGAGGATGACCGACACGCCGTCGCGCGTGAGTCGCGCGGCGAGCGAGAGATCGTTCTGCTCGAGTTCGTCGGACCGACCGCGTCCGAGCGGAACCGGCCAGACCAGTACGGGAATGTGACGCTCCGCGATCTTGGCCGCGTAGTACCCGGCCTCGCTGCCGCCCGCGAGCACGATGCGGACGCGGCCGAGAGGCGCGGTACCTTCGAGCACCGCGCGGATCTCCGCAGCGCGCTCGGCACCGATCAGGACAGGCAGACGACCGTCAGCGGCGCGCGCGAGGACTTCGTTGTCCGCGTCGTAGCGCGGCGGCTGCGGCTTCTTCTCGTCCTTGAACTTCTTCTCTTCGAACTTCTTGCCCTTCTCCTCCGCGTCCTTTTGGGCCTTTTCACGGTCTTTCTTGGCCTTTTTGAACTCCTTCTCGAGTTCGGCCTCCTTCTCCGCGACCTTCTTCTCCCAGTCGTCGAGATCGTGGCGGTGTTCGTTCAGCGCGATCAGGTAATCCTTGCCCGACTGCAGAGCACCCACGATGCGATCGACGGCGTCCGCGCGCTCGAACGGATCCATGGCCCGCTCGCCGCCCGCGAACCGGAATCCGTTGCCGTTGTCGGTGAACTGCCCGCCCGACGGTTGGCTCAGGCCGGCGCTCAGCCACAGGTTGCTCTCGTTCGAGAGAACCACTTCCTCCTCGCCGAGCCCGGGAACCAGCCGGACGAGCGCGCCCAGTCCGCCCACACGTGCTTGCGGCCCGAGTTGGATGCGCGCTGACGTGACGCCTGCGCGCAGGGCTTCGCGGCGCAGGTTGTCGAGGTTGAACGGGTCGAACCCGTCGATGGTGCGCGTTGCGGCGGTCGCGCTGAACTCGCCGATCGAATCGCTCGAGAGACCGAGTGCGGACCAGGAATCGATGAAGCCGGCGCAGACCCAGCGGCCTTCGATCACGCGCGCGCCGTCCGGTGCCTGGAGGTCCGTGCCGACCGCGACGATGCGGCCGTCGCGGATCAAGACCTGTGCCGAATCGAGGACGTGTCCAGGTCGGACGACGACGTGTTCGGCGCGGACCAGGATGGTCTCGCGCACGGGCGTCGCGACATCCTCGGCGCGGGCAGAGCCGGCGACGAGGAGGAGCGCGAGCCAGCCCACGTTCGTTTGCATGCGGGGGCTCCCGGAGGAGAGAGGGCAGGTCTGCGGGTCGGCGTGCTGCGCGTCGCCGCGGACGAATCGGAGAGGAGGGGGGCACCGAGCGGTTGGGACCGCTCGGCGGGGCGCGGATCCTACCTCCCTCCCGCGCGACGGGTGAAGAGACGGAGCGTCTCAGATCCGTATCCACTCAGGGCTTACGGTCGGCTTACCCCTCCGCGGTCGCCCCGAGCCCCCGAATGCGCGTGCCTGTGGGCCTGGGAGGGCCCGCCCGGAAAGGAGTTCGCATTGTCGCCAGCAGCGCGACCGAGCTTGGATATCGCATTCGGCGCCGCGTTCGGTCCGGCTTTGAGGTGAGTATGGGCATCGAGCGGAAAGGAACTCTGCACCCGCTCCTGCTCGAACGGGGGTACTGGATGAATCGCCTGCGCGAGTTGCGCCTGTCGCGCGTCTCCCTGGTCCTGATCCCCCGCCCCGAACTCGCCCTGGAAGGCATCGAAGTCCACGAATTCCGGGTCCGCGCGCACGACGGCATCCGCCTCTGGGGTCTGCGTGCGCGCAGTCGTTTCGGCTCGACCTCGGCCCGCGTCCGCGTCGTCGGCCCGTCCGACCTGCCGCGGATCGACAGCGCTGCCGTCCTGCGCGGCGAGGCCGAATTCGTGTTCCAGGAACCCGCCGGCCGCCGCCTCGAGGACCGGGTCCTCGACGTGCTGCGCGTGTGCCACCTCGCCGGCGAGGTCGGCGCCCCCGCCGCACTGGTCGCCCTCGTCCCGCCGCCCGCCGGCCCCGCCCCGGACGAGTTCCTGATCGCCAGCCAGCTCCTGGCCGACGAATCCGAAGCCGACGCCCCCAGCCCGCCGATGGACGACAGCGCCGGCTGGCCAAAAACCCCGTACGGAGCCAGGTAACTTCGGTCGGGGTTTCGCCCGAGCCGTCGCGGGACACGGCGACGTCGGCGAAACCCCGACCGAAGTTACCTGGCTCCGTACAGGGTTTTTGGCTGCTCAGTAGCTGCCCGACCCCTGCGCGCCGGACACGATCGCGACCGAGGCCGAGGCTCCGAGCCGGGTTGCGCCGGCGGCGATCATCGCGGCGGCGTCCTTCTGATCGCGGATCCCGCCCGAGGCCTTCACGCCGAGCGTCGGCCCGACCACGGATCGCATCAATGCGATGTCCTTGACCGTGGCGCCCCCCTTGGAGAATCCGGTGGATGTCTTCACGAAGTCGGCGCCGGCGGACTTCGCCGCCTCGCACGCCGCGATCTTCTCAGGGTCCGACAGCAGCGCCGTCTCGAGGATCACCTTGAGCTTCGCGCCCAGGCGATGGCACGTCTCGGCGACCGCGGCAATGTCGCGGCGCACGAACTCGCGATCGCCGGACTTCAGCGCGCCGACGTTCATGACCATGTCGATCTCGCAGGCGCCGTCCTCGATCGCACGCCGCGCCTCGTAGACCTTGACCTCGGTGGCGCTCGCGCCGAGCGGGAATCCGACGACGCAACACACGGCCACGCCCGAACCGGCCACGATCTCGGCGCAGCGTCGGACCCACGTCCCGTTCACGCAGACGCTGGCGAACCGGTGCGTGCGCGCTTCGTCGCACAGGCGGTCCACTTCCGCGGCCGTCGCTTCGGGCTTCAGCAGCGTGTGATCGATCGCGCCGGCCAGCCCGCCCAGGCGCGCGGAGTCGCCCGGACGCACGCCGACCCGGCAAGCGCCGGCGCGCACGACCTCGTCGACGTGTTCGGGACAGACCTCGACACACACCGAAGAGCAGCCCCAACCCGAAACGCTCTCGGGTCCGTGTTCCAGGATCTGTCGCGCGATCTCCTCGAGGATGCGTTCGAGGGTGGCGGCGTCGACGGCGGCGGTCGCGGGTGCGCTCATGGGAGCGGGAGGATAGCGCGCGCGGGCCGACTCCGCGTGTCCGCGCCCCGGCAGCTCAACCGCGCGTGTAGCGGCGCTCGATCTCGACGATCTTCGCGACGCGGCGCCCGTGGCGTTCCTCGCCCTCCGGCGTCCCGAGGAAGGCGCGGACGACCCGGCGCGCCTGCTCGGGCGTCAGGTGCTTCGCGCCCAGCGTCAGCACGTTCGCATAGTTGTGCTCGCGCGCATTCTTGGCCGTCGCCTCGTCCCAACAGTTCGCAGCCAGCACGCCGGGTACTTTGTTGGCCGCCATCGCCGAACCGATGCCCGCGCCGTCGACGACGATCGCGAAACGCACGTCGCCGCGCGCGACGAGCTCGGCCGCGGCGCGCGCGAAGTCCGGATAGTCGACCGGGTTCTCGTCGCGCGTGCCGACGTCGATCACGTCGCAACCGATGGAGCGCAGGAGCTCGGCGACCTCGCCCTTCAGCTTGTAGCCACCGTGATCGGATCCGATCGCGACGCGCGTGATGCCGCGCGTCCCGGCTGCGCGTTCGTCGAGTCGAATGCGCCGACGCCACGCTTCCTCGCGCGCCAGATCCGTGACGATCGCGCCGCGCGGAACGTCGTATGCACCGCCGTCGGGAACGCCGACGAGGTCGCGCGCGGTGACGAGTTCGCCGCCGCGCCGCGCGATCGACGACGCTTCGTCGGTCGCCGGACGATCGGGGCCGCCGTTCGAAGTGACGGTGACCTGCACGCCGTGCGCGCGCGCGACATCGGCTGCCTCGGGGCGCCCGTCGGGATGACGCGTGCGCCCACGCTCGGACATGAGGCGTCCGACGACGCGCTTCACGATCGCAGAGAGGTCGAGTTGGTTCGCCACGAGCGCGGGATTCTAGCGTCAGGAACCCGGGGGCCCCATGAGGCCCGACGCGTAGATCAGCGACAGCACGACGATGATCAACGCTTCGCCGGCGATCAGTCCCGAAGCCAGCGGCAGCATCCACCTGTCGACGCCTTTCGGATCGCGACGGCGGAAGACCCAGTCGATGCACGCGCCGAGGAACATGCTCACGACCGCCGAGCCAGGCACGAGCATCCCGATTCCGATCCCCGTCGGGGACGGGACCCAGGTGCGGATCGAGCGCTTCTGCTCCAGCACGGTGAAGATCACGCCCAGACCGACGCCGATTCCGAGGGCCCATACCGCGCTCGGATGCAGGAACTCGATCCCCTTGCCGAGCAGTTGTGCGAAGCCGACCCACTTCTGCGAGATCGGACTGGTCAGCGCGTTCTCGCCCTCGAATCCGTACTGGTCGCGCAGGATCGGGTAGACGATCGCGACCGCCGCCGCGCCGATCGGCACCGCGAGCAGTTGCACGTACGTCAGGTAGCGCGGTCGCGAACCGATCATGTCGCCCGTCTTGTAGCTCTGCACCAGACCTTCGGACGACGCGACGACCGTACCGGTCAGTCCGCTGGCGACCATGTTCGCTTGGATGTTGCCGGGTGCGACGACGCCGAACACGCCTTGCATCAAGTTCGACAGCGCGCTGATCGGCCCCCAGTTCGTCTCGCCCAGAACGCGCAAGCCGACGAGCATCAGCGGGATCGTGAACACGAGCGCGAGCAGCGTCTCCCCGACTGGCATGCCCAGGCTGTAGTGCTGCACGAGAACGATCGCGATGGTGGCGAGCAGTGAACCGATCCCGACCCAGCGCATCGGGAAGTCCTCGGAGTCCACGCTCGCACCCGACAGTTGCCGGAACGTGCGCGCGAGGATCTTCCACTTCAGGAACAGCGCCGTCAGCCCGCCCGCGATCATCATCCCCGTCGCGGGCCACATGACCCACAGGATCAGATCCTTCTTCGTGAAGTCGGGCTGCAAGACGCCGTTGTCGACGAGCAGCACCGGCGCGATCACCCACGACGCGAGCGTGCCGACGAGCATGTTCGTGCAGATGCGCAGCCCGATGATCATCCCGGAGCCGAGCGTCAGGAGGCTCCACGAGAAGCCGATCCCGGTCGCCTTCGAGTACGCGTTCACCGCGACGTGGTGGACCTCTTCGATGAGCCCGCGCATGTACGCCAGCGCGACGAGGCTCGAGGCCACGAGGCCTGCGAGCATCGAGCGAATCGCCGTTTTCGCTTCGCCGCCGCGCGAATCGAGCACGATCAACGTCTCGCCCGCAGCCAGTCCGTCGGCGTAGGGCAGCTTTTCGTCGACGATGAAGTGACGGCGCATCGGCACCGCCAGCAGCACGCCGAGGACGCCCGCCGAACTCAGCCAGGCGAACGTCTGCCAGCGCGTCAGCGACAAGTGCACGCCCGAGTTCGGATCCGAAGCCAGCATGTCGAACGCCGCCATGACGACGCACATGAACGCCGTCTGTCCCGCGACCGTGCCTGCAGCTTGCGCGAGGTTGCTCTCCCAACGCAGCGCGCCGCCCTTCGAGAATGCGGCCAGCGCGAGCCAGCCGAAGAACGCCGAAACGACGGCGATGTTGGGGCCGAACCCGAGCTTCAGCACGACATACGGGTAGGCCGCGCCGATCACTGCCGCGACGAGCAGAGCGACGATCACGCCGCGAACCGTGAACTCACGCGATCCCGGCGGACGCACCTTCGCGGCGTGGAGATCGAGGTCGCTGGACTCCGTCGTGGGTTCGCTCATGGGTTCGTCGTCATCGGGGGGGGTAGCAGCGGATCGAGTCGTCGCTTCAATCCAGACGCGCCGCCAGCAAGGGCACTGCCGTCTCGAGCAAGTCACAGAAGGCGCGCGCGGCCTGACGGCCGACGTCGACGACTTCTGCGTGGTTCAACGGTCCCGGCGACAGGCCTGCCGCGAAGTTCGTGATGCACGAGATCGCGGCGACGCGCATTCCGGCCGCGCGCGCGGCCTGGGCTTCGCACACCGTGCTCATGCCGACAGCATCGGCACCGAACTCGCGCAAGTAGCGCACTTCGGCCGGCGTTTCGTAGCTCGGACCGAGCACGCCGACGTACACGCCGCGCTCCAGCGTGACGCCGCTCGCGCGTGCAGCTTCGTCGAGCGCCGCGCCGAGTTCCGCGTCGTACGCCGCGCCCGAAACGCGTTCACCCGGCAGCAGCGGCGTGCGTCCCTGCAAGTTCACGTGGTCCGTGATGCGCATCAGCGTCGGTGGCGCCCACTCGCGGCGCATCCCGCCGGCCGCGTTCGTCAGCACGAGCCCACGCACGCCGACGCTGCCGAACGCGCGAACGGCGCGTGTGACCTCGTGTGCGCTCCAGCCCTCGTACAAGTGAACGCGTCCCTGCTGCACGACGACGCGCACGCCACCGACATCACCGACGACCAGCTTCCCTGCGTGTCCAGGCACCGCGCTGCGCGGCATGCCCTCGATCGCGTCGTACGGAATCGTCGTCGCGCCACGCACCCGATCGACGAAATCGCCGAGGCCCGAACCGAGCACGAGCGCGACGTACGCCTCCCCAACTCCGTGCTCGCGCAGAGAATCCGCAAGCCGTCCGGCCGAATCGAGTACCGACTGCGCGCTCACAGGAACGCTCCCGCGAGCGTCGCCGTCGTCCAGCACGCCAGCGCGCCACCGAGCATCGCACGGAACGCGATCTTGGACAGCTCGCCCTTGCGCTCGGGAATCAGCGCCGAAATGCCGCCCAATTGGATCCCGATCGACGAGAAGTTCGCGAAGCCGCACAGCGCGTACGCCGCGATCTTCGCGGACCGTGGATCCTGCAAAGTCAGCGCGGGGTCCGTCGCGTGCAACGTCTGCGCGAGGCCCTGGAACGCGACGAACTCGTTGATCGACATCTGCGTGCCCATCAGGCTGCCGATCAACTGACAGTCGTGCCAGCCGTTCACGCCGATCACCCAAGCGAGCGGCGCGAAGATCCAACCGAAGATGCGTTGCAAGGAGAGTCCGCCTTCGAGCGCCAGCGCGTCGCCCAGCGCTTCGAGCGGCCAGTTCACCAGCGCGACGAGCGCCACGAACGCGATCAGCATCGCGATGACGTTGAGCCACAGCTTGAGGCCGTCGCTGGTCCCGTTCGCAGCCGCTTCGATCACGTTTCCAGCCGATTTCTCGAAGCGCAGGGGCAAGTCGCCCGACGTCACGGACGTCTCGCGCTCGGGCAGGATGATCTTGGCCATCACGAACGAGGCCGGCGCGCTCATCACGGATGCGGTCACCAGGTGCGGCGCCAACTCCGGCCCGAGGACTTGCATGTACACGGCCATCACCGACCCGGCGATGGTCGCGAACCCACCCGTCATCAGCGCATTCAGCTCCGACCGCGTCATGACGGCGAGGTACGGCTTGACGACGAGCGGTGCCTCGGTCTGGCCCATGAAGATGTTCGCCGCTGCGGCCATCGACTCGCCACCCGACAGGCCCATCGTGCGACTCATCACCTTCGCCAGCGCCCACACGAACACCTGCATGATCCGCAGGTGGTACAGCACGGACATCAGCGCCGAGACGAAGATGATGACGACAAGTCCGGTACCCGCGAACGCGAACACGAAACCGATCGTGTCGCTGGGTCGCGCGAGTCCGCCAAAGACCATTTCGGCACCGGGGACCGCCATCGAGACGAGCTTCGTGATGAACGCCGACGCACCCTCGAAGAAGGCCCTTCCGGCGACCGTCTTCGAGATCGCGAACACGACGACGACCTGCAACGCGATGCCGCCGATCACGATGCGCCACGGAATCCGCCGGCGATCCCACGACAGGAGCCACGCGAGTCCGATCAGGATGGCGATGCCGAGGAGGGCGCGGGGGAGCGTCACGGGTGCGCGACACTACCGCGGCGCCTGTGCCGGGTCGACGACGCCGCGACGTTCGTGGTCGATCGGCCCCGACTTCAGCCCGACCAGGTCTCGCGCACGAGGGGCGCAGGCTCGACGCGCTCGCCGATCGAGACGGCGGCGGTGAGGTGCGCCTTGCAGGCGTCGAGGCCGCGACCGGCTTGATGGTGGATCTCGCACAGAACGTCCCCACGCTCGACGCGTTCCCCGACACGCCGACGCCACACGAGTCCGACAGCGGGATCGATCGCGTCCTCGATCTTCGCGCGCCCACCGCCGAGCGCCGCCGCGGCCCAACCGACCTCGCGCAGGTCGCGGAAGGCCAGGAAACCGGCCTGTTCCGCCTTCCACGGATCGACGTGGCTCGCGCGCGGAAGTCGCGACGGCTCGGTGACGACCTTGGGATCGCCGCCCTGTTCGCCGACGACGAGCTCGAACACGCGTCGCGCGCGACCGGAATCGATCGCGTCGGCGATCTGGCGCTGGCCGTCGTCGAGCGTCGGCGCGCGTTCGCACAGGCGCAGCATCTCGCCGCCTTGCAGCAGCACGAGTTCACGCAGATCCGCCGGACCTCCGCCTTCGAGACACTCGATGCTCTCGGCGATCTCCAGCGCGTGTCCCACGGCTGCGCCGAGCGGCCGATCCATCGCGGTGTGGAACGCGCTGGCCTTCACGCCCATCGAACGCGCCAGTTCCAGCATCACGCGCGCGAGTTCCGCACCGCGCTCGACCTCGGGCAGGAACGCGCCGGATCCGAACTTGACGTCGAGGACGAGCGCGTCGAGACCCTCGGCCAGCTTCTTCGACAAGATCGAGCTGGCGATCAGCGGGATCGATTCGACGAGGCCGCTCGCGTCGCGCAGTGCGTACAGCTTGCGGTCGGCCGGAACGAGTTCCTCCGTCTGCGCGCCGAACGCGACACCCGTTCGACCGATGACGCGGTGCATCTCGTCTTCGGTCAGGCGGACGTTGAAACCGGCGATCGATTCGAGCTTGTCCAGCGTGCCGCCCGTGTGGCCGAGCCCACGCCCCGAGATCATCGGCACCGCGACGCCGCACGCCGCGACGGCGGGCGCGAGCGGGATCGAGACTTTGTCGCCGATGCCGCCGGTCGAGTGCTTGTCGGCCTTTTTCTGCGGCAATTCGTCGAACGCGAGGCATCGCCCCGACTCGAGCATCGCGCGCGTCCACAGCGCCAGCTCGTTCGGCTTCATGCCGCGCGTGAAGATGCACGCGACGAGCGTGGCCGCCTGATAGTCCGCGACTTCGCCGCGCACGTACGCGTCGAGGAACCAACGCATTTCGGCTTCGGAGAGCTCGCCTCCGTCACGCTTCGTGCGAATGACAGATCGTGCGTCCATCAGGCAGCTTCCTTCCGCTGGTC
>JBBQCC010000004.1:0-41818 GCA_038318285.1 Planctomycetota bacterium | reverse complement strand
CCCATCCCGCGCAGTGTCTCACGGACACGCGCACGGCGTCGCGTGGCAACGCGGACAGCCGACGCCGTACTTCTTCCGCGCCGCCTCCTGGAGGTCGATGCCCGACATCGAGGCCATCGTCGTCAGCCAGGCCAGCACGTCCGCGAACTCGCCCTCGAGCTCGTCCTGGCGGTTGCGGCGCAACGCGCGCGTCAGCTCGCCGACCTCCTCGCCGAACCACATGTGCGTGGCCGCCAGGCCGCGTGCCCGGTCGCGGGCTCCGTAGATGGCCTCGATGACGCGCTGGAACTCGGCGATCTCCATGGAGTGACCGTCCCTCAGCCCAAGCGCGCGATGGACAGGATCGCGATGTCGCCGGGGAATCCGGTCTCGCCGGCGTGGTTGCGCAGGTCCGATTCGAGCTTCGCCAGCAGCGCATCCGACGTCAGCGATGCGTTCTTCAGGACCAGCTTGTAGAAGGCCTTTTCCCCGATCTCCTCGCCGGCCGCGTTCACGACGGACACCGGGCCCGTGTTCGCGAGCAGGAGGCGATCGCCGGGCTCCAACGCGACCTGCACGGTCTGCAACGTGTGATCGAACACCGGCCCCTTGTCGAAGCCGAGCGCGATGCCCTCGGGCTGCACGGTGCGGATGCTCTTCTCCGCGGCCGCATAACGGAGCAGCGGCAGCTTGTGTCCGACACACGCGACCGTCGCGCGCGCTTCCGCCGGATCGATCAGGGCGTACAGCGCCGTCACGTACATGCCGCGCCGCACGTCGCGCGATAGCTCGTGGTTCACGCGCTGGAACGCCTGCGCGACGTCGCCGCCACGTGACAGCTCGACGCGCAGATACGAACGCGCGATCGCACCGATCAGCGCGCCGGGGATGCCGCGGCCGGAGACTTCGCACACGAGGAGGCCGACCTTGCCGCCCTCCAGCTGCAAGAACTCGTAGAAGTCGCCGCCGGGCGATTCCGAGTCGATGTGCAGCGCGCCCAGGTCGTACCCCTCGATCGTCGGCGTCGTCTCGGGCAGGAGCGCTTCGCGCACTTCCGCGGCGAGCGCCAACTCGCGTTCGCGCTTGCTGAGTTCGAGCTGCGCGTCCTGGGCGTCCGCCAAATCGCCAGCCATGCGGTCGATCGATTTCGCGAGCATCATGATCTCGCCGCCCGCGCGCACGCGCGTGCGATGGCGCAGGTCGCCGCGACTGATCTGCGCGATGTCCTTCACGATCAGCTCGAGTGGCCGCGCGGCCGCGTTGCCGACGAGGTACGCGACGATCGCGCCGACGAGGATGACGGCGAGCGTCACCGACAAGATGAGGCTGAACAGGCCCTCGCCGGCCTTGTCCTTCGTGCTGGCCGGCACGACCAGTGGCGGGAGGACGTCCTTGTACTGGTAGAGGTATCCGGCCAGGTCGTACTTCTCGCCGTAGCGCACGTCGAGGCGGCGGACGTCGCCGGGGAACTCGCGGATCGTGGAGTTCGGCACCGTGTGCGCCGCTTCGAGGCGCGGCTTCGAGCCGTCCGGACCGAGGCCGCGCAGCGCGCGCTCCTGGTCGTCGCGCAACTGAAGCAGCAGCGGACCCTGGTTGCGCGCCGCGTCGACGAACGCGCTCTCCTGGATCTCGACCGCGGCGTCGGTCACGCGCGAGTACAGGAATGCACCCGCTGCCAACATGACGACACCCAGAGCCAAGCTCATCGTGATCGCGAACCGCGACGCGAGCCGCGGGCCCGAGAGCTTCATGTCGGATCCGGCCTTGCTGCGAGCCATTCAGGCTGTCCTCAAACGGTCCAGGAGAGGTCGGGGAAGAACAGGCGCAGCGGCACCATGACGACGAGCAGGCCCCAGAATCCGGCCGCGACGTCGTCGAGCAGGATGCCGTGGCCGCCGCCGACGTGCTCGAGCTGTCGCGCGGGCGGCGGCTTCAGGATGTCGAAGAAGCGGAACGCGAAGAACGCGACCGCCAGAGCGAGCAGGCTCGGACCACGCATCCACGCGACCGTGATCAAGTACCCGATGACCTCGTCGACGACGAAGATGCCGGGGTCCTTGCGACCGGCGTAGCGCTCCGACCACGGCGCGAGCGGCAGCGTGATCGCATACAGCGCAACGCACGCGACCGCGACCCACACCGGGAAGTACGGCAGCGGCCTCAGCAGCCAAGCGACCAGCACGCCGCCCAGCGTCCCGACGGTGCCCGGCGCGAACGGCGAACAACCGAGGTAGCCGAAGGAGACGATGCCGAGCTTGATCCGGTTCGCCCAAAGGCCGCCGGGCGGCGGCGGTGCGAGCGGATTGCTGGCGTTGGCGCGCGCCTTGCTCAGGAGGCCCCTGCTCAGGAGATCCTTGTTCAGGAGACCCTTCCGCAGGGGACCCTTGCGGAGCTCGCTCAACCGGCCGTCTCCAACAAGTAGCGACGCGTGCGCGACAGGTACGCCAGCGCAGACCCGACCGACGTGAGGAGCGTCAACCACACGAAGACATGCGCCGTGACACCCCAGAAATGCTGCACTCCGGCCTCGAACTCGAAAGCGTGCATGCCCAGCACGACGCCGACCGCGATGCACTGCGCGAACATCTTGACCTTGCCGAACCAGTCGGCGGGCAGCGTCCCACCGCGGCTCTCGACGTAGCCGCGTACGGCCGTCACGAGGAATTCGCGCGCCAGGATCACGACGACGATCCAGGCCGGGAACCACGGCCGCGACCAGGGCATGACAGCCAGGAAGACCATGGTGCCCATGACGAGCACCTTGTCGACGAACGGGTCCGCGATGCGACCGAACGCAGTGACGTGGTTGCCGCGCCGAGCCAACCAACCGTCGAGCACGTCCGACGCCGCGACGATCACGAACGCCCAGAATGCGAGGTGGATCCAAGTCCGGTCCGAGGGGATCTCCGCCGCCTTCCGATTGCCCTCGGCAGCGAGGATGGCGAACACGCCCAGTGCACCGACGAAGCGCAAAGCCGTGATGCGGTTCGGCCAATACTGGAACACGCCCATCCGAGGACAGGATGCCGGGATCGAGGTAGCGGTACCACAGTCGAGCGCAGGGTCTCCGCCGAAGAACGCCCGTGGTCGCGTCCCGGGCAAACCCGCCGAGCTGTGTTTCCCGCCGAGCCGGCTTCCCGGCGGGGAGCGCGCATCGACGGTCCAAGATCGTGACTTCGAGGGATCGAGCGCGGCTGCCGACCTGACGACCACACCGTCATTCCACGCAGCAAAATGACGGCGAGTTGACAGACATCGAGGGTCGGACTTCGGCCCCACCCTGGGGCTGAGCCGACCTGGGGTCAATCGCGCCGGCGGGACGCGCCGAGCCCGTCAGCGCGTCTAGCCTGCCTGTGCCCCGACCTTGCAGACCAACTTGGGCGCGGCGTCTAACGCGTCGATCTTCGCGTGCACGACGTCGCCAACCCAGTCCTTCGCCCCGGGCACGACCGCCCCCAGGTCGACTGCGCGCGCGTCGCCCGCAGCACTGCTATCAAGCCGTGGTGAGAGTCATGCCTCTCACCACGGCCGGCTAGATCACAGGAACGACCGCGCGCTCGTGCGTGACATTCACCGTGAGCATCTGCTCGGTGTTTCCCTCGGCCATGGCGACGACGCCGGATTGCGGATGGGTGACCTGGGAGCGCCCGCTCAGTGTGACATCGTCCTCGCCCGGTTCCGTCTCCAGTTCACCAGCAGCATTGCAATAGACGAAAACGATGTCGTTCTCGAAAGCCCTGGTGCGGCAAAGGCCGTCGATCAGGCCGATCTCAGACCTCTTGTCCGCACGTCGCTGTTCTGCTTTGCGGGTAAACGACCAGTATGTCGGCGAAATTACCAGCTCCGCTCCCATTCGATTCATCTGAGCGAACAGTCCGGGAAAAACGATGTCCCAGCAGATCGTCATGCCGATCATTCCATGTGCGGTGGGAAACACGGAAGCGGTGATTCCCGGGGTCAGAAATGCCACCTCCGTCTCCCACAGGTGGATCTTGCTGTAGAAACCGGCGACGGATCCATCGCGCTGAATGTAGTAGGCCGTGTTGTAGACCGAAGCACCGTCGCGCACGGTCCACGTGCCGGGCACGATGTCGATCCCGTACTTCGAGGCGAGTCCTTGGAAGTGCGCCAAGAAACCAGCGGACCTGTCGATGAACAGGGTTTGACCGTCCAGAGGGCCGGTCACGGCATCTTCGGGGAAGACGACGAGCTGCGCGCCCGATTGGGCAGCTTTCGCAATGAACGTCTCCATCCTCCCGATGTTGGTATCGGGGTCGGAAGGAGCCACCTCGAACTGGATCAACGCGATCGAGAGATTCATGGTTCGACCGTAGCACGCTCGAGCTTTCCACGATCCCGCCGGCGTCGCGACGGCGCAGCACGTCGTCAGCGCGAGCGAGATGCCCGCGCCCCGGCCTTGCAGACCAGGTTCGATTCGGCGTCCAGTGCCTCGACCTTGGCGCGCACGACCTCGCCGACCTGGGCCTTCGCGCCGCGGACGACGGCCACGAGATCGACCTCGGGCGCGTCGCCGGCGGGCCGGCCGACGAGGACCTTGCCGCGTTCGTGGACTTCGTCGATCAGCACGTCGACTTCGGTCCCGACGCGCGCGCTCTGCGTCTTGCGCAGGACACGGTCCCGGGCTTCTTGGACGGCCTTTTCGCGCTCGCGCGCCACGTTCGCGGGCACTTCGCCTTCCAGGCCCCACGCGCTGGTGCCCTGCTCGGGCGAGTACGTGAACGTGCCCACGCGGCCCAGCTCGTACTCCTCGACGAACTTGGCCAGCTCGGCCGCGTCCGCGTCCGTCTCGCCCGGGAATCCCAGCAGAACGGTCGTGCGCAGCGTGATGCCGGGCACGTCCTCGCGTAGGCGGTCGAGGATCTTGCGCACTTGATCGCCCGAACCGTGACGGCGCATCGCGCGCAGCACGTTCGTCGCGATGTGTTGGATCGGGATGTCGAGGTAGGGCACCGCGGATGGATGCGCGCGCATGACCTCGGTCAAGCGCCACGGGAATCGGTTCGGGTACGCGTACATGACGCGCACGCGCAGCACGCCCGGAACTTGCGCGATCGCCTCGACGACGTCGGGCAGTTCCTGGCCGTTCTCGCGGCCCCACGCGGTCGAATCCTCGGCGACGATGACGAGTTCCTTGACGCCGCTCGCGACCAGTTCCTGCGTTTCGCTGACGACGTCCGCCAGCGATTTCGAGCGATGTTTCCCGCGAATCGAGGGGATCGCGCAGAACGAGCACATGTGGTCGCAGCCGTGGCTGATGCGCAAGTACGCGTAGCTCTTCGGCGTCGACAAGAGGCGCGCGCCTTCACGCTCCGCGGGCTTCGTCTCCGGACCTTCGAGGTACCGCGGCACGCCGGCCTTGCCCTCGGTCAACGCTCGAACGCCCTGCGCCAACGCGCGGTAGTCCGAGATCTCGCTGAAGAGATCCACCTCGGGGAACTGCGCCTCCAGATCGTGGCGGAAGCGCTGCACCAGACACCCGGCGACGACGACGCGCTCGATGTTGCCGTTGCGCTTCTTCGCCAAGAGGTCGCGGATGGCCGCCTCCGACTCCGCGCGCGCGGGCCCGATGAACGAGCACGTGTTCAGCACGACCGTGTGCGCCGAATCCGGGTCGTCCGTGACGACGAGCCCCTCCTCGGCCATGCGACCCAGGAGAACTTCGGAGTCGATCAGGTTCCGGGCGCAGCCCAGGTGGACGAGGGTGACGTAGGGAGGTCGCACGGAGAGAGAGCGGGCCGGGGCCAAGGGGACAACGATAGCGTGCGGAGCGGATCGGTGCTGACGGGCGTCGAGGACTCCCCCCGCCTTCCCCTCCGCCCACCGCGCCAACCCGTGCGGCACGACCGGCGCAGGGTGTCGGCCGCGCGAACCCAGGCCTTTGCTGGAGGGCACGCTGCTCCCCGCGCCGCTCCCGGCCAGGATTCGGTGCGAAGGGGTAGCATCGAGTCGTCGCAGCAGATCGCGCTTCGGCGACTCGCGCGCGGCGCCGAACCCGTTACCGACGAGGTCTTCCCATGATCCTTCGCAGCACTCGCGCTCTCCTGACGCTGGCCACGATCGCCACTGTTCCCGCGCTGGCCGACGTGAAGGTCGTCGGCCCGGGCCAGCCCTTCACTTCGATCCAAGTTGCGGTCTCCTCGGCATCGCCCGGAGACATCGTGCTGGTGAAGAGCGGGACCTACGGCGGGTTCACGATCGACGGCGTTGCGGTCAGCGTGGTTGCGGATGTCGGGCAGATCGTGATGGTGACCGCGGGCACGGGATCGATCGGCGTGCAAAACATTCCCGCCGGGAGTTTCGTTTCGCTCTCGGGGCTCAGCGCGCGTTCGCTCTCGGCCTCGTCGATGCTCGGGAGCCTGCGCGTCAATGGCGTCCATCTCGACGGATTCAGCGTGCTCGTGCCCGCGGCCCGACTGGAGAACTGCGCCGACGTCGCGTTCTCGAGCTGCCAAATCACGGGCGCGCCAGGCGTACCGAACTCGCAGGCATCGTCCGGTGGAATCAGGGTTCAATCGAGCAAGATGGCGCTGCTGGGGTGCTCGATCACCGGTGGTTGGGGCTCGCCCGGTGTGCCGACAGGCTTCGGCAACACGACCGGCGGACCGGGCGGAGTCGGATTGGCTGTCGTCGACGCAGAAGTGTTCGTCAGCGGCTGCACGATCGAAGGCGGCGTCGGTGGTGACGGTGCGTTCGGGACTTGCAGCGGCGGCAGTTTCCCGAGCGGAGGCGGAGACGGCGGCACGGGACTGCTGGTGAGCGGAGCCAGCTCCATCGTCCGCCGATTGGACTCGACATTCGTCGGGGGAGCGGGCGGTTTCGGCGGCGGAATCCCAGGCAGCGGCTGCGCGGCCGGCGATGGCAGCATGGGCACGAACGAAGTCGTGAACGGCGGAGTCGTGTCGACGCTGCCGGGTTCGAGTCGCCAGATGCACCGGCTCGACGTCGTGCGCGAGGGCGCGTCGCTGTCCGTGCGCGTCGACGGTCCAGTCGGCGATCGCATCTACCTCGGCGCAGCTACCGCGACGGGCCATGTGTTCCAGCCTTCGGTGAACGGCGTGCAACTGTACGCGGGCCCGGCGCGGCGCATTTTCCTCGGCACGATCGGCGGATCGGGTTTCGTCACGGCTGCGCTGCCGATCCCGAACCTGCCGGCCGGTGTGCTGTCCATCACACGCCAGCTACAAGCCGTCGCGGTCGATGCGTCGAACCAGACGTGGTTCTCGTCGAGCGACGTGCTCGTGATGCTCGATTCGAGTTTGTGAGTGGAGGAGCGAGGCAGGCTCGATCCTCAGGCTCGTATCCTAGGCCTGGTCACGCGCGCTTTGGCGAATGCGATCGCGGCGTGCGTTGAACGCAGCCAGCCCGACGAACAGGAGTCCTTGCGATGCGAGACACATCAGCAGACCTCCCGAGAGCAACCACGTCGCCGCGAGCCACCCCGCCAGGCTGAGCCCGCCCCACGCGAGCGGCGACTGTTCGTCCAGTCGCGCGCCCTTCACGAAGAAGGCCATGCAGCACAAGCAGACTGCGAGCGAGACGTAGTCGAACGTGAACGGGATCACGACGGTTCTCTCGGTCGACGCCGGACGGGGGCCTCAACGCAAACCTGAATTGCAGCATGGGTCGGACGATCCGAACTCGTTCCGGATACGACGCAACGGCCCGTGGCAGCCGCACGCCGGATCGTCTCACGAATTCCTCGGATTCGCGGCTGCGAGCACGGTGTAGGCTGCCCCCTTCGCTCCCGACAGAGAGCCGTCGCGCGTCGCGCTGACGGACCGGGACGTCCCGTAGTAGAGAGGGACTGTCCGTATGGATCTCTGGCGTGGACCACTTCCGCGATTCGTCGAGCTGGCTCGCAGCCGACGCATCGCGACCGACATGGTCGCCGCGTTCTACGCGCGGCACGGATCGACCCCGAGTGTGTCCGAGATCCGCTCGTGGGAGAACTCGCTCACCGCGCTCGCGGACGTGCTGCGCGATGCTCGCCTCGGTGATTCGGCATTGGCGCTGAGCGCGCGCGGGACCTCGTCCGGCACAGGAGGTGGCTCGAGTATCGCCGCAGAATCCGCAGACGAGATCGGCATGTCGACCGAGTACCACCTGCCCCTCGACAACAGGAGAGTCGACGTCCTCTTCTTCGGCCGCGATGGGACGTCGAAGCCGCGCACGGTCGCGCTAGAACTGAAGCAGTGGTCGACGTGCGACGTCGAGGACGAGATCGCTACGAACGTGCTCATTGCCGGGCAAGAGCATCCGCATCCATCGCAGCAGGCTCTCGACTACGCCGCGTGGTTCACGGACTACCAGTTGGCCGGAGTTCGAACGTGGGCGGAATGTGCCAGGCACAGTTGGCCGGAGTTCGAGAGCTAGGCTCGTGCGTCAGCTGGCGCGAATGCGGATTGCGGAGCGTTGTTGCAGGCCGCGGCCTTCGCGGCGGTAACTCGCGTACAGGGGCGTGCCGTCTGCGTCGAGCGCGCAGCGCGTGCAAGCGCGCAGGACCTCGACTGCGCCGACTCCGGCGGCACGCAATTGGTGCGCGTTGATCGCCGGCAGGTCGAGCCGACGGTCCACGGGCACGGCGACCGCGTCCCCCATCGCGACGAACTCGCAGGTGAACTCGGCGGCGAGTTCGGTGCTGACCTCGTAGCAGCACGGGCCTATTGCTGGGCCGACCGCAGCGCACCACTGCGTAGGATCTTCGCCGCGCGCGACGAGGTGGCGCACGAGCTCCGTGCTCGCGCCCGCGAGCGTCCCGCGCCAACCGGCGTGCAGGGCGGCGACGCCGCGACCGTCACGATGCGCGAATAGGATCGGGACACAATCCGCGCTCGTCGCCGCGATCGCCAGACCATCGGTGAAGCACACGCTGCCGTCGCATTCACCGAGGTCCTCGCGCGCGGTTCGCGCTTCCGTGATGCGGACGCCGTGCACCTGTTTCCATTGCGGGAACGCATCCGGCCACGCGGAGAGGAAAGGCTCGGGAACGGGCTCGCTGCGCGAACCGAACGCGTGCTCGATGCCGCGAATCGTGGCGAGCAGCGGGCTGACGACGTGCATGCAGCTCTTCTACAGCACACGGGATGCAGCGCGAACCCTCGTTTGCAACGAACGCGGCGAAGGATGAGCGCGTGCTCCGCCTTCGCCACTTCCTGATCCGACCGACCGATTCTCGCGGACGATCAGCGCGTCACACCTAGTACAGCGCCGCAGCGAGGTTGGTCAGGTACCCGTACGCGACGACCGAGTAGTCCGTCACGAGCTCGATCGTGATCGTGTCCCCCGGGATGTACGCCCAACCGTCCGTGCGACCGAACGCCGAGCCGGTCCCGCCGGAGATCACGCCGCCGGAGACCGAGTACAGCACGGTTCCCGCCGCGTTCTTGATGCGCAGGAAGTCGTAGCCCGACTCCGTCGTCAGCGTCGTGAAGTGCACGCCGACTTGCGTCGCGCCGGCATACGTGTAGGTGTACGCGTACGTCTGGTTGTTGGCGTAGTTGTGCGGCGTCTGCCGCACCCACGACACGTTGTGCCAGGTCGCGCCGCCGCCGACGGTCCACGTCGCGCGAATCGTCCCGGTCGCGCCGCTGTAGCCGTGCACGAGCACGTTCCACGTCGCTGCGGCCGGTGCGGGGAATGCCACGCTCTCCGCGCTGCCGCCGATGTAGAGCGACTTGAATTCGGCGTCGTTGTGCGCGCCCTGGTCGGCGGGCCAACTGATCGCGGCTCGCTTCACGTACAGGTCCGCGTCGCCCGTGCCCGTGATCGTGACGGAGAAGTTCGTCGCGCTCGCCGGGATGACGACCTGGTACTCGACCACCGCTCCCGTCGCGACGCTGTAGTTGTACGTCGTGCCGTTCGCGAGCTGCGTCGGTCCACCGCCGCCGCCGCCTCCGGACGCGTTGATCGCCCCGGTCAAGTTGACGCGGCGCTTCGACGTGTCGCCGGCGACCGTTGCCCCCGAGCTCTGGTACAGGCTGATCAGGCCCGACTTGTTCGTCGAGTACGTCGGGCGCGCCTGCAGGAATTGCGCCGTCAGACCCGCCGCAGCGGGAGTCGCCGACGACGTTCCGCCCAGAGCGAACGTACCGCCGCCGCACTGCGCGCAGATCACTTCCTCGGACGGACAGTACACGTCGAGGAACGATGCCGTGTCGCTGTAGCACGTGCGCTCGTCGACGGCACGGCTCGAATCGCTGCAGTACGCGGGCGGGAACGGCGAATACGCCGCGCCGTTCGCGTCCCACGTCGCTCCGACCGAGATGCAGTTCGTCGAAGCGGCCGGCGAGCCCATCGAGTCCGCCCAACCGTCGTTGCCCGACGCCGCGAAGCAGATGATGCCGTTGCTGACCGCGTTACCGCACGCCGTGTGCAACGTGCCCGACGTGACGGCCGAGTAGTAGCGCCCGCCGCCGAGCGACATGCTGATTACCTTGATCGGCGCGCCGCCGCCTACTCCGTTCTTGTTCGTCACGCACCAGTTGATCGCGTTCGCGATCGTGCTGTCGTACGCGTTCGGGAATACGACGAGCGTGTACAAGCTCGATGCCGGAGCGTAGCGGTGCACGATCGAAGCCGTGCCGGTGCCGTGATAGCAGTCGTTGAACGTCCGCGAATGGATCGCGGCGCCGGGCGTGCTGTAGTTGTAGCCACCCTTCACGACGCCGTTCGGAAGCGTCGTCGACCCGCCCAGCTCGGGGTGCAGCAGGTCGAAGTTCGTGTCGATGACCGCCACGCCCACACCGCTGCCCGTGTAACCGGCGACGGCCTGCGCGTACGAACCGGTCACATTGCGCCCCTCGATCGTCAGCAGCTTGTTGAGCGTGTCCTTCCAGACGTACTTCACCTCTGGCATCGCCGCGATCGCGCGCAACGCACCGAGGTTCCGAACTTCGGCCGCGACCATGTACTGCAGGTCGAGCGGGAAGAGGACATTCACCGCCGAACGCTCGTCCGGCAGGAGTCGTGCGTCGAGCGCGTCGAGGAAAGTGCTCTGACGGACCAGCACGTCTTCCTGCACTTCACGCAGAGGAAAGCGTGACGTGCTCGTCTCGAACGTCGCGTCGCCCGCCTTGCGGACGATCTCGATGACGACGCGGAAGTCCGTGCGCGCGAAGTCACCTTCGCGGAGGAATCCGAACGCGTCGAGTTGCTCGGCGTCGTCGAGCAGTTGCGCCTCGATGCGCGCATCGGCCGGATGCTCGGGAATGTTGCGCGGAACGGGACTCTGGTTCTGCGCGACAGCCGGCGTGGCGATCAGCAACGAGATCCCGAACGCACGCCAGGCCGCTGCGAGGCGGCTCTGCGAAAGCACTTTCATGACGAATCCTTCTCGTGTCTCGGACGTGGGGAGAGAGAAGGCGCGGAGTCATGAACGGGAGCCGCGCCGCCAGAGGCCATCTACCGGTTGCCGAAAGCTGACACAACGTCCGGTTGACTTCCGTGCAAGCCAGTCCCACCCGTGGGACGGCGCCGTCCGAAGTCGCGCTCGCCTCAGACACACTACGGTCCTTCAGGGCCGTCCTCCGTATTTGCACTTCGAGCTCGTTGAGCGCTTAGCGGCGCGTTCCTGGAGAGCCAAACATGGCTCACCGAGCGCGGGACGGCCTTCTCATCCCATCTGCTAGTCCCAGGTTCCGGAGTCCCGCGGCGGATGTCCGAGTTGCTCCTCGTGCGCACACCACGCGGGCTCCAGCGGCGAAACGCTAGAGTGCGCGAGCCGCGTCGCCCGCGCACCGCGGGACACGGCAACACGAGGAAGCACACATGCTGTCGTTGAAGCCCGGCTGTGAGTGTTGCAATACGGACCTTCCGCCCGACTCCACCGAGGCACGGATTTGCTCGTTCGAGTGCACGTTCTGCGCCGCATGCAGCGACCGCGTGCTGGCCGGCATCTGTCCGAACTGCGGCGGCGAGTTGTTGCCGCGGCCTCGTCGACCGGTCGCCGCGCTCGCGCGTCACCCGAGTTCGACCGTGCGCGTCGTCAAGTCGGGTGGTTGCGCGAGCGCGAGCTGACGGACACTGCCGAGCGCCGCACTTGCGGCGCGTCGGCGGCCTGCATCAGGAGCGCGCGCCGCGCTTCGCCAGCAAGTGATCCACGCTGAGCATCCCTGGCCCCTTCGCGATCAGCCACACGAGGCCCACCAGGAACGGCAGCGGCGCGACGTCGGCGAAGCTCTTGTCGAAGGTGAGCCCGGCCATCATGTCGGCGCGATCCGCAGTCGCGAGCGCGACGACCATCGTGCACGACAAGAGGAACGCGAAGATGCGCGTGCCCAGTCCGGCCAGCAGCAGGATGCCGCCGACGAACTCGAGCGTGGAGATCATCGGCGCCTGGATGTTCGCGAAGGGGATGCCGAGGCTCTCGAAGAACTCGGTGACCTTGGGGAGGCTGTGCAGCTTGCCCCAACCGGTCAGCAGGAACGCCTGACCGAAGACGAGGCGTGTCAGCACCTGCGCGGCCGGGGTGAAGAGGGCGTCTCCGCTCGAGGCGAGGGAGTGCAGGAAACCGCGGGGGGAGTCGGTCATGGTTCGGGAGTCGATTGGGCGCCGAGGGCCTGCTGGCCGCTCGCGCCGGGTGAGTACGGGCGTCGAAGCGACGGTTACGAGGCCGAGCCGCGTCTTGGGACGGGTTCGCTCGATCCGCTCGGGGAACAGGTTCCGACGGATCCGTCGCCGGCCCGACTCCGAGCGCGCGGCCTCGGGGCGGGATCTGATTTCCTCGAAACAGTCGGACTCAGGCTCCGGACCCGATTCGTACTCTGCGCCCTCGTGGGCGAGGTGCCCGCGAGCGATTCCCCTCCGAAACACCCGTCACCCCACGAAACCATGCACGCCAAGAAGTCCGCACTCCTGTCCGCAGCCATCTCCGGTCTCCTCTTCAGCGCCGCTTCCAGCACGTTGACCTCGTGCACGAAAGAGGCCGAGCACGCTCCGGCGGCTTCGACGACCCCGGCCAAGTCCGCACCCGAGGCGGCCTCCGCCGACAAGCACGCGTGCAAGGCCATGAACGCGTGCAAGGGTCAGGGCGGCTGCAAGACGAGCGACAACGGCTGCTCGGGCAAGAACTCGTGCAAGGGCCACGGCGGTTGCGCGACGGCCGAGCACCACAGCTGCAAGTCGTCGAACTCGTGCAAGGGCCAGGGTGGCTGCAAGACCGGCGACAACGGTTGCGCCGGCAAGAACTCGTGCAAGGCCAAGGGCGGCTGCGCGGTTCCCGTCAAGCACTGATCGACGCGGGTTCGCCCGCGTTCACGTCGACTTCGAGCGCGCACACTGGCGCGCTGACACTCCGCACTGCCTCCGAGCGCCGAGCACCCGAAGCGCGGACGACTCGAATGGCGGGATGGAACGCAAGCAGCGCCGGCGAGTCCTCGCCGGCGCTGCTCGTTTTGGGGTGCGACTCGCGCGCGCGCATCCCCGCGCACGCACCGCCCGACGCCTTGCGTCGCGTCAGCCGACGCCGACCTTCTCAAGCCAGGCGTCACGCGTGAGCAGGATCTCGCGGTTCTTTCCGCCCATGTAGGGGCCGATCAGGCCGAGCTCCTGCAGGTCGTCGAGCACGCGACAGGCCTGGTCGAAGTCCATGTCGTACTGGCGCTGCAGCATCGAGACCGCGACGCGGCCGCGCTCGACGAACATGCAACCGACCTCGACGAGCAGCTTCTTCTCGGGGTCGATGCCGCGACCGGGCGCCTTCTCGGCGCGCGACGCGGGCACCGCGGCTTGCGGCTGCAGCACGACCTCGGGCTCGGCCTCGACCGTGTCGAAGAGGCTCGGGCCGGCGGGAACGTGCGCGGGCGGGTTCTTCGCGGCAGCAGCCGCCTTCGAGCGCTTGGGCGCCGGCTCCGGTTCGGGCTCCTCGGCTACGGCCTCGGATATGGCCTCGCCGACCGGCTCGGGGGCCGGCTCGAGTTCGAGGACCGCCGCGACTTCGACGGGCGTCTCCTCGACGAGTTCTTGCTCGGGGACGTCCTCTTCCTCGAGGTCTTCCTCGTCGAGTTCGTCGGCTTCGACCTCGGCTTCCGCTTCGACTTCGACCTCTTCGTCGGCGAGTTCGTCGTCCTCGGACTCCTCGTCCGCGAGGTCTTCATCCTCGTCGGTCGATTCCGCGGCGAGGACGGGCTCTTCTTCGTCCGCGAGTTCGGCCTCGAGCGTGTCGTACTCATCCGCGGCCGCGGCCGATTCGGCGCGCGTCGCGGCGTTGTGCGCGCGCAGCTCGTCGAGCAAGGACACGAGTTCCTCGACCGCTTCGGCCGGCTCCGCGACCGCTTCCTGTTCCATGACGACCGCGACCGTCTCGAAGACTTCGACCTTCTCGACGACTTCGACGACGGAGACGACGACCACGGGCTCCTCGTCCTCGATGCCCGCTTCGTCCTCGAACGCGTCCTCGTCCTCCGCACCGATCTCACGCGGGATGCGCGTACCGACGATCGGCTCCAATTCGTCCTCGTCGGCGTCGTCTTCCTCGAGGTCGTCCTCATCTGCGACGTCTGCCGTCGCGGGCTCGACGCGGTCGAGCCGCGCGCGCTCGACCAACGACAACGGGGTGCCGTACGCGTCCACCGGTTCGTCGTCTGCGGTCAGACCGGTCGACTCCCAGGACGGTGCCGGCGGCAGCGGGCTGACGACGGGCTCCTCGTCGAGTTCCGCGTCCAGATCCGCAGCGACGATCGGGTCGGCCGACGCCGTCCGTTCCGACATCGGCTCGGCGGCCGGCTCGGGAATCGGCGCCGCGACGTCCGCGAGCGCTTCGATCTCCTCGTGCGAGACGTGCTTGGGGTCGGTCGCCGGCGCGCGCGGCGCGGTCCAACGGTAGACGGCCGGTTCGGCCATCTCCGGCACCGCGGGTGCGACGACGCGCGCACTGGGTGTCGACAACGGAACCGTGCCGGGTGGGACTTCGCCCTTGTACCGTACGTCCTCGGGGTAGAGCGGCTTGGGCATCTGCGTCGGAGCGGGCACCTTCGCCCGCTCGACGGCGGCCTTCGCGGCGTCGGCCGGGAACAACATCGCCGATTCAGCGGCGGTCACGCCGTCGTCGCTCTTCGGCGGCGCGGGCGTCAGGCGACGCGCGGGCGCGAGCTTGGCCGTGGCGGCCGGATCCTCGCGCATCCACGCGAAGTACGCCGCGCCGAACGCGACGATCGCGCCCAGCAAGATGCCCACCGCCGGGTGCGTCATCTCGGAGACGCGCCCGCCACTGCCCGCACCGAGCGAACCGCCGCTCGACGCGGAGAGCGAACCCGCGACGACGCACAGGCCGATCGCGACGCCGATCACGCCCAGAATGCCGGTGACGAGTCCCTCGCGTCGGCCGGTCAGGAATCCGCGCCCGCCCAGCAGCGCGATGCCAGCCCCGCCGACCAGCGCCGGCCAGGGACCGATCGCACCGGCGATCGCCGCGGCCATCGCGCCTGTGCCGGCTTCGCCGCCGGCTCCGGTCCACATGCCGTAGGCCATCAGCACCGTGACCAGGGTCCCGAAGAGGAACGTGCCGACCGCCAACCAATCACCCCCGGAGAGGGACTTCCGCTCACTCATCGTTCGCTGCTCCCGCACGTTCCGTCGCACCGCCGCTACCGGCGGCCGAAGGGCCGTGCATCTCTTCCCACTGTTCCAAGGTGACCAGGATGTCGCGCACTTTGCTGCCCTTGTGCGGGCCGAGGATGCCGCGTTCACTCATCAAGTCGATGAGGCGCGACGCCCGCGTGTAACCGACGCCCATCGCGCGTTGCAGCAGCGATGCGGAGCCGCGCTTCGTCTTGAGGACGACGCGCACGGCTTCGTCGAACATCGGATCTTCCTCCGCGTCGCCGTCCACGAGCCCTCCGCCAGTCGGGCGCGTTTCTCCCGTCGCGACTTGAATGAGCTCCTGGCTGAAATTCGGCGCCGACGTCTGCCCGACGAAATCCACGAGCTTGGTGATCTCGCTGTCCTCGACGAGTGCGCCCTGCACGCGCTTCAGCTTCCCGCCGCCGGGCGGCATGAACAGCATGTCGCCGTGGCCGAGCAGCTTGTCAGCGCCCGTCTCGTCCAGGATGACACGGCTGTCGATTCGACTCGCGACCTGGAAGGCGATGCGCGTCGGCAGGTTCCCCTTGATCACGCCCGTGATGACGTCGGTCGAGGGGCGCTGCGTCGCGACGATCACGTGGATGCCGGCCGCGCGCGACTTCTGCGCCAGGCGCGTGATCGCCAGCTCGGCCTCCTTCTTCGAGACCGCCATGAGGTCGGCGAACTCGTCGATGACGACCACGATGTAGGGCAAGTGACGCGGCGTACGCTCGGGATCGAAGTCGTCGCCGAGCGCCTTCATCAGGCCTTCCTCGCCGAGCGCGTTGTAGCCCTTGAGGTTCTTGACTGCGGCCGATTTGAAGAGCTCGTAGCGCCCTTCCATCTTCTCGACGGCCCACAAAAGGACGCCCGTCGCCTGCCGCGCGTCCGTCACGACCGGACACATCATGTGCGGCACCGTCGCGAAGGCTTGCAGCTCGACCATCTTCGGGTCGATCAGGATCAGCTTGACATCGTGCGGCGAGCGCGTGAGCAAGAGGCTGGCGAGGATCGTGTTGATGCACACCGATTTCCCCGAGCCGGTCGTGCCGGCGATCAGGAGGTGCGGCATGCGGGCCAAGTCCTCGACGATCGGCTTGCCCTCGGCATCCATGCCGACGAACAGCGGCAGACCCATGTATTTCGGGTCGTAGGCCTTCTGGCTGACGAGCTCCGAGATCCGCACGACACGGCGTTTGAGGTTGGGCACCTCGACGCCGATCGTGTCGCGACCGGGGATGGGCGCGATGACGCGGACCGACTGCGCACGCAACGCCGCCGCGATCTCCTGGCTGAGCGTGGAGACCTTGTTCATGCGCGTGCCCTGCGCGACGCTCAACTCGAACAGCGTCACCGAGGGTCCGACTTGCGCCGACACGACCTGGGCTTCGACGCGGAAGCTGCGCAGCGCGTTCTCGAGCTTCGACGCGGCCTCTTCGAGCAGGCTGTCGTCGACGCCCAAATTGCCCTCGGGCGGCAGCAAGAGGTCGAGCGGCGGGAACTGCCACGGACCGGGCGGCGGCGTCGGCGGATCGAACACCATCTGCGCGACCTTGGCCTTCACCGGTAGCGGCTTGGGCAGCGCGCCGACGGCGGGCGGAACGAGGACGGTGTCGTCGTCGTCGTCAGCGAGATCGTCGGAGTCGGTGTCTTCGTCGTCTTCGTCGATGTCCTCGTCATCCTCAGCGGCGCTCGCTTCGCGCGCGCTGGTGGCCTCGAGCTCGGCCAGAGTGGCCGCGTCGAGCGGCTCGCCGTACTCGTCGTCCTCTTCGAGTTCTTCCTCGAAGTCGTCCTCGAGATCGTCTTCGTCGAGGACGGGTAGACCGTCGGGATTCTCCGGGTCCGGCTCCTTCTTCGCGCGCGGTTTCCGCTTCGCCTTGACTGCGGCGAGGCCGTCGGCATCGGCGAGCCCGATCACGCCGCCTTCCGTCGCGAGGCGACCCTCCAGGTCGGCGCCGCGCAGGAACGCCCAGATGCCGCTCGCGGTCGAGCGCAGGTAGCCGAACACTGCGGACGGCAGGCTTTCGCCGCGCAACTCACGGCGCTTGTCGAGCCAGGCACCGAAGCTCTGGAGCACCGCGAGGAACGCGATCTCGGTCGCCAGCAGAAACGACACGAGCGCGGTCAACACCAAGAGGAGCAGGAGCCCGACGTTGCCGAACTTCTCGACGAGGAACGGATTCCACGTCAACGCCAGCCATCCGCCCGGACCGTACGGCGCGATGCGCCGGTCATAGCCCGCGTCGACGTCGGCCAGCGTCGGGCCGGCCATGTGCTGCAGGAGGAACGCGAACGAGAAGAGGAACAGGACGCCGCCGAAGACGCGCAGGCTGACGAACGAGATCGATCGCCCGCCGATCATCACGAGGCCCCAGGCCCCCACGAGGAACACGCCGAAGAAGCCAGCGTTGCCGAGCGCGATCTTCACGCCGTTCGCGAGGTAGAAGCCGACTTGGCCGGCCCAGTTCCAGTTCGCGTTCGCCGGATCGTCGAAGGGCGTCGCGTACGTGGCGAGCGCCAGCAGGAGGAACGCCGCGGCACCGACCATGCCGATGCCGCCGATCTCACGTAGACGCGAGTTCGTGTCCTCGTCGACCTCCTTGCCGAAGAGGAACCCGCGCGCGACCTCGCGCCAACGCGTACCGAGGGCCGAGTGCTGCTTCTTCGCGCGCGCACCGCTCGCCGACCGCGACGCCCGGCGCGGCGCTTCGAATTCCTCGTCGTCGACCTCGCGGTCGGCCTTGCGCTTGCGTCCCATGCCCCCCCGTCGATTCCTCGGCGTCGCGCAGCGCCGTAGGAGCTGCGCGCGGGCTCGTGGGCCCTCGACGCGCGCGGTGCTCCGCCGCCGGGATCGGCGCAACGCGGAGCGTCCCCTCGGACGCGGCTTCGAATGCGGAATACCAATTCGGTGCGTCGAATCCAAGGTGATCGCTGCCGCACCACGGAAGCTGACCCGCTTCGCTGGGCTTTTTCGCGAAGCCCGGCCGGGGCACCGCGGGTGGCCGTGGACCTCGAGACACACCCCGAATCACGGCCGCTGAGGGCGGTCGGACGGGGAAAGCACAGCGAAGCGGGTCAGCTTCCGCCTCGGGTCCTGCGTGCCGGTCGCGGGGGTGCGCCGACCAGTTCTTGACTGATCAGTCAAGTCGAGTACTCTCTCCGGCCGATTCGCAGCCGCATCTCCGGCCGTGCTGCCGATCGCCCTCCACCGCAAGACTCCATGGGACGACCTTCTGATGCCCGCGACAAGCTGCTCCAAGCGGCTCTCGACCTGATCTGGGCGAACAGCTACGGGTCGGTCAGCGTGGACGACATCTGCGTCGCGGCGGGCGTGAAGAAGGGCAGCTTCTACCACTTCTTCCCCTCCAAGGAGGACCTGGCCGTCGCGGCCTTCGAGGAGCACTGGGCGCGCGACATCGAGCCCATCCTCGACCGCGTCTTCCATCCCGATCGCCCGCCGGTCGAGCGCATCGAGGCCTGGTGCGACGCCATCTACGCGGAGCAAAAAGAGCGCTTTCAGACCCGCGGACACGTACCTGGATGCCCTTTTGCCTCCGTCGGGTCCGAGATGGGCACGCTGAGCGAGCGCCTGCGCCGCAAGGTCGAGGACATGCTCGAACGCGGCATCTTCCAGCTCGAGCGCACCCTGCGTGATGGGCAGCGTGACGGCTCGATGGCGGTCGTCGACCCCGCCGCCAAGGCCCGCTGCCTGCACGCTCTCGCCATGGGGATCATGTTCCAGGCCAAGCTCGAGAACGACCCCGAGGTGCTGCGCAGCCTGCGCACTCAGGTCCTCGAGCTCCTTCAGGCTCCCCAGGGCGCCTGACCCCACCCTTCCCGAACCTAACCGGCCGGGCGCTCTCCCACCCGGCACTAGACGACCAGTCAACTCAAGAGTCCGCAAATACACTCGGCCATGCCTTCCAAGCTCTCTCTCGCCCGTCTCCTCCCCTTCGCTGCGACCTCTCTCCTGCTCGCCACCGTGAGCTGCGGCCCCAACTCCGAGGCGGGCCCGGCGGCGGCACAGACGCCTCCGCCGCCGACCGTCACGATCGCCCCGGTCGAGGTGCGCACCGTGGCCGAGACCACGGAGTTCACCGGCCGACTGGGCGCGGTGGACGACGTCGAAGTCCGGCCGCGCGTCAGCGGGTACCTCGAGACCGTCGAGTTCCAGAGCGGCGAGCTCGTGAAGCGCGGCGACGTGCTGTTCACGATCGACGGTCGCTACTACGCGGCCACGCTGTCGTCCGCCGAAGCGGCGGTCGAGCAGGCGCGCGTCCGACTCGAGAACTCGAACAAGGAGGCCGAGCGCGCCGCGAACCTGCTGCAGAGCCGCGCGATCTCGGCCGAGGAGTCCGAGTCGCGGACCTCGCGCCAAGCGGAAGCGCGCGCGGCCCTGCTGGCCGCCGAGGCCGCGCGGGATTCGGCCAAACTCGACGTCGAGTACACGCGCGTCGTCGCTCCGATCGACGGGCGCGTGAGCCGGGCGCTCGTCACGCGCGGCAACTTCGTCAGCGGGGTCTCCGGCGCGAACACGATGCTCACCACGATCGTGTCGGTGGATCCGATCTACGTGTACGTGGACGTGGACGAGAGCTCGCTGCTCACGCTGCAGCGCCTCATGCGCGAGAACGCGCTGCCCCACGACGAGAAGGGTCGCGTGAAGGTCGACCTCGGCCTCGCCGACGAGGAAGGCTTCCCGCGCAGCGGCGTGGTCGAGTCACTCGGCAACCAGGTCGACCCGGGCACGGGCTCGATCCTGATGCGCATCCTGGTCGACAACCCGAACGGGATCCTCCTGCCGGGATTGTTCGCGCGCGCCCGTGTCCCGACGACGGCGAAGAAGCCAACCCTCCTGGTCAACCCGCGCGCGATCGGAACGGACCAGTCGCAGAAGTTCGTCTACGTCGTCGGCGACGACTCGACCGCGCAGCGACGCACGATCGACATGGGCCCCCTGCTGGACGGCAAGCGGATCGTGCGCAGCGGTCTCGAGGCCGGTGATCGCATCATCGTGAACGGTCTCCAGCGCGTGCGCCCAGGCACCCCGGTCACGGCCGAGTTCGAGAAACCCGCCCCGATGGAAGGGGGCGACGCCGCGCAGGGCTCGACCTCGGCGAAGAAGTCTGCGGAGAAGTCCGAAGCCGCCGCGCACTGAGCTCCCGCCATGAACTTCTCCCACTTCTTCATCCGGCGCCCGATCTTCGCCGGCGTTCTCAGCGTCCTGATCTTCCTGTTGGGCGTGCTCGCGATGGGCCGCCTGCCGATCAGCGAGTACCCCGAGGTCACGCCGCCGACCATCGTCGTGCGCGCCGCGTACCCGGGCGCGAACCCGACGACGATCTCGCAAACGGTGGCGGCGCCGCTCGAGCAGGCCATCAACGGCGTCGAGAACTCGATCTACATGTTCTCGCAGGCGACCGCTGACGGCGTCATGTCGCTGACGGTGACGTTCAAGCTCGGCACCGACGTCGACCTGGCGCAGGTCCAAGTGCAGAACCGCGTCAGCCAAGCGCTGCCGAAGTTGCCCGAGGAAGTACGCCGACTCGGCGTGACGACCGTCAAGCAGTCGCCGGATCTCACGCTCGTCGTGCACCTCTTGTCGCCCGACGACCGCTACGACGAGATCTACATCCGCAACTACGCCACGCTGCAAGTGAAGGACGTCCTCGCGCGCCTGCCCGGCGTGGGCGCGGTCGAGGTCTTCGGTGGCGGTGACTACGCGATGCGCGTCTGGCTCGATCCCGAGAAGATCGGTTCGTTGGGCATGACTGCGGACGAGGTCGTCGCGGCGATCCGTGAACAAAACGTGCAGGTCGCGGCCGGGGCCATCGGCCAGCAACCGACGGCGCACCCGATCGATTTCGAACTCCAGCTCTCCACGAAGGGCCGCCTCGTCGATGCCGAGGAGTTCGGCAACATCATCGTCAAGCAGGGCCCGAACGGCGAGAAAGTGCTGTTGAAGCACGTCGCGCGCATCGAGCTCGGCTCGGGCGAGTACGCGCTGCGCTCCCTGCTCGACAACAAGACCGCGGTCGGCATCCCGATCTTCCAGCTGCCCGGCAGCAACGCGATCGCGATCTCTGAGAACGTCCACGCCGCGATGGCGCAGTTGAAGGAGAACTTCCCCGAAGGTCTCGACTACTCGATCGTCTACGACCCGACGGTGTTCGTGCAACACTCGATCGACGCCGTCGTGCACACGTTGATCGAGGCCATTCTGCTGGTCGTGCTGGTCGTCGTGCTGTTCCTGCAGACGTGGCGCGCAAGCCTCATCCCCCTGGCCGCGGTGCCCGTGTCGTTGGTCGGCACGTTCGCAGTGATGCACGCGCTGGGCTTCGGCATCAATGCCCTTTCGCTGTTCGGTCTCGTCCTAGCGATCGGCATCGTCGTCGACGACGCGATCGTCGTCGTCGAAAACGTCGAGCGGAACATCTCGAACGGTCTTTCGCCCGTCGACGCGACGAAGAAGGCCATGACCGAGGTGACGGGGCCGATCATCGCGACGGCTCTCGTGCTTTCGGCCGTGTTCATCCCAACCGCATTCATCACCGGGCTGACGGGCCAGTTCTACAAGCAGTTCGCGATCACGATCGCGATCTCGACGGTCATCAGCGCGTTCAACTCGTTGACGCTGTCGCCCGCGCTCAGCGCACTGCTCCTCCAGCCGCACGGTGCCAAGAAAGACTTCGTCACCAAGCTGATCGACTTCCTGTTCGGCGCTTGGCTCTTCCGGCCCTTCAACTGGCTGTTCACGCGCGCGTCGGCCCTGTACGGCCGGACGGTCGCGGGTGTGATCCGCGTGGCGGTAGTCGCCATCGTGCTCTACCTGGGGCTCGTCGGCGCGACGTACGTCAGCTTCCAGAAGGTCCCTTCGGGCTTCGTTCCGGCGCAGGACAAGCAGTACCTGATCGCGTTCGCCCAGCTTCCCGACGCGGCCTCGCTCGATCGGACGGACAGCGTCATCCGGCGCATGACCGACATCGCGCTGGCGCACCCCGGCGTCGAGTCGTGTGTCGCGTTCCCGGGTCTTTCCATCCAGGGCTTCTCGGTCGCCGCGAACGCCGGCATCGTGTTCGTGACGCTCGATCCGTTCGAGAAGCGCGAGACGCCGGAACTCTCCGGCTTCGCGATCGCGGGCGCGCTGAACCAGAAGTTCGGCGAGATCCAGGATGCGTTCGTGCTGATCTTCCCGCCACCGCCGGTGAACGGACTCGGGACGACGGGCGGCTTCAAGCTGTTCGTGGAGGATCGCGCGGACCTCGGATCGGACGCGCTGTACGCCGCGACTTGGGGCCTGATCGGGAAGATGTACCAGACGCCGAAGTTGACCGGCGCCTTGTCCAGCTTCCAGGTCAACGTGCCGCAACTCGAGGCGGACGTAGACCGCGCGAAGACGAAGACGCAGGGCGTTCCGCTGCAGAGCGTGTTCGACGCTTTGCAGATCAACCTCGGATCGATCTACGTCAACGACTTCAACCGCTTCGGCCGCACGTACCAGGTCATCGCGCAAGCCGACGCGCAGTTCCGCGACGAGGCCAGCGACATCACGCGCCTCAAGGTGCGCAATGACGAAGGACAGATGGTCCCGCTCGGCGCGCTGGTGCAAGTGCGCGAGTCCTACGGTCCCGACCGATCGAGCCGCTACAACGGTTACCCAGCCGCCGAGATCCTCGGCGCCGCGGGCCCAGGGTTCAGCTCGGGCGAAGCCGAAGCGGAGATGACGAAGCTCGCCGACGAGACGTTGCCCGCGGGCATGAAGTTCGAGTGGACCGACCTGACCTACCAGAAGATCCTGGCCGGGAACTCGGCGGTCTACGTGTTCCCGCTGTGCATCCTGCTCGTTTTCCTCGTGCTCGCCGCGCAGTACGAGAGCTTCCGCATGCCGCTCGCGATCCTCTTGATCGTGCCGATGTCGCTGCTGTCGGCCATGACCGGCGTGTACCTCACGAACGGCGACAACAACGTCTTCACGCAGATCGGACTGATCGTGTTGATCGGCCTGGCGGCGAAGAACGCGATCCTGATCGTCGAGTTCGCCAAGGTGAAGCAGGACGAAGGTCTCGATCCGGCCTCCGCCGCGATCGAAGCGGCGAAGTTGCGCCTGCGCCCGATCCTCATGACCAGCATCGCGTTCATCGCGGGCGTGTTCCCGCTGGTCACGAGCACCGGCGCAGGTTCCGAGATGCGTCACGCGATGGGCGTCGCCGTGTTCTCAGGGATGATCGGCGTGACGTTCTTCGGCCTGCTCCTGACGCCGCTCTTCTACGCGTTGCTCCTGCGCATCGGCTGGAAGAAGCACCACGCCACGACGCCTGCACCGGCTGGCGGTGACGGCGGACACGGAATCGGAACGGCGGCCGGACACGCGGCGGCAATCCTTCTCGTACCGATCCTGTTCTTCGCGAGCTGCACGACGGTCGGGCCCGACTACGCACGCCCGGAGGTCCCCTCCGCGCCCGCGTGGCAGGACGAACCGGAGGCGAAGGCCTTCGCGCTGGACGAGATCCCGGCCGGCGCCTGGTGGAAGCTGTTCGGCGATCCCGAACTCGACGCGCTGCAAGAGCGCGTCGCGTCCGAGAACCACGACCTCAAGGCCGCGCTGGCGCGCATCGAACAGGCGCTGGCGTCGACGAAGTCCGTCCGTGCGTCGCTGTACCCGAGCATCACCGCCGATCCGACGTGGACGCGCACGGAGTACTCGCCGAACTCGGGACTCTCGTTCGGCAGCTTCACCGCATCGGACATCACCGTGCCGGTCAATCTGGCATGGGAGGTCGACCTGTGGGGTCGGGTCCGACGCGCGGTCGAGGCCGGTGAACGCGACGTGGACGCTCTGTCCGCCTCGTTCGAGGCGTTGAAGCTGTCGTTGCACGCCGAAGTCGCGTCGAGCTGGTTCACAATGCGCGCGCTCGACCTGGAACTCCTCGTGTTGCAACAGTCGGTCGAGGTCCGTCGTAACGCGCTCGAGCTGATCCAGTCGCGGTACGACGCCGGCACGGGGAATGAGCTCGACCTCGCGCGCACCCAGAACGAAGTCGCCCTCGCCGAAGCCGAATTCGCCGCCGTCTCGCGACGACGCGCCGAACTGCGCAACGCCCTGGCCGTCCTGGCCGGCCAAGCACCCAGCACGTTCGAGCTCGAGCTCGACAAGTGGACCCCGACGGATCTGCCCGAGATCCCGGCCGGATTGCCCAGCGACCTCTTGGAGCGACGCCCCGACGTCGCGCAGGCCGAACGCGAACTCGCCGCGCGCAATGCACGCATCGGCGTCGCCGAGGCAGCGTTCTTCCCGTCGTTGCGCTTGACCGGCTACGGCGGATTGCAGAGCGGGGAACTGAACAACCTCTTCGAGACGGACAGCCGCATCTGGCAACTCGCGCCCTCGCTGTCGATCCCGATCTTCCAGGGCGGACGGCTCGAAGCCGATGAGGCCCGCGCGCGCGCGGCGTTCGACGAAGGCGTCGAGATCTACCGCCAGCGCGTGCTCGTCGCGTTCCGCGAAGTGCAGAACGCGCTGACGTCCACGAAGCTGCTGACCCAGCAATCCGAAGCACAAGCACGCGCGGTGGAGTCCGCGCAACGCGCTTCGCAGCTCTCGCGAACGCGCTTCGACGCCGGCTTCGTCAGCTACCTCGACGTCGTCGACGGCGACCGGACGCGACTTTCGGCAGAGCGCGCGCGAGCACAATTGCTCGGCCTGCGTTTCGTGAACGCGGTCGAGTTGATCCGCGCGCTGGGCGGCGGCTGGAGCACGAACTCGTTGCCGCCCATCACGGCCGATTCCGGCGGGTGAACACGCGGGAGAGCACGGGCGACGTTCGATCCGTCGCCCGCGCACGACTCCGCGGGCAGTGCGAGCCCTCAGCGCGCCCAGACGATCCGCACGCCGTTCGAGAAGTTGAAGGTGGCGCTCGTGCAGAACGCCGCGTTGTTGCGGTACATCGCTTGGTAGAAGCGCGTCCCGCCGTCGAGACCGATGCCACCGGCCGAAGTCAGAGGCGGGTCGCCCGCCGCGGGGAACGACGCCAGGCCCGCGACCGCGGTCTTCGTCGCGAGGCGCAACAGCGATCCGCCGGAGCAGCGCAGGCCGTCACCGAACGCGATCGGCGCGGACGCGGTGCTGCTCTGGAAGAAGAAGCAAGTCGTCGTCGGCGGCAAGTAGGACGCGTTCAACGCCGCGGTCGTCGCGAGCGTCGAGATCGACCCACTCGGCACCAGCGCCGCGCCCTGACCCTGGAACGAGTTCCCGCAGCCGTGCAGGTAGTTGCCCGTATTGCCGCACGGACACGCGGCGCCCGTGCCATCACCGGCGCAGTAGAAGTCGGTCGTTCCGCCCTCGAACGAATCGTACAGAGCGCCTTGGATGTCCTGGTTCGCAGTGCCAGCAGCTTTCGTCCATTCGAGCATGAAGCGACCACTCGGACCGCCCGACGCCCACTGCGAAGCGATGCGCGGCCAGTAGTCGCGCGTCACCCCTGTGGCGAGTGGCACGTGCAGCGCCGAGAAACCCAGCACGTTGCCCGACAGGTAGAGGTCGTCGAGGTAGATGTCGTAGTCGGTGCTGTTTCCGAGTGCGTGCTGTTCGGCGCAAGTGACGACAAAGTGACGGCCATCGCTGTCGACCTCAGGTTCCGCCTGGTCCTTGTTGAACCAGCTTCCTCCACCGAGCGTCGATAGGTTGGCCGATGCGATCGGGGTCAGGCCGTCCTGCACCAACGCGTGGACGTCGTGGTCCGTGCCGTAGTCGCGCTGGAACACGATCATCGTGCGCTGGCTGTTCGACAGCGGCGAGGACACGCTGACGAAGTAGTCGTCGTGACCGGCCGTCAGTTGGTACGGGGTGTTCACGACGGTCCCGTCGTAGTTGATGCGCGCGGCCCAGATGTCGGAGAGTCCGAAGCCGCCCGAGCGCGACCATGCGACCGTCCAAACGGAACCGCCGTTCGAGCGTGAGACGCTGGAAGTGTCGTCGATCGTGCCACCCGAATTCGAGAGATAGATCGTCCCCGGCCCCACCAGCGTGCCGTTCGGCGACACGAGGCGTGCGAGGATGTCGTTGTCGCTCGGCGAGTAGTAGCGGTCGTACGTCACGCAGTAGTACGCCGGGCCGAACGGATAGGGATCGCCGCCGATCTGCGGACCACCCTTGTTCCCCGACTCCGATCCGCTGATGGTGATCTCGGAACCGATCGAATAGATCGCCGCGGAGATCTGGCGACCGCGGATGTTCGAACCGCTGCCGTTGTCGACCGATCCGACCGCCATGAACTGCTGAGAAGAGCGTACGTTCGCGCAGCGCACGTTGAACCAGCGGTTCGAGCTCGCGTCGATGTAGCCGCCCCACATCCCGACGCCGGCCGAGTTGCACAGTACCCAGTAAGCATCGTTGTCCGATGCCGTGACCACCTCGATGTAGACGGCCAGCCAGCGGTTGTTCGTCAAGTCGTACGAGACGTCGCCCAGGTAGTCGTTGTAGGACGTGTTGTCGATCGCGAACGTGCTGACGACCGGATCGACGACCAGCGGCAGCGCGGCTCGGGCGAGGAAGCCCGCGTCCACGCGGATCGCGATGCCGTCCTCCAACACCTCGGTCTCGGCCTCGAACCGCACGCCGCGCGCGTCGATTGCCGTCGCACGACCGTACGTGACGCGCCCGAACTCGCTACGCATCTCCAGGCCGTCCGCAGTCGCGATGGGGACCCACTCGCTCGAGAGCGGGATGTGTACGACCAGGTCGCCGGCCGTCGGCAGCACCGCGAACGTGAACGTCTGCTCGAGCGAGTCGGCCTCGAGCGCGTACGTCTCGATGAAACTCGAACGGTCGAACGAGATCGTTTCGTGGTCACGCCGAGGCGCGCTGGCGACTTCGAAGGACAGTGGCTCCCCGCCCAGCATCACACGGTCGGGCGTGAGGACGACCGGGTAGTGGCGCGGCTGCTTCGGCGTGAACAGCGGGTAGTACGTTGCACTGCCCGCCTCGCAGCCCAGCTTGTAGTGCCGACCGCGCGCCCACACCGTGCCCTCGAGAGGCTCGTCGTACTCGACGCGCGAGTGGTCGATGGTGAACGAGCGCGCCACGGGCGCGGAGGGGTCGATCGCTCGGCGCTCGTCGGAAGCGGGCTCGTGCGCAACCGCGACGCCATTCATTGTCGGACGCGTGACGGCCGGATCCGGCGCGCGGCCCGGCTCGGGAGCCGTCTTCACGTCCGAGGACGGCGCGAGCGGAGCGAAGACGCGTCCTTGCGCAACATCCTGGGCGGCGGTGGCGGCCGCGGCGGTCGCGAGGACTGCGGCGACAGCGGGAAGGCAAGCGCGGAGTGCGGAGAGCGGCTGCATGGGAATCCTCGGGAGGAACGGCGGTGGGGATGGTCCGGCGAGATCGCAAAGCGGGCTCGCAGCCCGACAGGAATTCCCCGCGCACGTCGAAATCCGCGGCGGGCCGAATCTTCCACGCCACCCTTCCGCCGATCCGTTCGCGTGGAAAAATCGGCCGGCCGAACGCGCGCAATGCTCGCCAGGCTCGTCCGCGCGCGCCGCGGCCGACTTCCGCTCTCAGTCGACCAGCAGCGCCAAGAGGTCGCGCGCCGCTGCCTTCTTCGTCCGTTTCGGGATCGCGATGCGCAGGCCGTTCGCACCCAGCACGACCAGCCGCGTCTCGTCGGAGTTCAGCGCACCCGGTCCGTTCAACACGATCCAGTCGGCGCCCTTCTTCTCGAGCTTGGCCAGCGCGCGCCGCTCGCCAGCGCCTGTTTCGAGCGCGAACGCGATCACGACTCGCTGTGCATCGCGCTTGCCGCGCGTCAGCGTCGCGAGCACGTCGGGATTGCGCACCAAGTCGATGCGTGCCGTCTGCGCGCCGCCGTCCTTCGCGCGCCACTTGCCCGCCAGCTGTTTCGCCGGCCGCCAATCGGCGACGGCCGCGGCCATGTAGATCGCGTCGGCCGCGCGCCATTCCTTCTTCAGTGCCGCGAGCATCTCGCGCGCGCTTTCGACGTCGATGCGCCGCACGCCTTTCGGCGTCGCCAGCGCGACGGGCCCGGCGACCAGCACGACATCGTGTCCGGCGCGGACCGCAGCTTCAGCGATGGCGAACCCCATGCGCCCGCTCGAATCGTTCGTCAGGAACCGCACCGGGTCGATGCGCTCGCGCGTCGGACCCGCGGTGACGAGGACGCGCAGACGCGGGCGGGTCGAAGTGCGTGCGGAACGTGCGCTGGCCATGCTCCGAAGTCTCGTGTTCCCAGGCGCGCGTGTCACGCCCGGCGCCGACGTCGCGGCTGCTTGGCGCGCGGGGTGGCTGGGCTCAGCCTGGTTTCCGGGAACAGCGCCGCGTGCAGTTTCTCGCCGAAGACCTCGTGCGCCGCGAGGACCAACTGCGCCATGAGGAGCACACCGATCGTCGCCGCGCGCCCCCACAGGAACACGAGAAACGAGCACGCGATCCCGGCCAGCAAGAATCGACGCAACAGGTAACCGACGCGCGGCTCGAGCACGCTCTTCGCCGTCTCGCCGGTCGTCCCCCTCAGCGTGCTCACGAAGCTCGGAATCTGTGCCACGAGCAACGAACCAAACGTCCAGAACACCCAGCCGCCTTCGAGCAATTCGTGGGGATCCAAGTCGGCGCTGGCCAGGGCTCGACCGCCCACCACGAAGGCCATGACGCAGACCATGAACGTCATCAGCGCCGCGACGATGACGAACACGAACACACCGCCGATCACTGCGCTGTAGAGATCCCGGTCCTTCTCCCACCAAGACTCGCGCGCGACGACGACGGCGCCGACGGCGACGATGCACCACAGGCCAGCCAAGGTGTCGAGCGCGATCACACTGATCGCTTGGATGCCCGACCAATCCAGCGTCAGCACGCCGACGAGCGGAATCATCGAGCGCAGGAGGATCGCCCACGTACGCGGCTCGCGCAGCGCCGAACGCCAGTCGAGTCCGCCGAACAATGTGCTCGCGAGGCTCGGTCGCTGCGCCATGCGCGACTCAGCGGCCGAGCAGCGCTTCGAGCACTTCGGCGATCTGTGCCGGCTCGGGCAAACGCCCCGGCCCGACGTCGCCGCATGCCATCGGCCCGTCGTCGGGATCGAGGACGCGCCAACCATCCTCGCGCAGACGGCCGAGGTTGCGCTGCACCGCCGGCGCGACGAGCATCGCCGGATTCATCGCCGGCGCCAGCAGGCGCACCTTGTTCTGCGCCAAAGCGATCGCGACGGTCGACAAGAGGTCGTTCGCGATCCCGTTGGCCATGCGCCCGATCAAGTCCGCGCTGGCCGGCGCGACGACCAGCGCATCGGCCCACTTGGCGAGGTCGATGTGGTCCATCGCCGCGTGACGATCCGCACCGAACTCCTCGACGTGCGCGGGCTGACCGGTGACGGCCTCGAAGAGCTGCGGGTTGACGAGTTCCGCCGCGCGGCGCGTGAGCACTGCGCGGACGGCGTGACCGCGCTGCGTCAATTTGCTGGCGAGATCGCACGACTTGTAGATGGCGACGGAAGCGCTGGCGCCGAGTAGGACGTTGGCCATGCGTCTATCCTCGCCGCGTCTCAGCCGGCGCGTCCAGCCCGACCAACCGCCGCACCTCGGCCACCGCGCGCTTCAGGTCGTCGTTCACGACGATGTGGTCGTAGTTCACGCGTTCGCGCCATTCGTCTTCGGCTTTGTGCAGGCGGCGTTCGAGCACTTCGGGCGCTTCCGTTCCGCGCGTCACGAGGCGTTTGCGCAACTCCTCGAAGTCGGGCGGCGCGATGAACACGTACAGGCCCGGCTCGCCCAGCGCGCGCAGTTGATTCGCGCCCTGCACGTCGATCTCGAGCAGGTACACGTTGCCCTTCCCGAGCGCCACGCGCACCGGTTCGCGCAGCGTGCCGTAGAGGTTCCCGTACACCTCGGCGTGCTCGAGGAACGCGCCCTCCGCGATCATCCGGCGGAAGTCCTGCGTCTGCAGGAACTGGTAGTCGCGGCCGTGTACCTCGCCCGGGCGCGGCTTGCGCGTCGTCGCGGACACGCTGAATTCGACGCGTGGATCGGCGAGGAGCTGCTTGCAGATCGTGCTCTTGCCGGCGCCCGAAGGTCCCGAAATCACGAGCATGCGTCCGGCCGAATCCGCCATCGGTTCACTCCACGTTCTGGACTTGCTCGCGAAGCCTTTCCACGAGCGTCTTGAGTTCGACCACGAGGTGCGCGGCCTCGGCGTCGTTGCACTTCGAACCGATCGTGTTCGCCTCGCGGAACAGCTCCTGCACCAGGAAGTCCAGCGGGCGACCGGCCGGCGCGTCGCTGCCGACCAGCGTCTCGAGCTGCGAAACGTGGCTCGCGAGGCGCGTCAGCTCCTCGTCGACGTCCATGCGATCGGCGAGCAGCGCGACCTCGCGCGCGAGGTCCGCGTCGTTCAGCGCGCGTGCACCCTTGGGCGCGGACTCGAGCAGCTCGGCGACGCGCTTCTTCAGCGCCGCGTGTTGTTCCTTCACGACGAGCGGCATGCGTTTGGCGATCTTCTTCGCCAGCGCTTGGATCGCCTTGCCGTTCTTGCGCAGGTCGGCGGCCAGCGCCTTGCCCTCGCGCGCGCGCATCGCGTCGAGCCCTTCGAGCGCGCCCGTCAACGCGCCCATCACGAGAGCCTCGTCGGCTTCCGCGCGGTCGTCGCCCGCGTTGCTGGCCAGCACGCCCGGCAGTCCGAGCAACGTGTCGAGCCCGTACTCGGCCTCGAGTCCGGCCGCTTTCGAGGCGCGCGCGATCTCCTCGCACCATCCGCGCAGCGCCTTCGCGTCGATGCGCGCGGCGCTGGCGCGCGGACGGTCGACGTCCACGCCGATCGTGACGGATCCGCGCGACAACTTCGCGCGCACGGCCGCTTCGATCTGTGGTTCGAGGTGCGACAGCGACTGCGGCAGCCGCGATTTCACCTGCAAATGCCGGTGATTCACGGCCCGGATCTCGACGCGCGCTTCGGCGCCGCCGGCTGTCGCAGCCGCGGCTCCGAACCCGGTCATCGACCGCAGCATGGGCCCACAGGCTGTGAAGAATTCACAGCCGACGCGCCGCGGAAGCGGCGCCACTTGATCCTGAGAGGCCGTACGCTGGATTTCTTCACGGGCTCTCAGGCTCCCGGCCGGCTGCCGGGCTTCACGGCCTTCGAACCGGCCTTGCACTGCGGGCAATCCGCCGCGTCGAACGCCACGGCGTTCACTTCCGCCAGCGCGAACAGAGGCAGGCCGTCCTTCTCGAACGGATTGCCGCCCGAGCGGTTCACGATGCAGCCCATCGCTTGCGGACGCACGCCGAGCTTCTCCAGCAGCACGAGCACCTCGCGCGCGGAACCGCCGGTCGTCATGACGTCCTCGACCACCAGGATGCGATCGCCGGGCTTCACTTGGAAGCCGCGGCGCAGTTCCATCTCGGTCGCGCCGGCCTTGCGCTCGGTGAACTGCGCGCGCGTTCCCAGCGCGCGGGCCACCTCGTACGCCCACGTGACCGCGCCCATCGCCGGGCCGATCACGATGTCGTAGGGCTGCGTGTGCAGGGCGCGGATGCGGCGCGCCATCTCTTGCGCCAGGATCTCGGCCTTGCGCGGGTGCTCGAGCAGCAGCGCGCACTGGAAGTACCGGTCGCTGTGCTTGCCCGACGAGAGCTGGAAGTGCCCCTCGAGCATCGCGTTCGTCTCGCGGAACAGATCCAGGATCCGGCCCTGGTCCATGACGGCGGTCATCGTCGGCCCTCGCGCTCGATCACTGACCGTCGGGGGTGGTCGCCGGCGGCGGGGTGCCCGCGTCGCCGCCCGGCACGGCCGGCGCGACGATCGTGGGCTCGTCGAACGGCACCACGGAGTCGCCCGCGATCTTGCGGTTCAAGAAGTGGATGCCCAGCGCGCTGACGATGAAGAACGCCGCCGTGTAGCCGGTGAACTTGTGGATGCCGGAGGCCGCGACGCCGAACGTCTGCTGGCCGGCGGATCCGAGCGCGTCCGTGAGGCCGCCGCCGCGACCTTCCTGCAGCAGGACGACGATGCACAGCACGATGGCCGAGACGATGAAGACGATGTAGAGGAGCGTGACGAGGAGATCGAGATTCATGTCGAACGGGTCTCGGCTGGAGTCAGCGGAACTCGAGGAGCGGCAGGAAGGATTCGGGAGAGAGGGAAGCGCCGCCGACGAGCACTCCGTCGAGGCCGGGCACCGCCATCAGGGCGAGAACATTGTCCGGTTTGACGCTGCCGCCGTACAGGATGCGCGTGCGATCGGCCGCGGCCTCGTTGTAGAGGCCCGCCAGGACGCCGCGCAGATAGGCGTGGACCTCGCCGGCCTGGGCCGGGGTCGCGTTCAGGCCAGTGCCGATGGCCCAAACGGGTTCGTAGGCGACCGTGACGCGGGTCTGGATCGCGCGGCCGTCGACGCCGGCCAGGCCGCGGGCGAGCTGTTCCCCGACGACGTGTTCGGTCTGCTTGGCCTGGCGTTGTTCGAGCGTCTCGCCGACGCACAGGATCGGATCGAGGCCGTGTTCCAGCGCCAAACGGACCTTGCGACCGACCAGTTCGTCGCCCTCGCCGTAGACGTGGCGGCGCTCCGAGTGGCCGATCAGCACGTACTTCGCGCCGACGTCGACGAGCATCGCCGGCGACACCTCGCCGGTGAACGCGCCCGACACCTCGTCGGCGCAGTTCTGCGCGCCCGTCTTGACCATGGAACCGGCCAGCGCGCGCGCGATCTCGTCCAAGTAGACGAAGGGCGGGAACACGGCCACGTCGACGTCGTCGCGGCGCCCGACGGAGTCGCGCACGGAGAGCGCCAGCCCGAGCGCCGACTTGCGCTCCAGGTTCATCTTCCAGTTCCCGGCGACGAACGGTTTGCGCGCGTTCATTCGATCGGGGCCAACGAGGGTTCGATGACGCGGCGGCGGTCGAGCGCGGCGATGGCGCGCGTGTCGGCGGCGATGTCTCCGAACGTGTGCGGCAGGACGGCCTGTGAACCGTCGGAGTGCACTTCGCTCGGGTCGGGATGGACTTCGACGATCAATCCGTCGGCTCCGGCGGCGATCCCGGCGCGCGCCAGCGGGCGCACGAGGTCGCTGCGACCGGCCGCGTGGCTGGGATCGACGACGACGGGCAGGTGCGTGGCCCGTTTCAGGTGCGCGACCGCACCCACGTCGAGCAGGTTGCGCGTGGTCGGATCGAAGCTGCGGATGCCGCGCTCGCACAGAATCACGTTCGGATTGCCCTGGGCCAGCACGAATTCGGCCGCCAGGAGCAGCTCGCGCACCGTGGCCGCGAACGCGCGCTTGAGCAGAACGGGTTTGCCGTAACGCCCGACCTCGACGAGCAGCGGCGTGTTTTGCATGGACCGCGCGCCGATCTGGAAGACGTCGGCGACCGCGCCGACCGCCTCGACGTCGCGCGGGTCGAGCACCTCGGTCACGATGCCGAGGCCGGTTTCGGCGCGAACACGCGCCAGCATCTCGAGGCCCTCGTGCTTCATGCCCTGGAACGAGTACGGCGACGACCGCGGCTTCCACGCGCCGCCGCGCAACAGCGTCGCGCCGTGCTTCTGCACCTCGCGTGCGATCTCGAGCAGGCGCGGACCGCTCTCGACGGCGCACGGACCGGCGATCAGCGAGACATATCCGCCGCCGAACCGCGCCTCGCCCGCCGTCACGACCGTGTCCGCGCGACCAGCGCGCTCGTGCATCTCGGTCGCGCTGCCCGCGTCGAGGATCGCGGCGACGCCGACGAGGTCCTCGAACCGGGAACGGTGGTCGGGACGACCGACGCCGACGAGCCGCAACAGCTCCTTGTGCTCGTCCAGGAAGTTCGGCGCGTAGCCGAGTTCACGAGCGAGCTCCAAGACGGCCTGGACTTGTTCGGGCGGTAGAGCCTTGCGCAGGCGCAGGAGCATGGGTGGCGGTGCTTCGCGCGGGGTTTCGAGGCTCCCGGTCGAATCCGGGCAGTATGAATCGCTGCGTGCGGACCGTCAACGCGCGCGTCGCCGCCGAGCGCGCGGCCCGGACTTTGGGAGCGTGCCTTCCAACGTGGCTTCGAGCGGTCCCCGTTGGCAGGATCCGGGCGCATGCCTCCCCGCGAGCCCCTCCTCGACGCCCTCCTGGCCCTCGAGCCGCTGCACGACCTGCCGCGGACCGGTTGGGTCCTGCGGGGCATCCCGGCCCCCGAATCGATTGGCGACCACGTCCTCTCGACGTGCTTCCTGGTCCTGGCGCTCGGCCCGCGGGTCGAACCGCGCCTCGACGTCGAGCGCGCGATCGCCCTGGCGCTGGTCCACGACGTGCCCGAGGCGATGACCGGCGACCTGCCGCGCACGGCCGCGCACCTCTTCCCCGAGGGCGCGAAGCGGGCCGCCGAGGGTCGCGCGGCGGGCGAGCTGCTCGAGCCGCTGTCGGACCACGCGCTGCGCCTGTGGGACGAGGTCCAGGCCGGTGGGACGCGCGAGGCGCGGTTCGTGAAGGGCTGCGATCGGTTGCAGCTGGGCGTCAAGCTCGTCGCCTACCAGCGCTCGGGTCGGCGCGGGCTGGACGAGTTCCGCGAGACCGTCGCGGGCCTCGACTGCACTGAATTCGCGTGCCTCGCGAGCCTGCGCGACGAAATCCTCGCCGCGCTCGAAAGGTCACTCGCACGGTGACTGCACAGGCGCGGATCGCGAGCTCGTTCTCGACGCGACCTTGGGCTGCGCGTGCACGCGGGAGTAGCCTGCGCGCGCGATGAGCGCGAAGCGAGGGCGACGGGACTGGCGGCACTGGTCGTACCTCGTGCCGCTCGCGACGCTGGCGGCGTTCGGCATCGCGCTGCTCGTGCACGAACCGCGGACGCCGCGCACGATCCCGATCCAGCTGACACCGCCGGCGCAGGCCGAGTTGGCCGAGATCCCGCTGCCGGCGCGCGTGCGCGGATTGGAAGGACGCGTCGTCGATGCCGACGGGGAAGCGCAGGCGGGCGCGCTCGTCTGGGTTCTGTCGGGCGAGGAGCCGCGCTGGACGAACACGAATCCGGACGGGACATTCCGGCTCGAAGCGCTACAGCGCGGACCGTGGGACGTGCGCGTGCTGGCGCAGGACCATCTGCCGTGCGCGCTCGTCCTGCGCGACACGGGTGCGCCGCAGGTCGTGACGCTGCCCGATCGGCGGCGTGCCGGGCCGGTGGTGCAGCCGCTCGAACGCGCGCCGCTCGTCGGCACGCTGATCGGCACGACGCGGCAGGAAATGGCCAACGCCGAGGTCGTGCTGACGCCGACCGCGCCGCCGGAATCGATCGACGCGCCGTTGCCGCGTCGCGCTCGCGCGGACGCCAGCGGGCGCTTCCATTTCGAGGAGCTGATCGCCGGCGAGTACCGCGTCACCGTCGTGCCGAACTGGGCGCGCGGTGGTTCGTGGCCAGACCTCGCGCGCGCGAGCGCGCAGTCCGAGCCCATCGTGTTCGCGCACCGCGTCGACGGTTCCGCGTCGCTCTCGATCGAGCTCGTCGCGGGCAGCGCGGTCGGTCGCTTGCTCGACGAGGAAGCACGCGGACTCGAGGGCGCGCTGGTCCTCCTCGCACCGAAGGACCGCCCCGACCGTCCGTGGCCGCCCGTCGCGACCGACGTGCGCGGCGAGTTCGAGTTCCGCGGACTCCCGCCGGGGCGTTACACGCTCGATGCGCGCGCCGGTGCTTCCGCCTTCGCTGCGGAGTTCGAGGTCGTGCCGCGATCGCGCGTCGAACTGGGCGTCGTGCCAGCCGTACCCGCGCGATGAGGAACGACGTGGAGGGTGGAAACGCGTGAACCGCATCATCGCGCTCTTCGTCGCGCTGGCGATGCTGGTCGCGCATGCGCTCGCGATCCACGACGACGGGTTCGGGCGTTTCGCCTTCCCGTACGAACAGGCGTACGCGGCGCTGCGCATCGCGCGCAACCTTGTCTACGACGGACAGCTCGCCTGGAACCCGGGGTCGCCGGCGTTCGAGAGCTACCCCTCGATCGTGTGGGTGATCGTGTGCGCCGGCGCGGAACGCTTCGGTCCCGCACTGCACATGTCGACGAACCTGCTCGTGCAGTCGTTCGGCATCGCCGCAGCGCTCGGGACCATCGTGGCCCTCTCGCGGTTCCGCTCGGATCGCAGCGCGTCGCTGATCGCGCCGCTGTTCCTCGCGGCGAGCGGCGCCTTCGCGGCCGCAGCGGCGAGCGGGTTGGAGCTCTCCTTCTTCGCGCTGCTGGGCATCCTCGCGTTCTTCGCGCTCGAACGGGGACGCTCGCGCTGGTTCGGCGGCCTGGCGACCGCCTTCGTGCTCGTGCACCCGCTCGGCATCCTGCTCGTCGCCGCGTTCGCAGTGGTCCGCGCGTTCGGCCGCGCGAACGACGACGAAGGCGATGCGCGCAGCGTCCGCTGGACCGCGTTCACAGCGCCGATCGGCGTGTTCCTCGGTGCGATGTGGCTGCGCCACGCCGCGACGGGTTTCTTCCTGTCACCGGACGCGTTCGCGCTGCTCCACCCCGTGGACGGTCAATGGCGCAGCGGCTTCGCGAGCTTGGTGGAGTACGCGCGCGTCGGCGTGACGCCGTTCCTGCTCGTCTTCCCGGCGATCTGGCTCGTCCTGGGTTTGCTGTCGCGCACCGGCGCGCACGCCGTTTTCCTGACGCTGACGTGGTTTGCCGTGCTCGCGCTGTCGGGGCGCACGCCGTTGCCCTATCACGTGGCATTCGTTCCCGCGCTACCCTTCCTGTGCCTCGCGGTGCAAGAGGGCATGATCGCCGCGCTCGACGGCACTTCGATGCTGCAACGGCGCTTGACGCTCGCGCTGTTCGGGCTGACGCTCGTCGGTTCCGCGTTCGCGAGCCGCACGCCGGCGGACCTCGGTCCGATGCCGACGCAGGCGCTGCAGGAAGCTTGGCTGCGCCCGACGGATTCGGCGCGTTTCGACTACGCGGCACCGCTCGGTCGGCTGGGGCTGCAGGAGGAGATCGAGATCGCGCGGCGGCTGCGCAAGGCTGGCATCTACCTGCGCGAGTACGCCGACCCCGCCGCGACCGTCCTGACGCCGTGGCCGGGGGCGATCGGTTACCTCTCGCGGCTCACCGTGCACGACGCGCTGGGCCGGACGGATCCGCTCGAGCCGCTCGATCGACCCAATCCCTGGTCGCGCCGCGTGCGCGTCGACGTCGTCGCCGAACTACAGCGCCGGACCGACTTCGTCGTCCCCTACGCCGCCGCGCGATCGCAACCACCGACGCCGACCGAACTCGCACGCGACTGGCGCGAGGGCCTCGACGTCCGCGCCGACGAAGCAGGGCGACAAGCGGCGGTGGAACAGGCACTCGCGCCCTACGAATTGATCACCGTGCCGGTCGAGGACTACACGCGTGAAGGCGAAGCGCTCGGGCGCGAGTCGTTCCTCATGCTGCGACACGCGCGACTCGACGCGCGACCGAAGCTCGAGATCCGCATCGTGGACGCGGAAGTACGCGTCGGCCTGGCGCGCACGAAGATGCCCCAGCTCGCGGAACTCGAGTTGCGCCTCGTCGACCAGGACGAGCGCGCGTTCACCATGCGACCGACGGGCGAGTTGGACGCGACATGCAAGGCGCGCGTGCGCGTGGGGCTGCTGCTGTACGACAGCGGCAGTCGCCAGATCGATCTGTGCCGCGTCAAGGTGCCCACGCATCCTTCCGGCGGACGCTGGGTCAGCGCGACGGCGCGCCTCTTGAACCTGGGAGCGCACGGCGAAGGCGGCGCGTGGGAAGCGGTGAGCGACCGCGCAACGGCGCGGTTCTGAGCCTCGATCCCGCGGGCACGAATCCCACGCGCCGATCCCAGAGCGCGATCGTGAGCGCGCGCACGCTTGGTTGGTGAGCGTACGCGCAGTTCGGGTTCACCCTCGCGTCCGGTAGATCTCGATCTCGGGTCCGAGCCGGCTCGCCCACAGGATGCTCCAGGCGAACCACGCCTCGGGCGCGCCCGGACCGTCGAGCAAGTAATCGATCGGACGCGACCCGGGCGCGCCGCAGGGTTGCGGGTCGAACCGTGCCAGCGCAGTCCCGCGACAGGCGAGCTCCTCGCGCATCACGGCCAGCGCTCGACGACGGCCATCGAAGAACACCTGGAGCACGACGACACCTGGACCGAGATCGTCGATCCACGCCTGCGGATGGCGGACGAACTGATCCCACTTGCGCGCCTCGGAGAGCGGCAACTCGCGCAGATCGATGCCGAGCGATCCGAGTTCGGGCATGCCTAGCGCGGACGTGCGCGCGATCCAGGGCACGTAGTACAGACGATTCGTCATCAGCTCGGCGCGATACCGCGGGTCGAATGGGACCAGGGGCAAGTGCACCGTCGGCTCGATGAAGAACGGCGCGCGCTCGGGATGTTCCTGGATCCACGCCGCGGCTTCCTCGTACGTGTCGTCGCGAACGCGCAACCACGCGATCTTCAGCGCAATGCCAACCTGCAGAGCGATCAGGGCGACGACGAAACGGTATGCGAGCGCCCGTGTGCGATCGGAACGCGTCGCGACGATCGTACGCGCGCCGTACACCGCCGCGATCGCCAGCGCCGGAATCACTGGAAACCAGAAGCGCTGAAAACTGTTGCTGAACGCGCCGAAGACGAGAAAGTGCGCGATCGGATGCGCGCCCGCGGTCCACAGGATGGCGCGTTGCGGCGCACTCAGTCGCTCGCGCCGGACGCGCAGTGCGACGTGCACGATGCCGACCAGCGCGAACGAGGCGAGAATCGGCTCGTAGTCGCGCATCGCCAGGACGAGTCGCGCGAATCCGCGGCCGTGGAAGTACTCACTGTTCACGAAGTGGACGCCCATCCCGAAGAACGAGAGGACGCCGTCGAGCGGGCCCGAGACCTTCTCCAATTCCGGTAGGGAATTGCCGCGCAGGAATGCGATGACCGCGACGATGACGAGCGCGGCTGCACCGATCGCGCCGACCAGAGGAGCTCCGTTGCGCGGCCGGGCGTTCCACCACCACGCCGCTGCGACGGCGGCGCAAGCGCACAGCCCGCTGTGCAGGGTTCCGACGGCCAACGCAGCGAAGGATCCGGCCAACAGGAAGTCGCTGACGCGACCGCTCGCGCGCGCGCGCAGGCTCGCGGCGACGGCCGCGGTCGTCCACACGGTGACGACGGCGTGTGGACGCCCCATCGACGAGTACCAGACTGCAATCGTGCTCGTCGCCGCGAGCGCCGCGGCCAGGAGTGCCCAGGGGTCCGCGAAGAACCGGCGGGCGACGAGCCACGTCGTGGGAACGATGCCGGCCGAGAGCACCGCGATGATGGCGCGGATCCAGAGTTCGTCGTGCGAGGTGGCATCACGCAGCGCGTCGAGGTCGTTCGGGCCCGGCTCGGGGGCAGGCGGGATCAACGCGTACGCCAGGCTGCCGAGCAACGGCGGGTAGCAGCGTGCAAGCAGGACTTCGTCGCCGCTGAGCGGCTCGCCGCGAGCTTCCTGCAGCTGCAACCAGATGACCTTCTCGTCGCCCTGCGGATGGTGCGGCAGGTGCCAGTCGAGGCCCACGAGGTGCAGCGCCGCGACCAGGAAGGTCAGCGCCGCCAGCAGAGCCCAGGTTCGCGCACGCGGGCGTGCGCGCTCGGGCTCGCCGAGTTGGGAATGCCTCGGGAACACGGCGAGAGAGTCTACTCGGCCTTCTAGACCGAAAAGCTGAGCGAAGCTCCTCCCGCGGCACTGCGGACGGGCAAGCGCGTAGCTCTCGACCACATCCATCGACTCGCGGGGAACCTTCGGAGCCGCCCGTGCGTCGCGAGAACGAGCGCGAGCATCGGTCCGAATCGCCCTGAATCTGCGGGCATTTTCACGCAACGGCCCGAAGCCCGATGCCTATCTGCCGTGAGGCTTCTGCGCCTCGCGCACGAGTCGATCCTCCCCACGTCTCCGCCAAGAGTTCTCCCATGCGATCCGCACTGCTTTCGCTGCTCGTCGTTTCGGTCTCTCTCCCTGTCGCCAACGCCCGACAATCGAGCGTGCGGGATCGTTTGCACCCGACGGTCGGCACGCGTGACGGCGGCACGCTCCACCTCGCCACGGACACGTGGACGCGGCGAGCCAATCAGGCGGTCGCGACGCTCGGACCGGACGTGCTGTACGACAACTCCTGCGTCTCGGGCTACTTCTCCGCGCTCTCGGGCGACACGTACGTCGACGAGGGTCGCTTGCCCAGTCCGTCCGCGCCGGTTCCCACGGGATGTTCGATGAACTACCGCGTCGACGGATTCGACATCGGCTACTGCACCAATCAGACGGCTTCGACCTTTGGTGCGCTCACGTACGCCTTCTACCAGAGCTACACGCCTTGCACGCCCGTCCTGAACGTCACGCCGACCGCGTCGTTCACGCTGATCAACCTGCCGGCGAGTTCGGCGACCGGCGTCCAGTCGTGCTGGGCCGTCACGATCGACCTGACCGGTTCCGGCGGCGGTTCGTTCATCATGGCCGCAGACGGGAACGGCGGTTTCCAGGGCGGGACGACGAACGACCACTTCGGCTACGCGATCTCGAGCAGCTCGCCCGGGATGACCGGACTCTTCATCGCGGGTGATCCGAACGTGTGTCCGCCCGGCGCGGGCACTGCATTCTCGCCGACCCCCGGCCCCGGCACCGGGCTCGGCAACCTCAACAGCTTCTTCATCCACACCACGTCCACCTACACGGGCTGTCACTTCTTCGGGGGTACCCCGTTCGCCGGGTTCGCGCTGAAGTTGCGCGGCACGGCCTGCGAAGTATTCCCGGCGCAGACGAACTACTGCGCCGGCGACGGTTCGGGCACGGCCTGCCCGTGCGGGAACAACTCGGCGTTGGGCGCCGACGTCGGCTGTCTGAATTCGTTCGCGCGCGGCGGCAAGTTGCGCGGGTTCGGCACACCCAGCATCAGCGGTGATTCGTTCGTCCTGCTCGGCAGCGACCTGACGAACGGACCGTGTCTCTACTTCCAAGGCACGCTGCAAGAGAACGGCGGCAACGGCTCGCTGTTCGGCGACGGTCTGCGCTGCGCGAACGGCTCGGTCGTCCGGCTCGGATCGAAGCAGAACGGCGGCAATGCCAGCCAGTTCCCGAGCCCCGGCGACGCGGCGATCTCGACCGTCGGCGCGGTGACCGCGCCCGGCACGCGCAGGCGTGCGCCCCCGCTGGGGGGCCGTGTGGTGCTATCGATACCGCGCGCGGCCGCCCCGGGGCCGGCCCCCCGCGCTGCGTTGCCGGGGACGCGACACCCCGCTCCCCCAGAACGCGGCGGCCTCGTCGCGAATTCCG
>JBBQCC010000003.1:0-45249 GCA_038318285.1 Planctomycetota bacterium | reverse complement strand
CGAGCAGTCGTCGTTCAGGTCGATGTTGATGTCGCCCGCGAATGCACCCGGGAACACGCCGCCGCCGATCGGGTTCGTGTCCGTGGTCAGCGACAGCCAACCGGAGCCGCCGTAGTTCAGGTTCTTGCCGCTGGCGCCGAGTCCGACTTGGAACGCCGGTCCCATGCGCGTGAAGCTCACGCCCGCGCCGAGGAACGCGCCCTGTCCAAGCAGCGTGCCCGTCGTGCTCGTGTAGTAGTGCCACGCGTTCGTGTCGACCGGCGCGCCGCCATTCTGCAGGTATGCGGAGGCCGTGAGCTCCATCTTGGGGCTGCCCGCCGGCGGGTACGCGACGTCTGCGGGATCCAGGCGCCCGGCGAAGTGCGCCGTGACGAGGAAGCGCTGCGTCGCATCGCTCGCACGCGCGACGAGACCCGTCAGGACCGCCGTGCCGTTCGCGAGCTCGGTGAACTGACCGCCCGGCTGGAACACGAAGTCGTCACCGAGGCCGTTCAAGTACAGCGCATGTCCGCCCAGCGAGCCGAAGCCCGCGAGCGCGTCCGCCGCACGGGCGCACTGGCTGTCGTCGCCCTCGAGGTCGAGGTTCACGTCGCCCGCGACGAACTGCGGAAAGCTCATGTTCTGCGGCTGGGCCGTGCGCGTCAGGTCGAGCCACGCCGAAGCGCCCCACGCGAGGTTCTTGCCGTTCGCCCCGACGCCCACTTGGAACGCCGGGCCCATGCGCGCGACCGAGTACTCGACGCCCGCGAGAGCGCGCAGACCGGTCAGCGTGCCACCGAAGTTCTCGTAGTAGTAGTAGTGGTTCGTGTCGACGGGTCCGCCGTTCGCCACGTACGCGCTCGCCTTCAACTCGATCTTCGGGCTGCCCGCCGGCGCGTATCCCGTTTCGCCCGAGTTCGTGCGCGCGCCGAGCGTCATGTCGACGAAGAACGCTTCGTTCGCCGCGCCGACGTGCGCGATGACGCCCGAGAGGCGCGCCGTGCCGTCCTGGGTCTCCTCGAGCTCGCCGCCGGCGACGAAGCGCCAGTCGCTGCCGAGCGCACCGAGGTAGAACGCGTGTTGCGACAGGTGATCCGTCACGGAGGGATCAGAGACCGCCGCTTGCGTGCGCAGCACGAACTTCGGTTCGAGTTCGAGGTTCGTGGTGCCGTCGATCGTCGCGGGCAGCGCCGGACCGGTCGTCGGTTGCACGACCGTCGTAGCGCGCAAGAGGCCCGTGGCGCCCGCGGCCCCGTTGCGACCGTTCGCGCCCGCGCCGCACTGCGCAACACCGCGCTCGGCGACGGTCAGCTTCGCGCCGAGGAACTTCTCGAGCCCGGTCAGCGTGCCCGTCGCGTGACGGTAGTAGTGCCACTGGCCCGGGTTCAGCGTGCCGCCGTTCGTCGTGTACGCGTTGGGATCCAGCTCGAGCAGCGGCGCGCCGGCGGGCGGGAACGAGCGGCTCATCGGCCCGACGAAGTCGGTGAACGTCAGGTCGACGAGGAAGCGCTGCCGCGCGTCGCTCGTGCGTGCGAGCACGCCGACGAGGCGCGCCGTTCCGTTGGGCAGTTCGACGAACTGTCCGCCGGTTACGAACACGAAATCGCTGCCGAGGCCCTGCCATTCGAAGGCACGGCCGCCGGGCAGCATGGCCAGGACGGGGTCGGCGACGGGCGCGACGCCGACCTGGTGGTCGACGCTGGCCGAAGCCGAAGCGGTGAGGAGGGCGAGAGCCGCGAACCCGAGCGAACTCGAGAAGCGAGCGTTGCGTTGCGACATGGCGATCGATCCGGGTGTTGAGAGAAAGAAGGAACGCTGGGGCGTCCGCACCGCGATCGGCGCGCGAAGACTCTTCAACGGGATGGTCGTTTGGGAGAAGGAGCGTCGCGCGGCGCGGGCCGCGGACTCGGACACAGAAACCTATCCCCGCGCGGAGGCGGAGGCGGAGTCGGAGTCGACGTCGACTTCGTGACGCCATGGCGCGCGATCCGGTGCCCATGCGCAGCGCAGGCACGCGGCGCTCGGAAGATCCTTCCGCAAGGAGTTCGCGATTCCTTCAGGCCCGCGCAGTCGCTTCAGTCCAGCGGCCGGTAGCGCGCGATCACGCCCGGCTCCAGCACGCTGCCGGCTTCCGCGACCGCGAGCCCCTGCGCCAGCGTCAGCTTCACGATGTCCGCCGAGCTGGTCCACGCCAGCGGATGCAGCTCGTCCACACCGTCCGCGCCCGGTACGACGCGCACGGGCACGTTCTGTTGGCGCGGGTTCGGCTTCGTCGCCGCGCCCATCCAACGTCCACTGCAGAGGCGCTCTTCCCACTCGGACGGGTCCGCACCTTCGAGCTTCGCCAGCGCCGGTCGCACGAACACCTCGAACCCGACGAGGCACGACACGGGATTGCCCGGCAGGCCGAACACGGGGATGTCGCCGCGCATGCCGAACCACAGAGGCTTGCCCGGCTTGATCGCGATCTTGTGCAGCACCGGTTGCACGCCGCAGCGTTCGAACGCGGCGCCCACCAAGTCGTAGCGTCCCATGCTGACACCGCCGGTCGTCATCACCGCGTCGCACGTCGCGAACAGCTCCTCGAAGCGCGCGACCAGCACCTCGGGGTCGTCGGGCACGATGCCGAGGTTCACGACCTCCGCGCCGGCGAGTTCCGCGCGCGCGGCGAGGTACAGGGTGTTGCCTTCGCGGATCTGGCCGCGCGCGGGCTTCTGCGACGCGGGCACGAGCTCGTCGCCGGTCGTCACCAGGCCCAGGCGCACCCGCGGTCGGACCGGCACCGGGTCGACGCCGACGGCTGCCAGCACGCTGAGGTCGATCGGCGACAGCCGCCGTCCCGCGCGCAGGACGACTTGCCCGACGCGCGCGTCCTCGCCGCGGTGGCAGACGTGCTGGCCCGGACGCGGCGCGTCGTCGAGCTCGACCCGCGCGCCCTCGCGGCGACTCTTCTCGACCATGACGACCGCATCGCAGTCCGCGGGGACCTCGGCGCCGGTGTAGATCTCGACGCACGCGCGCGGTCCCACGGCACCCGCGAATCCGGCACCGGCCTTGGACTCGCCCGCCACCGTGAGGCTCAGGGGCCCCGTCCCGACGGCGAAATCGGCCGTGCGGACCGCGAAACCGTCCATCGCGGACTTTTCGAAGGGCGGCAGATCGACGTCCGAGACTGCGTCGCGCGCCAGCACGCGACCGCGAGCTTGCGCGAGGGTTACCAGACGTTCCTCGGCGCCCGCGCGCACGACCTCTAGAATGTCGGCAATAGCTCGGGTGGGTGTACGCAACTCGCGCACTGTAACCGGCTGCACGTATCCAGCTGACTGGTTCCAGCGTCCTCTTTGTTGCGAACACCGGGTCGGAGGGAGTGCATCCCGCACATTCGCTTCGAATCGATCTCTCCTCCCGACGAACGATCCCCGACGCCGCACCGACAGCGCGACCCCCAGCTCCCGAGCCTCCCCTGATGTCCCGAGTTTCCACTGCGGCCCTCGTCGCCGCCCTCGCCCTGCCCGCGTTCCTCGCCGGGTGCTCCGGCCGATCGGACGCCGCGGGCGACGCGACGCCGGCCGTGAAGCAGCGCGAAGCCGTCCGCGTGCGCACTGCGCCCGTCGAGCAGCGCGAGATGGTGCGCACGATCTCCAGCACGACGACCGTCGAGTCCGAGCGCGAGATCAGCCTGATGCCGCGCGCCGGCGGCGTCGTCGAGAAGATGGGCGTCGAGGAGGGCGACCACGTCGAGGCCGGCGCGGTGCTGGCCGAACTCGACCGCCGCGCCAGCAAGGCCGCGATCGAGGAAGCGCGCATCGCGGTCCGCGAGGCCGAGGACGCGGCGAAGAAGGCCCAGTTCGCGCTGCCCGAGGCCGACAACCGCGTCGCGACCTCGCTGCTCAAGTGGGAACAGGCGGTCCGCGAGCACGACCGCAACGTGAAGGCAGGCCTGATCTCGGCCCAGGCGCTCGACAACCTGCGCGTCGTGCGCGACACCGCGAAGTCCGAGCACGAGGGCGCGCAACTGGCCGTCGAGCGCGCGAAGAGCGACATCGATGCGCTCGGCACGCAAAAAGCCAAGGCCGAGGTCGCGCTGCAACGCGCGCAGCTCGAGGACAGCTACCTCGTGCTGACCGCACCGTTCGAGGGCACGATCGCGAAGCGCATGCTGAAGGTCGGCGACGCAGCCAGTGCCGCTGCCGCGGCGTTCCTGCTGACCGATCCCAGCTCGCTGCGCGCCGTCGTGCATCGCCCGCAGCGTGAATTGAGCATGTTCCTGTCCGCGCAGAAGCTCGGCGACGGCAGCGGCGGGCTCGAGATCCGCGCGAGCGCCGAAGCCCTGCCGGGACAGACGTTCGCGGGCGAGATCCTGCTGGTCAGCCCGTCGATCGACCCGGCGTCAGGATCCTTCCGCGTCACCGTGCGCCTGCCGCCGGCCGAACCGGGCGAGGCCGGCCTGCTGCCGGGGATGCTCGTGCGCCTCGAGATCGTCACCGAGCGGCATCCCGATGCGCTCGTCGTGCCCAAGCGCGCGCTGCGGCGCGAGGGCGGGTCGGACTTCGTGTTCACCGTTGACCAAGGACACGCGCACCGCGTCGAGGTCAGGGAGGGTTTCTCCGGCGACGACTCGACCGAGGTGATCCCGGTCGCTGGGCAGCAGCTCGCCGCGGGCGAGCGCGTGATCGTCGTCGGCAACCGTGAGATCGAAGACGGCGCCGAGGTCATCGAGGAGGCCGCGGCGCTGCAGAACGATGCAGCAGCGTCTCCGCCGGCGGAACCCGCGGTCGCCGACCCCGGCGCGGCTAAATCCACTGCGGCCGAGAGCTCGAAGGGCTGAGCATGTCGCAGACCGGCGGTTTGCGTTCCATCCTCGCGGTCGTCACCGCGAGGCCGGTGGCGGTGACGATGATCGTCGTCGCCGCCGCTGTTTTCGGTTGGGTTTCGTTCTCGAAGCTGCGCGTCGACCTGCTGCCGGAGATCGGCTACCCGACGCTGACCGTGCGCACGACGTGGGCCGGCGCGGCGCCCGAGGACATCGAGGACCGCATCTCGGAGCGCGTGCAGGAAGCGCTCTCGACGCTGCCGCGGCTCGTGCGCGCCAGCTCGGTCTCGCGCGCCGAGACGAGCGACGTGAACCTCGAGTTCGAGTGGGGCACGCCGATGACCTTCGCGGTCCAGGACGTGCGCGACCGGCTCGACACGGTGTTCCTGCCGAGCGGTTCGACCAAGCCGCTGATCCTGCGCTACGACCCGAACCTCGACCCGGTGCTGCGTATCGCGGTGTCGCTGCCGGACGCCGCGCGCGCGCGCATCGCGGGCGGCGAGATGGACATCGCCAAGCAGACGGAACGCGAGCTCGTGCACCTGCGCTGGTACGCGGAAAACCGCATCCAGCGCGAGCTCGAGACGATCCCCGGCGTCGCGGCCGTGCAGGTGCGCGGCGGTCTCGTCGAGGAGATCCGCGTGCGCGTGGATCCGTTCCGCATGGCCGCGCAGGGCCTCGACCCGCGCGAAGTCGGAACTCGGCTCGCGCAGGAGAACCTGAACGCATCGGGCGGACTGATCCGCGAGGGCTCGACCGAATACCTCGTGCGCACGCTGAACGAGTTCGTCGAGGTCGAGGAGATCGCGGACCTCGCGATCGTTCGCCGCGGCGGCGCGGCGATCCGCGTGCGCGACATCGGCACGGTCGAGCGTACACACGCCGAGCGTGAGGTCGTCACGCGCGTGGACGGTCGCGAAGCTGTCGAGCTGGCGATCTACCGCGAGGCCGGCGCGAACATCGTCGCGGTCGCGGACTCCGTGCTGGAACGCGTCTACGGCACGCCGGAGCAGCAGCAGCGCGCGAAGGAGGACGCCGAGGAGGGCGGCGGTGGCGCAGCGGCGAGCAGTGGCGGGCAGCGCCGCGGTCCGGGCGGCGGACCGGGCGGCGGCGGACAGACGTACGGCGGCGGAGCGACGCCGACGCAGTTGGCGCACGTGCTGCGCAAAGACGCGCGCTTCGAGACGCTGTCGGACCAGTCGACGTTCATCCGCGATTCGATCCAGGACGTGCAGACGTCGGCGTGGATCGGCGTGCTGCTCACGGTGCTCGTGATCCGGCTGTCGCTGCGCGCGTTCGTGCCGACGTTGATCATCAGCCTGTCGATCCCGATCTCGGTCGTCGTCACGTTCGTGCCGATGTTCCTGTCGGGCGTGTCGCTGAACATCATGTCACTGGGCGGGCTCGCGCTCGGCATCGGCATGGTCGTGGACGCCTCGATCGTCGTCCTCGAAGCCATCCAACGCCGCCGCGACGCGGGCGATTCCCCCATCGACGCGGCCGTCAACGGCGCGGGCGAGGTCGGCGGCGCCATCGCGGGTTCGACGCTGACGAGCGTCGCGGTGTTCGCGCCGATCGTGTTCGTGCACGGCGTGGCCGGACGCATCTTCGGCGACCAGGCGCTGACCGTCGTCTCGTCGCTGTCCGTGTCCTTGCTCGTCGCCAGCTTCTTCATCCCGATGCTCGCCTCGCGGCGCTTCGCCGTGGAGAGCGCGATGCCCGGACGCGGCGGATTCCGGTCGATCTTCGCCGGACTGCGGTTCCGTCCCACGTCGATCTTCGTCGCGATGGGCCGCGCAGCGGCCTGGGTGTTCGGCTGCGTGTGCTGGATCGTCGCGCGCGTGCTCGGGCTCGTCCTGTGGATCTTCGAGCTGGTCTTGAAGCCCGTGCAGTACGTGCACGACCTCGGTTGGGCCCGCATCGAGCGCACCTATCCGCGCGTCCTGTCGCGTGCGTTGGCGCGCCCGTGGATCGTGTTGCTCGTCGCGGGCGCGGTCGTGTTCGCCGCCGTCGAGCGCGCGGGCACGCTGGGCTTCGACCTGCTGCCCGAGGTGCACCAGGGCGAGTTCACTTTCCTCGTCGGCCTGCCGGTCGGTTCGCGCCTCGAAGCGACGGACGAGGCGCTGCAGGAGATCGAACGCGACGTGCGCCAGATCGACGGCGTGGCACACACGGCGCTCGTCGTCGGCGTCGAGAAGGACTCACTGACGCGCGAGATCGAGGGCAAGCACACGGCGCGGCTGACCGTGAAGTTGTCGCGCGAACTGGCCAACGAGGCCGACGAGAACCGCCTCGTCGAGGCCGTACGCGAGCGCATCCAGCGCCACCCCGCGATCCGCACCGTGTCACCGCCCTCGCGCCCCACGCCGTTCGCGATCGACGCACCCGTGCAGGTCGAGGTGCTGGGCTACGACCTCGAGTCCATGCGCACGATCGCCAACGAAGTCGCGGAACGCCTCTCGGCCGTGAGCGGGCTCGAGGACGTGCGCACGAGCATACGGCCCGGTCACCCCGAGGCGCGCCTGACGTTCGATCGCGATTCGATGCTCGAATACGGGCTCGATCTGTCGGCCGTGTCCGAACTCGTGCGCGAGCAGGTCCTGGGCGACGTCAGCACGCGCTTCCGCGACGGCGAGGAGCGCATCGACGTGCGCGTCCTCGGCGACGAGTTCGTGCGCCGCGACCTCGACCGCGTCATGGATCTCGTCGTGAACCCGACGGCGGCGACGCCGGTGCGGCTGTCGGACATCGCGGTCGTGCGCAACGTGCAGGGTCCGGCCGAGATCCGCCGGATCGGCAACACGCGCGCGATCCTCGTGACGGCGGCGATCCAAGGGCTCGACCTGGGCGGCGTCAGCTCGCGCATCGAGGATTCGCTTGCCGGACTGCGCACGCCGGACGAGATCGTCGTGCAGATGGGCGGCCGCAAGCGCGAGATGGACGAGGCGCGCCAGAGCCTGATCTTCGCCTTGCTGCTCGCACTGTTCCTCGTCTACGCGGTCATGGCCGCGCAGTTCGAGTCGCTGCTGCAACCGCTGCTCGTCCTCTTGACCGTGCCGCTGGCCGCGATCGGCGTCATCTTCGCCCTGAGCTGGCTGTCCATGCCCGTCTCCGTCGTCGTGTTCATCGGCTTGATCCTCTTGGCCGGCATCGTCGTTAACAACGCGATTGTCCTGATCGAGCGCGTGAACGACATGCGCGCCCAAGGACTCGATGTGCACGCTGCGCTGACCGAGGCCTGCGCGACGCGCCTGCGCCCGATCTACATGACGACGGCCACGACGCTGCTCGGCATGCTGCCCTTGACCGGTTGGCTGGCTTGGATTCCGGGCCTCGCCGGCGGCGCGGGCGCCGAACTGCGCGCGCCGCTCGCAGTCACCGTGATCGCGGGCCTCCTCCTGTCCTCGATATTGACGCTGCTCGTTATCCCCAGCGCGTACCACTTGGTCTACGCGCGCGGATCGCGCGCCGACCGCGGAGAGCCGGTGACTGCGTGACCGAACCGATCCAAGACCTGCAATCGCGATCGCACAGCCGCGGCGGCATCCACCGCGCGTTGCTCGGCCGACCCGTGCTGCTGCTGGTGCTGTTCGCGTGCGTGTTCGTGATCGGCGGCATCGCGCTGCGCGAGATCCCGCTGCAGATGATGCCGGACGGGTTCAGCAACCCCGGCTTGCAGATCTACGTCTCGAACCCGGGCGCGGGCTCGGCCGAGAACGAGGAGCAGGTCACGCAGCCCATCGAGGAGGAGCTGCGCACGCTGCCGGGCATCGAACGCGTCGAGAGCTCGACGCGACAGGACTCCGTCTTCGTGTGGCTCGGATTCCGTAGTGACACGGACATGGACCTCGCCAAGGCCGACGTGCGCGATCGCATCGAACGCGCGCGTCCGAAGCTGCCCGAGACCGTGGACGAGATCGGTATCTGGTCATGGAACCAAGGATCCATGCCGATCGCGTTCGTCGCCATCCTCCACGACGGCGACTCACCGCGGAACGACTTCCTGCTGGAGGAAGTCATCAAACGCCGCATCGAGGGCGTGGACGGTGTCGGGAAGGTCGAAGTGTGGGGCACGCTGGCCGATTCGCTGCGCATCTTGCTGGACGAGGATCGCGTCCAGGCCGCGCGGCTGGACATCGGCGCGCTGATTCGGCGTCTCACCGCGGACAACTTCGCCGAGCCGCTGGGCGAGGTGGACGACGGCGGGCACCGCATCCTGCTGCGCTCCGACATGCGATTCACGACGCTGCAGGAGGTCGAGGACTACCCGATCGGCGGCGGTCTGCGCATCCGCGACGTGGCGAGCGTCGAGATGGTGAAGTCCGTGCGACAGCAGTTGTCGCGCATCGACGGTCGGTACTCGTATTTCTCGACGGTCGAGAAGGACAGCCGCTCCAACGCCGTGGACACGAGTCGGCGGTTGCGCACGCTGCTCGCGAAACTCGAGAAGGCGCCCGAGCTCGAGGGTCACTTCCGCTTCGTCGTCCTGTTCGACCAGGGCGAGTTCATCGAGAACTCGCTGTCCGCCCTGACGCAAACGGCGCTGATCGGCGGCCTGCTGGCGATCCTGATCCTGTACCTCTTCCTGTGGCGGATCCGGATGACGCTGCTGGTCGCGTTGTCGATCCCCTTCTCGACGCTGGTCGCGCTGGCGTACGGCTACTTCAGCGGCGGCTCGTTCAACGTGTTGACGATGATGGGCATCACCCTCGCGATGGGGATGCTGGTCGACAACTCGATCGTCGTCATCGAGAACCTCACGCGCAAGAAGGCTGAAGGCCTCTCCACCGACGCTGCCTGCGCCGAGGGCGCGGGCGAGGTGGGCCTCGCGATCCTGCTGTCGACGCTGACCAGCGTCGTCGTGTTCGCGCCGCTGATCTTCCTGGGCGAGAACCCGCAGTTCCGCCTGATCTTCGGCGAGATCGGCAAACCGCTGTGCGTCTCGCTGTTGGCCAGCCTGCTGGCCGCGCTCGTGTTCCTGCCGGTGCAGGCGCGGCGCGTTCTAGGTCCGCGACCGGCGTGGCTGGAATCCGTCGCGCGTCGCCTCGCGCCGATCGCCGCACTGCCGGCGCGCGCGCTGGCGTGGATCTTCGGCGGCGTCGCCATCGTCGCGCAGGCCGGGTTCGTCGTGTTGTCGCGCGTACTCGCGTTCGTGCTCGCCGTGGCTTCACCGCTGCGCTGGATACTCGCCGCCGGTTTCGTGGGCCTCGGCGTGTGGCGCGCGCGCGCCGTTCTGCCCGCGCTGACGACCGCTCAGGCGACGCAGCCCTACGACCTGGTTCCAGGCGGCATGTCGCAACCCTTCGTGGCAGCAGCCGGTCCCATCGCGATGGGAGTCGTCGCCGCGCTCGTGTGCATCTTCGGGTTGAAGCGCTGGAGGCAGCGCGTCGCGCCGCGGCGTGTGTTCGCGAGGCCGCGCGTCTCGGCCGGCACGTCGATCATCGACTTCGTCGTGCAGGCGAACCACGCGCTCGTCGGTTGGAGCTTGCGTCGACGCCTCGCTGCGACGGGCATCGCGTGCCTCGTGTTGTTGTCCGTCGCCATCCCCTTCATGAACATGAAGGTCGCGTCGTTCGGACAGGATCAGGACGCGTCGCGCATCAACTTCTGGGTCGAGCTCGAGGAGAACTTCACGCTCGGGGACGCCGAGCAGGAGATGATCCGTTACGAGGACGCCGTCGCAGTCCAGAAGCCCGCCTGGGGTTTCGCGCGCGTGTTGACGCGCTTCAACAACGAGGGCGGGCGCGTCAGCCTGTTCTGGGACTCGCCGCCGACGCAGTCGCACATGGAACAGATTCGGCACGACCTGCGCGACGCGCTGCCGCGGCTCGCCGGACACAAGCTGCGCTTCACGGAAGGCGACGGCCCCGCGTCGAACGACAAGACCATCGTCAACTTCCAGCTCGTCGGGCCGGACTCCGAGGAACTCGAGGCGATCGGCGCGCGCGCAGTCGCGCTGCTGGAGGACGTGCCCGGTCTCTCCGACCTGCGTTCGCCGCTCAGCGCAGCTCCGCCGCAAGTCCGCTTGGACTTCGACACCGACGTCGCGCAACAGCTCGGCGTCACGGCCCAGACCGCGTTGCAGAACGTCTCGTGGGCGCTGCGGGGCATGCAGTTGCCGCGCTACCACGAGCCCGGGCGCGAAGTGCCCTTCATCATCCAATACGACGACGAACAGGTCGCCGGCCTCGGCACGCTGCGCGACCTGAACATCTACACGAAGGACGCGGTCGTCCCGCTCTCCAGCTTCGCCGACCTCGAATTCGGCCGCGGCCAGCGCTCGATCGAACGCACGAACGGCCGCGCCAGCTTCACGATCCAGGCCAAGGTCGATTCGCCCGCGCGTCAGACCGAGTTGTCGCGCGCCGGTCGACGCGCGCTGGCGATGCTCGACCTGCCGCGCGGCTTCGAGATCGCGGACAGCAGCCTCGCCGACGTTCAGGTCGAGGAGGAGATGCAGGACATCTGGGGCGCGCTACTGCTCTCCATCGTCCTCGTGTTCCTCCTGATGGGCATCCTGTTCGAGTCGTTCATCCTGCCGATGTCCGTCTTGTTCACGATCCCGTTCGCGTTCGTGGGTTCGTGCTGGACGCTGTGGCTGACCGGCACGGCGATGGACTCGGTCGCGTGGATCGGGATCATCGTCCTGACCGGAGTCGTCGTGAACAACGGCATCGTGCTCGTCGACCGCATCACGCAGATGCGCGCGGCGGGACTGGTGCGCATGGACGCCGTCGTGCAGGCCTGCGGCGAGCGTGTCCGCCCGATCCTCATGACGGCGCTGACGTCGGTGATCGGCCTCGTTCCCATGGCGCTGTCGGAGCCGCGCGGCGAGGGCATCGACTACCGCGCGCTGGCGACATGCGTCGCGGGCGGTCTATCGGCCTCGACGTTCTTCACGCTGTGGGTCGTCCCGCTCGCGTACACGGTGATCGACGACCTCTCGGCCGCGATCCGGCGACAGGTCGGCTGGGCTCTGCGGCGCGATGGGAAGGTCGCGGAGCCCGCGGCGCAGTCGACGGTCTGAAGACTCGCGAGCGACCGTCTCGAGCGTCGCGTAGCGCGCGAGCAACCCGTTCGCGTACAGTGCCGCGTTCCATGGCAGTGGATCCGACAGCAGACGTACGCCCCCGCCCGACCCGTCCGGGTTCCGTGGTGGGCATCGTGGTAGCAACCTTTCACGAGGAGCTCACCGGTGCAATGGCCGACTCCGCCGAGCGCGAGCTGATCGCGTGCGGCGTCGAGGAGGACGATGTCATCGTCGTGCGCGTCCCGGGCTCGTTCGAATTGCCGATCGTGGCGCGCCGCCTGGCGGCGTCCGGCGAGGTCGATTCCGTGCTGTGCTTCGGCGTCGTCCTGCGCGGCGAGACGGAGCACGACCGCTGGGTCACCGAAGGCTGCGTGCACGGGATCATGCAGTCCAGCTTGGAGACGGACGTCCCCATTCACTTGGGCGTCCTCACCTGCGCGACGATGGAACAGGCGCGCGCGCGTGCGCTGCCGGCCGACGCGGGCGAGGACGCGTCCGACTCGGACACGTCTCCCACAGAGACATCTCATTCCGACAAGGGCCGCGCAGTCGCGCGCGCCGCGATCGAAACCCTGCTGGCATTGGACGAGGTCGAGGAGCTCTGATCGTGAAGAAGCGAACGCGTGCGCGCGAATTGGCGCTCCAGTTCCTGTACCAGCTCGACCTGCGTGGCGAGTCGCTCTACCCCGAAGCGCGCGAGTTCATCGCCGCCGAGGAACGCGACGCCGAGACGGTGCGCTTCGCTCTGCGCCTCGTGCAGGGCACGCACGAGAACAAGGCCGACATCGACCAGATGGTCCAGTCGGTCGCGCAAAACTGGAACATCTCGCGCATGGCCGTCGTGGACCGCAACGTGCTGCGCCTCGCGACGTACGAGCTCGTCCACTGCCCCGACGTGCCGCCCAAGGTCGCGATCAACGAGGCGATCGAGCTCGGCAAGCGCTATTCGACGCAGAACTCGGGCGCCTTCATCAACGGCATCCTCGACAAGATCATGAACCGCCCCGAGGCCAAGGGCGGGCCCGCCAAGACGGGCACGCCCGCGGTGGAGCCCGACGCGAGCCTCGACGAGGAGCTGCCCGAGACCAGCTCGGCCGCCGAAATCGACTAGGGACGCGCGCGCGACCATGGGACTCTTCGACCGCCTCAAGGAACGCCTCGGCAAGACGCGCGCAGCGTTGTCGGACGGGATCACGGGCCTGTTCCGCGGCGGGCGTCCGATCGACGACGCGTTGCTGGCCGAGCTCGAGGAGATGCTCTACACGGCCGATCTGGGTCCGGTGGCGGCCGAGGTGACGGCCGAGCTTGCACGCCTGCACAAACGCGGCGAGGTGAAGGGCGAAGACGACGTGCGCGTCGCGTTGCGCCGCATCCTGTTCGAACGCATTCGCCAGGAAGACGCCGAGATCGAGTTCGTCCACAAACCGACGGTGATCCTGGTGGTGGGCGTGAACGGTTCGGGCAAGACGACTTCGATCGCGAAGTTGGCGCACCGATTCCAAAAGCAAGGCCGGAAGGTGCTGCTCGGCGCGGGCGACACGTTCCGCGCTGCGGCCTCCGACCAACTGGACATCTGGGCGCAACGCAACGGCTGCGAGATCGTGAAGCAGAAACCCGGCGCCGATCCCGCCGCTGTCGCGTTCGACGCGGTGGATGCCGGCATCGCGCGCGGCACCGACGTGGTGCTGATCGACACTGCCGGTCGACTGCACACGCAGTCGAACTTGATGGCCGAGCTCGACAAGGTGCGCCGCGTCATCGAACGCCGTCTGCCCGGAGCACCGCACGAGACATGGCTCGTGCTCGACGGCACGAACGGCCAGAACGCGATCCAACAGGCGAAGCTGTTCACGGCGAGCGTCAAGGTGACCGGGCTCATCGTCGCGAAGCTCGACGGAACCGCGCGCGGCGGCGCCGTGTTCGCGATCCAGGGCGCGCTCGGGTTGCCGGTGCGCTACATCGGGACGGGGGAACAACTCGAGATGCTCGAGCCCTTCGACCCGGAAGCATTCGTGGACGCGATCGTCGGACAAGTCGCCGGAGCGCGCTGACAGCAGCTCGCCCCGCCGAGCCACCCGCCGCACCTGATCTCCATGGCGAACGACCAGCGAACCGGGGCTGTTTCCGTGCTGCAGGCGGCGCTCGCGCTGCTGCCCGCGCTCGTCTTGGTCTGGCCCGTCGGCGGTCCGTTGGAGCACGACTTCGCACCGCGCGCGACCGGCATCGGGCTCGCGGCGCTCCTTGCGCTGCCGGGCGTAGCCCTCTTCATCGTGCGGCGCGTGGCGCCGTCCGTGCGCGGTTCGCTGCTGCTGGCGGTGCCCTTGCTCGCGACGGCGCTGTGGCTCGCGTTCGGCGCAGTCACGGATCCCTTCGAGGCCTCGCGCGCGACACTCGGCTGGGTGCTCGTGCTGGCGACGTTCCTGATCGGCGCGGCGGCGGATCCGCGGACGTTGGCGCGCGGCGCGGCGCTCGTCGGGCTCGCCGCGGCGTGCAGCGGGATCGCCGCGCCGCACGCGGGTGCACTCGGCAACGTGGGCGCGACTTCGGAGGCGGCGACACTCGGCGCGGCGGCCGGACTCGTGTTGTTGCTCCGCGATCGACTGCCCTGGCGCGTGCTCGGCGCCGCGGCGCTGGCGGCGTTCCTGTGGCACGCCGCGCGCGCACCCGTGCTGGCGGGCGCGATCTCGCTCGGCGTCGCAGCGGCGATCGTCGCGTGGACGCAACGCGGAACCGCGCGCGTCGTCGCGGTCGGAATCGTTCTCGCGTCGATCGTCGCGATTGCGGCGCCATTCGCGTCGAGTCCAGGTGCGCAGCGCGCAGCGAGCGACGCCATGACTTCGGCCGCAGTCGACGCGTCCCCCGCCGGCGGCGGCGGCGTGCGCGTCGCGATCCTGGGCGCCAGCGCGCGCCTGTTCGCCGCGCATCCCCTCGCGGGCGTCGGACCGGGCCAATTCCCGGCGCAATTCCCGCCTTTCCGCGATCCGGCCGAGATCGAGCGCAGCACTCATGGTCGCTTGCAAGCGGCCGAGACCGAGGTCGAGCACGCGCACGACGACTGGATCCAACCCGCGCTCGAGTTGGGCCTCGTGCCGGGCATCGCGTGGCTCGCGTTCCTCGTGCTCGTCGTCGGCGCGGCGTGGCGCGCACTGCGCTCGGGCGACGTGCACAGCGCGGCGCTGGGCGCCGGCGCCATCGCCTTGCTGGTCCACGCGCTCGCGCGCGCACCGATCTCGTCCAACGCCGCGTCGGCCGTTCTGTTCGCGGCGGCCGCGGGTGCGCTGCTCGCGCGACCGGATGCCGGCGCACCGACGATCGCCCGACGCTTCGCCGTGCTCGCGCCGCTGATCGTGCTCGCGTTGCTTTCACCATCCGCGTGGAAGCTCGTGCGCCACGGGTTCGCGCTGCAAGCGCTGGTCGACGCCGGCGACGACGACCCCGCGGGCCGCGAGCGCGCGATCGAACGGGCCGTCGAGTGCGCGCCGGATTCCGTGCTGGCGCGCTCGCTCGAAGCGCGCCTCGCGGAAGCCCACGACGAGTCGCCGGCCTACATCGCCGAGCATTGGGCCAACGTCCTGGCGTTGCGCCCGCACCGCGTGGAAGCGCTCGTCCAATTCGCGACCGCCAACGCTCGCGGCGGCGACCTCGACACGGCGCGCCTGGCGCTCGCCGATGCTCTCGCACTCGATCCGGGCAACCCGCCCGCGCTGCAGAACCTGGCGACGATCGAATTGCAGGCGGGCGAATTGGAATCGGGGCTCGCGCGGCTCGATCGAATTCCCGCGGCGCGCGCACCCGATGCCGAGTGGCTCCGCGTGCTCGCCGGTCGCCTCGCGCTGCGCGGGCTCGACGCCGAGAGCGCAGCGCTCACGGCGCGCACGGATCCGTCGCGGGATGCGCTGTCGCCCGACGAGCGCTATGCACTGGCGCGCGTGCTGCGCGCGGCGGGCAAGAGCGATCAAGCCGACGGTTGGGAAGCGCGCGCGCACCGATCCTGGGCGGACCAGCACGCCGCGGCGCAGCACTGGACGGAGGCAGTGCGCAGCCTGCGTCAGGACTTGCGCCTGTGCCTCGAGCGCCCGGGCACGAACCCGGCGCGCGTGCGGCTCGCGTTGGCGGCCGCGCTGCACGCCGCAGGTCGCGACGAGGACGCGCGCGAGCAGATCGCGACGATCGGCGCGCCACCTGGGTCGCGCGACTTGGCGGTGCTGCCGGATTGGACGCGCGCGCCGCTCCGCGCGCTCGGCGTGGACTGATCCAGGTGTGAGCCAGGACGGCGCAGGCGACGTCAGAGGTACGCGGCGGGAGACACTGCGGCGCGCGGCCCGGCCCCGCGTCTGCTAGCGTGTCGGCGTGACCTCGCCAATCGACGCACGCCGCACCGGGCAACTGCTCGGTGCCCATGCGGTCCTCGCGACCGGTTGGTGCGCGTGGCGGCTCGTCGAAAGCACGCCGAGCCTGGCCTCGGCCTGGGGCGGCACGTTCTCCGCGTCCGTCGCCGGGCGCGCGCTGGCGCTCTTCACCCTGCTCGCAAGCGTGCTGGCGCTGGCCGTGATCCTCGTCCGCACCGCGTCCAGTTGGCGCGATCCGCGCGCGCTGCTCCTCGGGGTCGCGCTCCTTCTCGCGGTGCCCGCCCGCGTCGGGATCGACGTGTTCGATCTCGTGTACGTGGGCCTCGTCGCGATGCTCGCCACCGCCTGGTTCGACGGCCGCTGGCGTCGGGGCCGGGCCGGAATGCGCGCTGAGGCGGGCTCCGGGACGCGAACGGAGCGCGCGTGATGACGTTTTTACTCGGCCGGGCCTACCGCATGCCGTCGCGGTTCCCGTATCTCTCGATGTTGAAGGGCACCGACCCCCGCGACCGATCCAGTACGAGATGACGATGACCAATCCGCCGCAAAGCCCGACTCGCCCTGCTTCCCAAGTCCACCGCGTGCTCGTCGTCGAGGACGAAGAGGCCCTCGCACTGGGCATGCGCGACGCGCTCCAGCACGCCGGTTTCCAAGTCCAGGTCGTGCACGACGGCACGACCGGCCTGGAGCGCATCCGCGCCGAGGAGCCCGATCTCGTCGTCCTCGATCTCATGCTGCCGGGCCTGAGCGGGCTCGACATCCTGGGGCAATTGCGCAAGGACAAGCTCCAAGTGCGCGTCGTCATCGTCACGGCGATGGCCAGCGAGAACGACCTCTTGAAGGGCTTCGAACTGGGCGCGGACGACTACATCAAGAAGCCCTTCTCGCCGCGCGAACTCGTCGCGCGTGTCGAAGCGCAGTTCCGACGCCGCGAGATGGAAGCGACGCCCGCGCCGCAGCTCGAACTGCCCGGCGGCATTTCGGTCGACCTGCACCGCCTCGAAGTCCACCGCGACGGACAGGTCTTGCAGCTCACGCCGCGCGAAGGCGACATCCTCGAGTACCTGATCCGCAACCGCCACCGCGTGGTGACGCGCGACGACCTCCTTCTCGATGTTTGGCACTACAAGAGCGCCAACGTCGAGACGCGCACGGTCGACATCCACATCGTGGGCCTACGCCGCAAGGTCGAGCCCAATCCGGCCGAGCCGACGCTGATCCAGACAGTGCGCGGCAAGGGCTACCGCTGGTACTCGTGATCCGGGATCACGCGCGGCGCGTACGGACGTGATCGAATCCTGACGTCATGACCCCAGGCGACATGACCCCAGGCGATCAGCGCGGCGAGCAGGGCGGATCGGGCCGGCGAGCGGACGAGGCGTCCAGCTCGCCCCCGCGCGCGGCGCGTCCGGCCGCGCGTCAGCCTCCGGGCGAGGCGACTGCGATCCTGACGCGCGCGGTCGCCGATCGCCTGCGCATGCGGCCCAATCGGTTGCCGCGCCAGGGCAATCGGCGCGTGGCACTCGCGCTGTACGTGCTGCTGCTCGTGCTGCCCACGGTCGTGCTCGGCGGCCTGCTCTGGAACCAGCTCGAGCGCGATCACGAAACGGCGGTCGCCTCCGTCCCGGCCGACGCATCGCACGCGACGCGGCGGCTGCAGGAGGCGCTCGTGCAGCGCGTCGAGGAAGTCGTGCGCGAAGAGGACAAGCGCTCGTTCCTCGAGTTCCGTCCGGCCTACTTCCCGCCCGACACGATCGGCGCCGAGATCGCGTACGTCCCCTCGCCCCTCGCGGACGGGCCGACAGATGCGCGGATCCTGGGCTGGTTCTCGTACCGCGACGAGGAGGAGGTGCCCGAACAGCCGCTGCGGGTGCTGCTCGGTTCGCGCGCGCGCGAGGGCTCCGCGCCGAAGGTCGCTGCCGGCCTCCGCGGCGCGGCGCTCGAGTTGCGCACCGCGATCAAGCGCGAGAGCTTCATCTCATACTTCTTGCGCCTCGGAGTCGCGCAGCGCCAAGAGCACTACGGGATCCCGGTCATCGCCATCAACCTGTCGGACGAGGACGACATCGATTGCCTGCGCGAGGAGCTGCCCGCGCTGCGTGGCCTGCAGAACCAGACGCAGGTCGTCTTGATCACGCCGTTTCGTCTGCGCTTCTGGCGCGAAGCGGACGGCACCCCGCGGCTCGTCGCCACGCGCACGGTGACGATCCCGCGCGACCCTGAACGCCGTTTGCTGCCCTCGTGTTTCGCCAGCTTCGGTCGAGGCGTGGTGCTGCGCCAGGGCTTCTTCTTCGACACGGATTGGGTGTTCCGCGCCCTGCCGCTGGGCATCGCGGATTGGGTGCTCGGTTCGACGCAGCGCTTCGTCATGGACGATTCCGAACCGGTCGAGCGCGACTCGGACGTGTTCACGATCCAACCGTTGAAGGCGCTGGGCGTCGAGGCTCCGCGCGACGAACTCGAGACGTTCGGCGCGATGCACGTGGCCGTGGACGCGCGCAACATCGAATCGCGCTTCCGCACGCAGACCATTCGACTGCTCGGGGTCGGGGCGATGCTCGTCGTATCGCTCGCGACCGGACTGGTGCTGCTCCTGCGCAGCGTGACGCGCGAATTGGAGGCCGCGCGGCGCACGGAGAACTTCGTGTCGGCGGTGACGCACGAGCTGCGTACGCCGGTCGCGGCGATCAAGCTGTACGGCGAGATGCTCGACGCCGGTTGGGTGGACGACGAGGAACGACGGCTGGAGTACTACCGACGGATCGTGCGCGAAACGTCGCGCCTCGAGACGCTCGTGGAGCGCGTGCTCGAGAAGGGCCAGCTCACGCGGCAAGAGGTCCGCCCCGAACCGGGCGACCTGAATTCGATCATCGAGGGACTCGCGCCGTCGCTGTTGTCGCTGGCTCCGGAGGGCATCGCCGATCTGCGGTTCGAGCTGGAAGACAACCTCCCGACCGTATTGCTCGTGCACGAGGGCGTCCGCTCGATCGTCACGAACCTCGTCGAGAACGCGCGCAAGTACGCACCCGTCGCCGCCGGCGGCGAACCGGTCCTGGTGCGCACGCGACGCGAGGGATCGACCGTGCTGCTCGAAGTGCTCGACCGCGGCCCGGGCATCCCGCAGGCCGAACGCAGCCGCATTTTCGAGGCGTTCTACCGCATGGGCGACGAGCGCACGCGCACGGCGCGCGGCACGGGTCTCGGACTCCACCTGGTGGCGCTACACGTGGACGCGATGGGCGGAACGGTCGAAGCGCGCGGTCGGCAGGGCGGCGGCACCGAGTTCCGCATCGGCCTGCGCGTCGATCCGCACGCGGCCTGACGCCCCAGGGCAGGCTCCTAGCCGCGTCCGACGGAGGGCGCGCGCCGCCGACCACGGAAGCTCGTCCATCCGCGACCGCACACCATCCACGCGATCGTGCGCAGGACGACGCGCACGTCGCCGAGGAACGACAGCGTGCGCAGGTACTCACGGTTGATGCGCAGCTTCTCGGCGTAGGCCGCCGCGTCGTTCTGGGTGTATCCCTGCGTGATCTGCGCGAGCCCGGTCAGCCCGGGACGCAGCACCAGCCTCTCCTCGAAGCCGGGCACGTGCACCGAAGCCCACTGTTCGATCTCGATCATCTCGGGGCGCGGTCCGATCAGCGCCATGTCGCCGCTCAGCACGTTCCAGACCTGGGGCAACTCGTCGAGGTGCGAGCTGCGCAGGAAGCGACCGAAGCGCGTCACGCGCAGGACGTCCTCGCCCGTGCTCCACGAGTCGTGTGCGCCGCGCTGCGCCTCCCGCATCGTTCGGAACTTCCAGATCTGGAAGACGTGGCCACGGTGTCCGACGCGCGGCTGCAGAAAGAACACGCGTCGGAAGCTGCCGAACACGCAGGCGTTGATCGGCGCGACGAGCGCGGCCAGCGCCAATGCGAACGGCAACCCGGCCAGGAGGAGCGCGCCCAAGAAAACCGGCCGACCGATCCGCGCGTAGACACCGTGCGGTTCGAGCGCGTCCCAATCGACGTCCGCGCGGACCCGGACGAGCGCCAGGACCGATCCAACCGGCGCGGTGCCCGCGGATGCGGAATCCTCCCCGGCGTCGGCGGTCTGAAGACGGCCGATCGGCACAGGAGCAATCGGGTTCGTGTCGGGTCGCGCGAGCATTCGCTGCCCCCACCGTCGGAGTACCCCGCGCGGGGCTTGAGGACCCGCAGGAACTTGATCGTTCTCGAACCAGGGATCGACGCCGAAGGCCGGAATCGGGACGCCCGCGTCACTCCGTCCTCAAGGGATGGCCGCGGATCGACGACAGGAATACGGAAGGCGTTTCCGCCCTCCATGACGCCCTACGAACAGACGCTCCAACGCACAGGTGGACCCGTGGCGCCTGTCGAAGGCTTCTCCGTCCTCGCGCGGCGAGCCTCGGGTGTCCTCGGTTCGCACGCAGCCGCCGCGGCACTCGGCATCGCCAGCCTGCCGGTACTCGCGCGCGCCCTCGGTCCGGCGGAGTACGGCCGACTGTCGCTCTTCCTGACCTTGCTGGGTGTCGTCACGTACCAGGACTTCCTGCGGCCGCTGCTCGTCCGCGCGCTGTCCCGGGGCGAGCACGCTGACGGCGGACTGCGTGCGTTGTCGGCCGTCGTCTCCTGGACGCTCGCCACCGTCGCGGGAGTCGTCGGAGTCCTCCTGTTTTCGCCCCTCGTGGCCGCGTTCTTCGCGATCGCCGTCCTCGCGCATGGCCTCGCCTCCGTGGACTACGCGCGCCTTGCGCTGGCTGGTCGCGTCGCTGGCGCCGCGTTCGTGCGCAACATCGCCTGGGGATCGGCGGCCGTCGCCGCCGCCTGCATCGCGACGCTCATCGCGGACGGTGCCGATCCGGCCTGGGTCGCCGCGCCGTTCTGCGCGGCGAACGTCGCGATCCTCGTCATCTACCGTGCACGCGTCGGTGGTGCGGGCACGGCGCGCTGGCGCGTCGGGGCCCTGGATTCTGCGCGCGTGGCTTGGCGCGAGCACCGAACCGCGATCCTCGGGCTCGTCGGCTTCGGGCTGGCCAATGCACTCGTCGTGTCGGCGGACCGCCTGCTGGCAGAGCGCTGGCTCGACGCGCACGACTTCGGCTTGTATGCGGGCTGCGCGGACCTCGCGTCCAAACTCGCGATCGTCGGCTCCGCCGTCGGGACCGTGCTGTACCCGAGTTTCGCGCGCCACTCCGACGGCAGCGAACGCGAAGCGCACCGTTTCGTCGGCATCGCGAGCCGCGTGTTGCTCGGTTGGGCCGCGGTTCTGGCTGTGCTCGTACTCGTCTCGCCGCGGCTCGTGCCACTCGTCCTCGGGCCCGATTACGGGGCCGGCGCGTGGATCTGCACAGCGCTGTTCGCCGTGTCTTTCGTGCACATGTTGGGCTTCTTGGTGACGCCCTGGCAGCGCGCGCGCGGCGAGTTCGTCGCGCAGACGCGCTCGTACGCCATCGCCGGTGTCGCCATGATCGGCGTCGGTTGGGCGCTCGTGCCGTTGCTAGGGATCGCAGGCGCAGTAGCGTGCGCGTGCACCGCGCGCTTGGCCGAACTCCAGCTCTTCTTCCGCGAGTCGCGCGCCTTGGGCCGTCGCGTCCTGACGCCGCTGCACCTCGCTGGTGTCGGCGCGCTGGCGATGGGTCTGGGTCTCCTGGCCTGGTGGCGCGCGGCGGGAACCGCCTGATGGAGCGCGTCTTCTATCTGGTGCTGGGCCTCGTGGCGCTGAGCGGGACGCTGTTCTGCCTGCGCCATCGCTCGCCGCTGCACCTGGCGATCGTGTTGGCTGCGTTCACGCTGTTCGTCGGGAACTTCTTCCCCATCGCGACGCTGTTCGTCGAGCCAAGTTCGTGGCGCAACGTCGTGCAGGCGCCCGAGCGCGACCTCCTGGGCGTGCAGCGCGAGTACGCCGCGTTCGCGTTCGGCTTGTTCGGCGCGGCGATGGCCGCGTTCGCCTTGGGTGTGACCGCAAGGAAGGCGCCGGCGAATGCCGAAGCACGCCCGACACGTTCCGACGCGCTCGTCGCCACGGCGCTCGTTCTGGGCGGCGCCGTCCTCTACGTGTTCTTCGTCCGCACGGTCGGTATCGACGCGCTTTCCAGTCGCGACGACTACGCCGAGAAATACCTACGATCCGTCGGCCTCGGGCCGCTCGCCAGCGGAATCAACGTGATGATCCTGGGCGTGCTGTGGGCCGAGGCCGGGGAGCTCGAAGCCCGCGCCAAGTACGCGTTCCGCGCTGTCGCGATCGCGATCTGCGTGTGGACGCTGGCCGTGATCTCGGTGCGCACGAACTTCGTCATCCTGGCGCTCGGCTACGCGTGGATCGTCTGTGCGCGGCGCGGCATCACCGTGGCGCGCGTCCGTCCGGCCCTCCTCGCGATGGCCGTGTGCGGCTGGTTCTCGCTCGAGCTCGTCTCGCTGTGGCGCGGCGCGGTGAAGGAAGCAGGCCTCGACCGCGCGACCGAGATGTTGGTGCGCAACGTGGACGCGAACCTGTCCGCGGTCGTCGGCGGTTCGGAGTTCAGCCACCCGTTCCTGACGGCGCTCGAAGTACGCACGCACGCACGCGAGGGCGAACTCGGCGGCGCGAGCTACTGGAACGCGATCCCGGCGCTGGCGCCCCTCGCGCTGGTCCCCGACCGCCCGCCGGCGCTCGCGCAGAAGTTCGCCAACGAAAATTACGCCGAGTTCGCCGAACAAGGCGGCGGCACGGCGTTCTCGCTGGTCGCGGAAGCGTGGCTGAACTTCGGTCGCATCGGCGGCGCGCTGCTGGTGGGCTTCCTGTGTGGCGCAGCGTTGATCGCGCTCGAAGCCGCGGCGCGGCGCTGGTCGAGTGGGACATTGGCACGCGTCGTCCCCTACTTCACTTTCCTGTGCATCACGGCGCACCGCAGCGAATTCGCGGTGCTGCTGAAGCAAGTCGTCGTCATCGCCATACCGATCGCGATCGTCCTCGTTCTCGTGGACCTGCTGCAGCCCGCCCTGCGTGCTCGCGAGCACCGCCGCGCGGCGGTCGAAGGGGCCTGAGGCAACGCCATGTGCGGCATCAACATCCACGTCGCGGCTCCGGGCCGCTCGGCCGACGCCGCCCTGGTCGCGCGCGCGAACGCTGCTCTCGTGCACCGCGGGCCCGACGACGGCGGCGTGATCGATCTCGGCTTCGCGGCACTCGGGATGCGTCGACTCTCGATCGTGGACGTCGCGACGGGTCGGCAGCCGATGGACGACGGGCGATATGCGCTCGTCTACAACGGCGAGATCTACGACTTCGAGGCGCAACGCGCCGAGCTGATCGAGCGCGGCGCGCGCTTCCAGACGCGTTCCGACACGGAAGTCGTCCTACACACCCTGGCACAGCACGGCGAAGCCGGTCTCGCGCGCCTCAACGGGATGTTCGGTTTGGCCTTCGCCGACCGACGCGAACGCACGGTCCTGGTCGCGCGCGATCCGCTGGGCATCAAGCCCGTGTACTGGTGGGCCAGCCCCGCCGGCGAGCTCGTCGTCTCGTCCGAGCTGAAGTCGCTGCTGCAGCATCCTGGCATCGCGCGCCGCGTCGATCGACGCGCGCTGGCAACGTTCCTGCACGACCGCTACGTCCCCGATCCGTGGACGCTGCTCGAGGGCGTGCACCAACTGCCGCCGGGCCACATCCTGCGCTGGCGCGACGGGCGCATCGAGGTCGTGCGCTGGTGGACGCTGGCGATCGAACCCGAGCCGAGGAGCGAAGCAGACGCGCTCGAGGAGTTGCGCGCGTTGCTCGACGACGTCGTCCGCTCGCAGCTCGTCGCCGACGTGCCGGTCGGCCTCTTCCTGTCGGGCGGTATCGACTCCAGCACGGTCTCGGCCTACGCGACACGCGCCGCCGGCCGGCCGCTGAAGACGTTCTGCGTCGGTTTCGATCGCCCCGACTACGACGAGAGCGCGTTGGCGCGCCGCGTCGCGCAGCACATCGGATCCGAGCACCACGAGCTGCGCATTCCCGCCGGCGCGTTCTCGCTCGACGTCCTCGACCGCACGATCGACCACGTCGGACAACCGCTCGGCGACACGTCGTGTATCCCGACGTACGCCGTCTCGAAGCTGGCGGCCGAGCACGTCCCCGTCGTGCTGTCGGGCGACGGCGGCGACGAGTTCTTCGGCGGCTACGACCACATGTTCTGGGCAGCGCGTGTGCGTCGCACAGCGCAACGCTCGCCGCGATTCTTGCGGCGATTCGGCCACGCAGTCCTGTCCGGCGTCGCGCCGATGACACCGACCATTCTGGCCGAACCGGCGCGTCGCGTGCGCAAGGGTCTCGAGTTGAGCCTCCTCGAACCCGTCGAACAGTTCCGCCGCCTGCGCAGCCTGTGGAGCGTGCCCGAGATCGAACGCTTGGTCGGTCGGCGCGTGGACTTGCTACCCGAGCCGGGCCCGAGCGCGAGCGACATCGAGCGCCTCGCGCCCGAGGAGCTAGCGATGCACGTCTTGTCGCAGACGTTCCTGCCCGGCGCGATTCTGCGCAAGGTCGACCGCATGAGCATGGCGGCGAGCCTCGAAGTTCGCGTCCCGCTGCTCGACCTGCGCATCGTCGACTTCGCGCGCCGCCTGCCGCTGGACCTGAAGGTGCGCGGTCGCACCGGAAAATACCTCCTGCGCGAAGCCGGACGCGACCTCCTGCCCGCCGAGGTCTACAGGCACAAGAAGCAGGGTTTCTCTCTGCCGCTCCACGATTGGTTCAACGCGGACTTCTGGAGCCTGCTCGCGGACATGTACGCGCCCGGCTCGCGCGCCGCCGAGCTGTTCGATGCGTGTGAGATCGCAGGGACGATCGCCGACGGCCGCGCTGGCGCGGCCGGATCCGCGCGACGCAGCGAATCGAGCGCCGCGACGCGCGCGTGGTGCCTGGCTGGGATCGCGCGCTGGATGGATCGCTTCGAGGTCACGCCGTGAGTGCGAAACCGCGCATCCTGCTCGTCGGCCCGATGCCGATCGAGGGCGTGCCGATCGGCGGCACGCAAGTCAGCTTCGCTGGCTTGGTGCGTCGCATGCGCGCCTCGGAGCGCTTCGCCTGTGACATCGTGAACACGTCGCGCGCCGTGCTCGGCCGCTCGTCATGGCGGCGCATCCCCGACGACGCTCGTGCCTTGACGTTGACGCTGCAGTCGATCGCCCGCCTCGGCCCGCGCTGCGACGCCGTGCTGTTCAACGCGTCCTCCGGCGGCGCGATGCGCGCCGGCCCGCTCGTGTGGACTGCGGCACACGCCCTGCGCAAGCCCTTCGCGTTGCGCGTGTTCGGCGGCGACCTCGACCTGCGGCTGGAGCGTGCTTCGCCGTGGCGGCGCGGCGTGTTCCAGCACACGTGCCTGACCGCGCCGCTCGTGCTGCTGCAGACCCGCCACCTGTGCGCCCACTTCGCGCGTTACCGCGGCGTGCGCTGGCTGCCGACGACGCGCGATGCAGAGGTCGTCCTGCGCGCTCGACCCAAGGAGTGCACGCGCTTCCTCCTGCTGGCACAGTTGAAGCGCGAAAAAGGCATCGCCGAGGCGCTGGCCGCCAGCGACAGCTTGCCCGCGCACGCGTCACTGACGATCCACGGCCCGTCGGTGCCTGGTGTCGAGTTCGGCGGCGAGCATCCGCGCGCACGTTTCGGCGGGCCCATCCCCCGTGAAGACTTGGCCGAGGTCATTGCTTCGCACGACGCCCTCGTGTTCCCGAGCTGGTACGAGGGCGAAGGCATGCCCGGCGCCGTCATCGAGGCAATGCAGGCCGGCCTGCCCGTCATCGCGACGCGCTGGCGCTCACTGCCCGAGTTGGTGGAGCACGAGCGCAACGGGCTGCTCGTGGCGCCGCGCGACTCCGACGAACTCGCGGCGGCGATGCGACGACTCGTGCTCGATCCCTCGCTGTACGGCAGCCTCGCCTACGAGGCGCGCCTCAGCGGCGACCGCTACCGCGCGGCGCCCTGGCACGAAAAGCTCGAGACGTGCTTGGCCGAACTGGTCGGCATCGACGCGCACACAAGACGCAACGACGAATTGGCCGCCTGAGATTCCGCGTGCACATCCTCTTCTTGACCGACAACTTCCCGCCCGAGACGAACGCGCCCGCCACGCGCACGTTCGAGCACGCGCGCGCCTGGGTGCGCGCCGGACACACCGTGACGGTGGTCACCGGCGCGCCCAATTTCCCGCAAGGCCGCTTGCACGTCGGATACCGCAACGCCTGGCGATCACGCGAGACCATCGAGGGCATCCAGGTCGTGCGCGTATGGACGTACATCGCCGAGAACAAGGGCTTCCTGAAGCGGACGCTCGACCAAGTCTCCTTCGGCATGAATGGCGCGCTGGCGGCGCTGTTCGCAGCGAGGCCCGATGTGGTCGTGGCCACGTCGCCGCAGTTCTTCACGGCCCTCGGCGGTTGGTTCGCTGCCGCTCTGCACCGCGTGCCCTACGTGTTCGAGCTGCGCGACCTGTGGCCAGCCTCGATCGCCGCCGTCGGCGCGCTGCGGCCGGGAATCGCGCTGCGGATGCTCGAAAAGCTCGAGCTGTTCCTCTACCGGCGCTCCGCGGCCGTTGTCGCGGTCAGCGACGCGTTCCGGCGCGACCTCGACCGCCGCGGCATCGATGCGCGCAAGGTGCACGTGGTCACGAACGGTGTCGACCTGTCGAACTACGCGCCGCGCAGGCGGGACGAGCAGACCGTGAGCCGCCTGGGACTCGAAGGTCGCTTTGTCGTCGGCTACCTCGGCACGCACGGGATGGCGCACGCGCTCGAGAACGTGCTCGATGCAGCGGAACTCGTGCGCGGAGACGAGCGCATCCGATTCCTGTTCGCCGGCGACGGCGCGGCCAAGGCCGAACTCGTCGCCGAATCGCAACGCCGCGGCCTGACGAACGTGGTGTTCGCTCCGCCGGTCGCCAAGTCCGCGATGCCCGATCTGTGGTCCGTGTGCGACGCCGCGCTGGTGCACCTGAAGAACACGCCGGTGTTCGAGACCGTGATCCCGAGCAAGATCTTCGAGGCGTTCGGCATGGGCGTCCCGGTTCTATTTGCGGGCCCCGAGGGCGAAGCCTCGGGCATCGTGCGCCGCGCGGGCGCAGGTCCGTGCGTTGCAGCCGAGGATCCGGTGGCGCTGTCGATCGCGGTGCGCGCGTTGGCGTCGGATCCGGCGCAGTGCGCACGCTACGCATCGAACGCACACGGCGCCGCGCCGCAGTACGACCGCGACGTGCTGGCACGACGAATGCTATCGATATTGGCCGATGTGGTCGCCGGCCGCACGGCGAGGGCCGAGGCAACGACGGAGCAGAACGCGTCGCGCGCCGGTTGATGTTGATTGCGCGCTGTGCCGCGGGGACCAGCGGCGGACCACGGCCTGCTAGGGGGCGGCGAGGTGGAACGGACCCTGACAGGACCGCGCGCCCGCCCGGATTCGAGGGGGTCGAAGAGCTGTGAACCCAGGCACGAGGGGGCGGGCTGCGTCGCGAGCAACGCGGGCCCCGAGGAATGATCGCAATTCCTGTCGGGCTGCAGCACGCCTTCGCGATCTGGGTTGGAGGCGCCCCCAGTCCGGGGCGTGGGCCTCGACCCCCCCTCGAACAGGCATCCCATGGAACTCGCCAACAAGCCGGTCTCGCGTCTCCTTCACGAATCGTCCCGGTATGGACTCGCTCTCGCGCTCCTGATCGCGCCCGTGCGAGCCCAACTGACGGACGTGACCCAGACGCCCAACGCGGCGAACTCGGGGATCCAGCGTTCCACGATCGAACAGATCGGCGCAGGTCGAGGCGATGTCATGACGCCGGACTCCTCGCGCTTCGTGATCGAACGCGACCCGTTCCGCTCGATCGCTCGCGGACGGCAAATCTTCCAGCGCAAGTTCACGGCGGCGCAAGGGCTCGGTCCGCGTGCCATGGATGGTACGGGCAACATCGAACTGCACGCCGGCCTCGGCGCCGGACTCTCGGACAGCTGCGCGAGTTGTCACGGCCGCCCGCACGGCGCGGCGGGCGTAGGCGGCAGTGTGTACACGCGCCCCGAAGGACGGGATGCGCCGCACCTTTTCGGCCTCGGCCTGGTCGAGATGATCGCCGACGAGATCACGAGCGAACTGCGCGCAACACGGTCCCTGGCCGTTCAGCAGGCGCTGCAACAGCACCAGCTCGTGACGCTCGATCTGGTCGGAAAAGGCGTGCACTACGGTCGCATCTCGGCGTTGGCCGACGGTTCGGTGGACACGACGCAAGTCGTCGGCGTGAACACGGATCTTCGCGTACGACCGTTTTTCGCCGAGGGTCGCACGATCTCTATCCGTGAGTTCATCGTGGGCGCATTGGGAGCAGAAATGGGGCTGCAGGCGCCCGATCTCGACTTGCTGCACGCATCGCAGGGCACGGACGTCGTCACCCCGTCGGGGATGGCGCTCACTGGATCCGTGGACGCGATCGAGGGCCCGCCCGTGAACTCCCCCACCGTGGATGCGGACGCCGACGGTGTCACGAACGAGATCCCCGAGAGCCTCGTCGACCACCTCGAGTTCTACTTGCTCAACTACTTCAAGCCCGGGACGGGACGACGCGATCAGGATGCGCTCGACGGTCGCAGAGTTCTGAACCGCATCGGATGCACGCAGTGCCATGTGCCGAACTTCACGATCGAACACGATCGACGCGTGGCCGACGTCGCGACCGTGTACGACGTTTTGAATTCGAATCGCGTGTTGAACAGCCTGTATGCCAGCGCCATGCCGCGCTTCGTCACCACGGACGACGGCTCGGGGTTCCCGTCCTTCCGGCGTGCATCCCTGGCTTCGTTCCAGGTACGCGACATCTACGCCGACTTCAAGCGGCACGACCTCGGTCCGGCGTTCCACGAGCGCAACTTCGACGGCAGTGTGACGACACAGTTTTTGACCGAGCCCCTGTGGGGAGTCGCATCGACAGCGCCCTACGGTCATGACGGCCGCAGTGCGACGCTCGAGGACGTGATCCTGCGGCACGGCGGCGAGGCACAGGCCGCGCGCGACGCGTTCGTTCTGCTCTCGGACGACGATCGCAGGAAGGTCCAACTCTTCTTGCAGTCACTGGTGCTGTTCGCGCCGCCGGACACCGCTTCGAACTTGGCTCCGGTGAACCCGGCGCACCCGAACTATCCCCTGCAAGGACTGGGCAGCATCGATCTGTCCGTCCTCTTCAATGTGCCGACGCTGAAGGAGTGACACACCACGCCGTGCTTTCAGGGCGGAGCCAGTGCTCGCAACCACAACCCGCCCACGCACGGCGCATCGCCGTACGTGACCACGAGCTGCTTCGTCGGCAGCTTGACGCCGAAGTCGGGGAACCACCAGGCGTCCACGACCTCGATCGGCGTCTCGGCGACGATGCGCGCTCGCGCGCGGCCACGTTCGATCGTCACGACCCCATCTGCATTCGTTGTCACGCGACATTCGGGATGCAACAGGAGGCGCGAGCGCGCGATCTGGCCGGCGCCGCCCTCGATGCGGTCCTCGATGCGAATTTCGCTTGGTTTCGCCCGGATCGTGCGGCGGTGGATCGGTTCGCCGGCGAGGTGCTCGAAGCCGTCGTGCGTGCCTTCGAGGACGAATCCGCCGCCCTGGAATTGGAGTCGATGCCGGCGCACACGCGATCGACGGCCGACGCGAAAACTGGACCAGAACTCGCAACTGTCGTGGTCGTCGAGCGTCACAGTGTTGTGCACCTTCGTCGAGCGCGCCAGGTCGCGCGTCGCGCCGGGCTGGTACTCGAACGTCCCCGCGTCGACGACGAGGCGCTCTCCCGCCACCGTCCACTCGAACGCGAGCGCATCGGCGTGTCCGTGTGCGGGTAGGTGGTCGGGACCGATCGCGCCGCAGTCGGCCAGCACGTAGTCCTTGCCACTGCGCGCGCCGAAGTAGCCGGCGGCCTCGAGCGCGAACACGGTGCGTGGCGTGAACAACGTTCCGAGAATGATCTGCGCTGCGTCGAGGATCTCGCGCGGCGCGTAGGCCATGTGCAAGCCGCCGTCGTTGAACAGGCTGGGCGCGCCGTCGGGGTGCGCAAGGTCGGCGACGACTTGGCAGGCGCGATTCAGGATCTCGTCGAGGCGAGTTCGCAGCGGTGACGGCGCCAGCACCGCGCGCACTTCGAGCAGGTCAGCGACAACTTGCGCGTGGTACGCCGGGCTGCGCTCGAAGTGCATCCCGTCGGACAGCATCTGCTCGCCCAGCTCGTGCGCCAGCAGGCCGACGCCGCGACGTGTCCAGCGATCCGCCTCGGGACCGGTGAAGTACGCGCCGGCCCACAGGAGGGCCTTCACGTTCTTGAGCAGGTGGTTGCCGCCGAGATCGAGCTCCAGGTCGTTCTCCAGCGTGCGGATCTGTGCCGCGATGGAGGCGTCGATCGATGAGCGAAACTCGATTGGCAGTCGACGGCGACGGCGCGCTGCCTGCTGCATCCACACCACGGCGCGGATCGAGATCACGAACGGATGCCAGGCGTCGCGTACGTGTGCAGCGCGCGTCGGATCGACTTCGATCATCCAGTCGGAGATCAGCGCTTCGAACGCCTCGTCGTCGAGGTTCTCGACCCACTCCATTGCGTGCAGATGGAAGAGCAAGAGCAGCGGACGCTCGGGCAGCGACGCAAGCCGCCAGTCGAAGGGCACTCCGACCGGGATGCGCTGCTGCATGAGGTCCAGCACGACGTCGTCGCCGTCGGTGCACAGGGCGTGCGAGCGCGGTCGGAACAGGGGCAGCGGCGGAATCAGCGAACGAGCCGGAGCCGGTCGGGGGGCGCGCGCTCCGAACAGCGCGTTTGGTCCGAAGCGCCCGGCCAGCGCGCGTCGCGCGATCTTCTGAGCGCGCCGCGCGAGCTGGCCGGCGCGATGGTGCCGCACGCAGCGCACGAAGCGCAGGGCCTGCTGCACCGGCACGGCTACGCGGCTCCCACGCGCACGCGGCCAGCATTGACCAGGCGCGCACCGAGCAGGTTCACGATGCGCTCGCAGGCCCGCCCGTCGCCGTACGGATTGATCGCGCGTGCCATCGCATCGCGCTCCGGGCCGTCGAGCACGACATCCTCCAGGCCCTGGCGGATGCGCTCGGGATCGGTGCCGACGAGGCGGACCGTGCCGGCCTCGACGGCCTCGGGCCGTTCCGTGACCTCGCGCGCGACGAGCACCGGTTTACCGAGCGACGGCGCTTCCTCTTGAATTCCGCCCGAATCGGTGACGATCGCGGTCGCGCGATCCATCAGCCACGTGAACGGCCGGTAGTCGAGCGGCTCGGCCAGGAACACGTTGGCGACGTCGGCCAGCGCGTGCGTGACGACCTCGCGCACGTTCGGATTCGGGTGCACGGGCCACACGAACAGCCAGTCGGGATGCGCGTGCGCGCTCGCCGCGATCGCGCGGCACAGATCGGCCATCCCGCGGCCGAAGCTCTCGCGGCGATGCGCGGTTACGAGGACGATCGGACCCGGCCAATCCGCCAACAGCCGCGTCAACAGTGGGCCGAACGACGACGCGTAGTCTTCCGCGCGTTGGTTCGCGTTGCGCGCGCGCATCCAGCGCAGCGCATCGATGCCCGTGTTCCCGGTGACGTGGATGCTGGAGCCATCGATCCCCTCGCGCTCCAGGTTGGTGCGCGAACTACGCGTCGGAGCGAAGTGCATGTCGGCGATGGCGTCGACGCACAACCGATTGGCCTCTTCCGGAAACGGGCTGGCCAGGTCGTGCGAGCGCAATCCCGCCTCGACGTGGCCGACGGGGATGCGCTCATAGAACGCGGCCAGCGCAGCTGCCAGGCACGTCGTCGTGTCGCCGTGCACCAGCACCATGTCGGGACGCTCCGCGCGCAGGACACCGCGCGTGCCGAGCAGCACCTTCGCCGTCAGGTCGGTCAGGTCCTGCCCAACGGCGCCGGTACCGAGGTCGTGATCGACGACTACTTCGAACAGGTCGAGCACGGGCCGCACGAGATCTTTGTGCTGTCCGGTGATGCACACACGGGATTCGAATCGCGGATCCGTGGCCAGGATGCGCGCCAAGGGCGCCATCTTGATCGCTTCAGGGCGCGTGCCGACGACGGTCAGGATGCGCGCAGTCACAGGAAGACACCGCGCGTGTCGATCAGGATCTTTTCCTGCAGCGCTTCGCGCGGAACGCGCTTGAACTGCTTGTGGTCGACGAGGACCAGCACGATGTCGGCCTGTCTCAGGGCGGCGTCGAGCGGCGCCAACTCGAACTCGTCGTGCGATCGGATGTGCGGCTCGACGACCAACAGACGACCCACGTTCCGGCACTGGAGTTCGCGCACGATCTCGACCGCGGGCGACTCGCGCAGGTCGTCAACGTCGGCCTTGAACGCCAACCCGAGACACGCGATGACCGGGTCGCGCAAACGTGATGCACATTGCTCCACACGCTGGACGACCCATTTCGGCTTGGCGTCGTTCACTTCGCGCGCCGTGCGGATCAAGCGCGCCGTCTCGGGCGCGCGATCCACGAGGAACCACGGATCGACGGCGATGCAGTGCCCGCCGACGCCAGGTCCTGGATTCAGGATGTTCACGCGCGGGTGACGGTTGGCCAAGCGGATCAGCTCCCAGACGCTGACGCCTTCGCGCGCGGCCAGCAGGGACAATTCGTTGGCGAACGCGATATTGACGTCGCGAAAGCTGTTCTCGGTCAGCTTGACCATCTCGGCCGTGCGCGAGTCCGTCCCGACGACCTCGCCGCGCACGAACGATTGATAGAACTCGACGGCGCGCTCGGTCGACGCCGCATCGATCCCGCCGACGACGCGGTCGTTCTCGACCAGTTCCGTCAGGATGCGGCCGGGTAACACGCGCTCGGGACAGTACGCGACGAACACGGCGACACCGGGCGCGAGTCCGCTCTCACCCAGCACGCGCGCGACGATCTCGTCCGTCGTGCCGACGGGGCTCGTCGATTCGAGGATCACGAGGTTCCCCGGGCGCACGACCGGCGCGATGGCGCGTGCGGCGGCTTCTACCATGGACAGGTCGGGACGCTTGTCCGCACGGATAGGCGTCGGCACCGCGATCACGAACACGTCGGCCGCCTGCGGCGTCGTGCGCGCGAAGAGGCGACCGCCGAGCACGGCGGAATGCACGAGCCCCTCCAGGTCCGGCTCCACGATGTGGATGCGCCCGGCGTTGATCGTGTCGACGACGCTTTGGCTGACGTCAACGCCGATGACGTGGAAGCCGCGGCTCGCGAGCAGCGAAGCCGTTGGCAGGCCGATGTAGCCGAGGCCGACGACGCAGACCGTGCGCGGCTCAGTCCGGCCCAGCAGTTCCGACGCGCTCGCGCCGAGCTGCGCGGGATTTGCGCGCGTCACCGCCGAGATCGGGACCGTACCCGTAGCCGTATCCATATCCATATTTGCTTTCCGTGCGGTTCGGACGGTCCGCGTTGAGCACGCAGCCGATCAGGTTGGCGCCGGCGCCGCGCAGGCGACCGGCAGTTCGAGCGAGCACCGTGCGCGTCAGTCGACGGCTTCGCGCGAGCAGCACCACGGCGTCGAGACGCGCGACGAACGATTCCGTGTCCGCCACGGCGAGCGCCGGCGGCACATCGAAGATCACGAGGTCGTAGGCGTCTCGTATCTCGTCGATCAGGCGCTCGCAGGTCTCGCCCGCGAGCAGGTCGCCGGGCGAACGCGGTTGCCTGCCGGCAGAGATGACGGACAGCGTGGGCACATGGGATTCCTGCACACACTCGCGCCAGTTCGCGCCATTCGACAGGATCTCGGAGAGGCCCGGCGTCAGCGCGAGGCCGAGGTAGCGCGCGACCGTGGGTCGGCGCATGTCGGCGTCGACGAGCAAGACACGCTTGCCGCCCAGCGCGAACGCCAGCGCGACGTCGATGTTCGTGACCGATTTCCCTTCGCCCTGCGAGCACGACGTGAACGCCAACACGCGGATGCGCGGATCGTTCGCCAGGACGAACTTGAGGTTGGCACGCAGCGAACGATACGCCTCGGCGATCGGCCCCTCGGGATCGTCGCGCAACGCGAGGAACGTGTCCTTCACCGCGTCGATGCGCAGGCGACCGGTGCGGAAGTCCGGGATGGCGCCGAGTACCGGCAGGTTGACGGCTTCCTCGAGTTCCGCCGAGCTGACGATGCCCGAATCCGCCGTCTCCGAGATCCATCCGGCCAGCATCCCGACGAGGAGGCCCAGCAGGAGGCCGGCCACGAGGTGCACGGGGATCGACGGTCCGATCGGTTTGCGCGGCGGCACGGCGACGTCGATGAAGTCCGCCGCGGCGACCGTGGACGCGCGTGCGATCTCGGCCTCCTTCTGGCGACCGAGCAGCAGCTTCACGACCTCGGAATGCGCTTCCAAGCGGCGACGCGGCTCGGCCAGCGCGCGCACGTCCTCGGGCAGTTCGCCCAGGCTCTTCTCCAGCTCCTCGGAAGCGCGCGCGAGATCTTCACCGCGCGCACGCGCATTGCTGGCGCGCGCCGCGAGGTGTTGGCGTAGGCGACCTTGGATCTCGAGCACGGCCGCCGCGATGCGCGTGCGCTCCTCGCCCGGTGCCGCCGTGAGACGCTCGTCGTATCCGGCCAGCAGGTGTGCGTATTCCTCGTGCTGCGCTTCGAGACCGGCGAGCTTCGTGCGACCGATCGCGTGGATGCGCGCGCGCAGGTCAGCGCACGAGCGCACGGCCGCGAGGACTTCGGGATGTTCGTCCGTGTACTGCTTGCGCAGCTCGGCGAGCGACGCCGTCTGCGCCGCCAACTGCTGCGCGTAGGCGATGCTCAACGGATCCGCGCCGCGACCGATCACGTCTGCGGCGGCAATGCGCGCGCAGGCTTCCTCGTCGCCGGCTTCCAGGTCCGACAAGGCGCGGCGCAACGCGGCGCTCGCAACCTGGATCGACTCGGCGGCCAAGCGCAACTCGGCCTGCTTGGACTGCACCAGGGTGCGCCACGGCCCGCTGTCGCTACGCCCCTGCATGGACGATTCGCCCTGTAGCGCTGCAACCTGCTCGACGTAAGCCGCTGCGACGGGATCGGCCAGCTCCTTGCCGAGTCGCCCGAGCCCGGCGAGATCGCCGTTCACCAGCAGCGCGTTCGCCTCGTCGAGCGACGACAGGGACAGCGCCAGCTCCATGCGCTCGACCTCGACGTCCTTCAGGCGTTCGATCAGCGCCTCGGCCGACTTGCCGAACTCGATGGCGCGCGGCGCCGCGCGCTGCAGCTCGACGACTTCTTTCTCGGCCTCGGCGAGTCCCTTCATCTGCTCGGCCAGTTGCGAGTCGATGAACGTGAGCGTCTGCGAGGCGCGGCGCTCGCCGCGCTGCGTACTGCGCTCGAGGTAGGCGTTGCACAGCGCGTTGACGGTGTCCGCGGCGCGCTCGGGATCCGAGTCGTCCACGGTGATCTCGACCACGCCGCTGTTGCGCATCGTCTCGACGGCGCGCGTGGCCTTGCGCACGCGCTCGAGCGCCTCGTCGTGCACGTAGCGGCGCACATGGTAGGCACGGTTCGCCACGTCGCCGCGCGGCTCGAGCAGCACGGACAGTCCGGCGAACTCGATCGGATGCCCTGGGACGAAGTCGAACTCGCTCGCCGACGGGTTCGACGGCAGCCAGGCCTCGAATCCGGCGACGGACAGGCGCACGCGCTCCGCGGAGGTGAACTCGACGCGCAGGTTCTCGGGCGCGCCTTCCTCGGTCGCGCGTGCTCGTGCGAACAGGCGCGCGGAATCTGCGGCGGGCGTCGGCGGTCGTTTCAGGCCCGGCCGCAGTGCGGCCAACGTCGCCCGACCTTCATCGTCGACGATCGTCGCGAGGCCCAGCGCGCTCACACGGCCCGGATCGCGCGGCGTCGCCAAACGGTTTCCCGGTGCGTCGGCCAGCGCGACTTCGGCGATCGTGCGCGACGTCAGCACCTCGATCTCGGAACTCGCAGCCGGCGGTCGTGCCAGCGCCGCGAGATCGCCCAGGATCCCGCCCGCCGCACGGTCGTTCTCGATCTGCAGCGAAGCCGTCGCGCGGTAGACCGGATCGCGCACGGCGAGGACGAGCGCAGCCGCTGCGATTCCGACGATCACGAACGCGCCGACGAGCCGCCAACGACGCGTCGTCAGGCGGTAGAGATCCTGGATCGTGAGGCTTTTCTGCGACGAGCGCTCCTCGCCCGTCGTCCCCGCGGCGTGATGCGCGCTCATCGGCTGATCTGGTCCTCGACGAGCAGCAGCGTCGCCACCGAACCGAGTGCCGAACCGATGCCTTGCAGGATCGGCAGTGCTTCATGGCTGAAGCGCCCCGCGCCGCTGCGGCGCACGAACACGAAGTCGTCCGGCTGCACGACGACGAGCGCGTCCGCCGACGGCGTCTCGCCATCGAACACGTGGACTTCGAGGTTGCCCGGACGCCCGCGCAAGAGAACGACTTCCTCGCGTCGCGCCGCCGGTGTGAAACCCTTGCCGTAACTGAGCGCTTGGTACAGGTCGAGCGGCCGGTCCAGCACGTAGCTGCCGGGCGCCATGACCTCGCCGAACAGGTAGAAGCGGCGCGCGGAGAACTCGACGACCGACAGGTCGACATGCGGCTCCTTGACGTAGCGCTCGAACGCAGCCTCGACCGCGGTGCGCGCGGCGCCGACGCTGAGATCCTTCACGACCACCGAACCGATCAGCGGCAGGCTGAGGTTGCCCTCGGGATCGACGCGCGTGCCGCTCGGGTTGGCCACGATCGGCGTCGAGAGTTCGGGATGCCCGAACACGGTGACGCGCACGAGGTCGCCCGGCCCGAGCGTGACCGGCGACGTCGCCAGATCGGTCGAGAGCGTCGATACGCGCGCCGTCGAGGGCGGCAGCTCGCCTTGGGCCGCGCAGCCCGCAAGGAGCGCGACAGCCGCCGACACGACGAGAGGGAGTGCCCGCGCACACCGGCGGGCCCAGGAGATCCGAGTGCAGCTCATCGTGGGTACGCCGGACGCCCCGGCTCCCCACCGATCGGAAAGTCCTTCCGATCGCTTGAGCAGACCCGCGTCCACCCCTGCCTCGTCCCAGGATTGGGAGGCTCCGTGCACGTGCCTCGTGCTCCGCCCGGATCCTGCCGATGATGCGGCGGAGTCATGGTCACCTGGATCGTCGGCGACGTGCACGGCTGCGCGCACGAGCTGCAAGAGCTCGTGAACTTGTTGCGGCTCGGACCGGGCGACCAGTTCCTCAGCGTCGGCGATCTCGTGCACCGTGGGCCGGATCCGGCGGGAGTCTGCGACGTGCTACGCGACGTCGGGGCGCGCTTCGTGCTGGGCAACCACGAGCACGCCGTGCTGCGTCGCGCCGGGCTCGCGCCGCACAGTTTGGACCCGGACGACCATCCGCGCGCGCCGTCACGCCTGCCCGACCTGGACGACGACGACCTCGCTGGCGACGGGCGCCAACCCTGCCTCGTGCCCGAGGAACGGCGCGGCGACGTGTTGCGCTACCTGGCGGAACACTCCGGCTTCGCGCTGCGCGGTCGCGATCTCGCGGGCGCACCGCGCACGCAGGACGGCCGCGATTTCGTCGTCGTGCACGCGGGTCGCACGCCGAACACGCCGCTGGAGCGCGAATCGATCGGCGCGCTGACTTCCTTGCGACGGCTCGACGGACCGGGTCGGCCGTGGTGGTACGAGGACTACTCGGGTCCCGAGCTCGTCCTGTTCGGCCACACGCCGAGCCCGCTGCCGCGTGCGTGGCGACGCGGTGGTCAGCTCGTGGCGCTGGGCCTCGACACGGGCTGCGTGTACGGCGGGATGCTCACGGCGTACTCGCCCGAGCTCGACGAATTCGTGACCGTCAAGGCCCGTCGCGCATACGCGCGCAGCTGAAGTCTGAGCGTGTGCGCGCAGCGGAGCGGCATCACTTGCTCTTGCGGCGCGACGACGCGGGCGAGAGGTCGATCAGCACGGCGAACACGAGTCCCACGATCGGGCCCGCGGTCCATTGGTCGCCGAACCAGCGGTGCACGGCCGAGACCCACAGCAGCGTGGTCGGCAGGAACAGGAAGCCGAGCACCGGCAGCAAAAGGCCCTGAAAGACACCCGTGAACCACTCGGTGAGCAGCCACAGCAGCACGATCGTGATGCGCGGCGCGAGTACGGCGAAGATGGCGAGGAGGCAGGGCATAGTGTGGAGTCTTGGTGTGGAAGCTTCGGGGTTCAGTGTCGCTTGAAGTACTGGACTTCGCGCTGGTGCTTCTCGGCCACCGCCCGCGTCGAGAAGGTGCCGAGGTTCCGGCGTTCGCCAGTCTTCCGATCCTTCTTGCGCGAGTAGAGTCGGAACTTCCCCGAGGAGAGCTTGCGGATCATCGCCCTGGTCCTCGAGGGGCCTGCGCTGGGAAGGTGTGTACCCCGATTGCCCCGCGCGGGGCAATTCCCGCCTGGAGCGACGCGCGCGTCGCACAACGGCTCCGGAGAACCCCCGCGGACCTCCTCGAAGCGCGGCGCGAAGCCCTGCATCGTCACCGGCACGCTTGGCGTGACCGAGTTCCTGCGCCGCTTCCGTGCCGATTCTACGATCCGTCCGTTGCACGACGGAGGTGTCGGACGAACTCGACCGCGTCGGCGAAGTCGCTTGGCAGGCCGACACGGACGACCGCAAAAGTCCGCGAACGGATTGTGCCAGCCGCGGGTTCGCCGATCCCGATTTCGACCTGCCCGTCGAGTGGCTCGCGACGCGCGCGGCCGTGCACGCGGCGGAGCGGCGGCAGCGCAGCGCGCGCACCCGCTGGCTCCGCGCCTGAACCGCCGCGCGCCGCGGCCCTCGCGGGTCCGCGGCGCGCGGTGCGTCAGGAATTTCTGGTCTCCCTGATCAGGGCGCGGCCGGGTCCTTCTCCCAGCGCGACATCGCCAGCCCGTACTGCTTCACGAGCGCGTCGCGCGACAGCATGCCGGACTGCACGAACGAGTTGCGCTCCTGGCTCGTCATCGCTTGCCCGATCGTTTGCATGTCCTTGGCCGTGATCTTCGAGGAGTCGGGATCACGCACGCCGTCCAGCCGCACGAGGAACGCGTTCGCTCCCATCCGATCGAGTTCCGCCTTGGGAACGGCGCCGATCTTGTTCGTGAAGATCGCCGGGTTCTGCCGGAAGTACTGCACGTCCGCGCCCGCATCGGGTGCGACCGGCACGTTGATCTCGGCCCACTCGCGTCGATCGGCCTTCAATCCGGCGTCGACGACGGCCTTCAAGAACGCGTCGCGATCGACCTCGGGCCGGAACGGCGGCGCGTTCGTGTCGGTCGGATCGGGGCGTGTGCCGAGCGCGTCGCGGACCTTCTCGAGCTTCTCGATCGCGAGCGTCTTCGCGTGCTCGCGCGCCCAACCGGCGAGCACCGCATCGGCGACCTCGGAGTAGTCGGGCAGGCTCGGCGGGATGCGCTGCGTCACGCGTCCCATCACGAATCCCTTGGCGTCGACGACGATCGACGGGAAGAAACCCGTCGTCTGGTCGGGCGTGAACACGCGCTGGAGCGTGTATTGACCGATCCAGGGCACGCCCAACGCCAACCACGCTTCCTGCGTGAGCGGATCGATCTGGTTGCGGTACGTCAGGCCCAGTTCAGCGGCTTCGGCGGCGAAGTCGACCGTCTCACCCTTCTCGACGCGCTCGGCCATGCTCTTCTGCCAGTCGAGGAGCGAGTTGTAGATCGGCGCGTGGCGCAGCGCGTCGTCCTTCGATTCTTCGAAGTCCTTGCGGAAGTCCTTGCCCTGCTCGGGCTTCTCGCGGCGGTACAGCGCGTAGCTGAATCCCGCGTGGAAATCGCGCGCGGCGGCTTCGGCATCCTCGCCCTCGGGTCGCGGGTACTTCGCGAAGAGGCGCGTCGTATCGAAGTCGCCCTCGAGCGAGAACGCGGTCAGTTCGGCCGCCGCTTGTTCCTTCGTGCGATAGACGGCGAGTTCGTTCTCGGGCAGCGCCTCGTACCACGCACGCAGCGCGGCGGCGTCGGGTGCGGCGGCGCGCGCTTCCTCTTCGAGGTTCGCGACGGGGAGCATCACGAAGTCCGCGCTGTACTCCTGGTGCTGCGCCTTCCAACGCTTCTCGACAGCGACGGGATCGGGGATCGCGAGCGGCGCGGTGACGAGCGCCTGGTAGCGGCGATAGCGGATCGCACCGCGGAGCACTTCCTCGAACTCGCGCCCGGTCAGGTTGTAGCGGCGCGGGAAGGCGGCGTACTCCTCCTTGCTCTTGAAGTACTCCTTGACCCACTTGACGATGTCCTTGTTCGTCGCCTGGATGCCGGCGTGGTCGGCCGCATCACTCAGGATCAGGAAGGACGCCACTTGCTCGTCGGTGACCTCGCGGCCCGAGACGCCGGGGAAGAGCCACCACACGATCGGCTCGAGCTTGCGCTTCTCGATCAGGAATTCGGGTTCGGAGAGCGTGTGCTGCGTTCCGTCGGCCGCCTTCCAGGTCATGTACGACGACCGCGTCGAGCCCTCGCCGCCGAAGACCTTCACGATCTGGTCGCCGACCATGAAGGTCGTCAGCATCAGGACGACGAGCAGGAACGTCAGCAGGAACCGCGTGCGCTTCGTCCCGCGCGGCGCGACGATGACGTCGTCTTGGTGCTCGGCCTGCTGCTTGGGGTCGAGGTGCACTTCGCCGGGGTTCGCGTTCTCGTTCGCTTTCGACATCGGATTCCTGGGTCTCGCGGGGGGGCCGCGGGTTCGCACCGGCGGATTCGAAGCGCGGCAGTCTAGGGGCTCGGTTTCGCGGGGCGCAAGGCGCATGGCCTCCCGGCCTGCGCTCCGAGCCCCGCGCGGGGCGTTCCGGCACGCGTGCGGGAGCTCGCGCGGCGAGTTCCGACCGCGCGCGGAACCTCAATCCTTGGCCAATTCGCCGTCGCGCGGCAGGTCGGACAGGCTCGCCAGACCGAAGCGGTCCAGGAATTCGCGCGTGGTGCCGTACTGGAGCGGGTGACCGGGCACGTCCGCGCGTCCGCTGACGCGCACGAGCCCGCGCTCGATCAGCGTCCGCAAGATCGGACCGGCCTGGACGCCGCGGATGGCCTCGACCTCGGCCTTCGTGACCGGTTGGCGGTAGGCGACGACCGCGAGGGTCTCCAGGGCGGCGCCCGAGATGCGCTCGGATTTGCGCACCTTGGCCAGGCGCTGGACGAACTCGCCGACCTCGGCGGTCGTGAGGATCTGGTAGCCGCCGGCCAGCGCGCGCAGCTCGTAGGGCAGCCCGCTCTGCGCCAGGCGCTCGCCCAGCGTCGCGAGGGCCTCGCGGACGCGCTCCAGCCGCGGCCCTTCGAGCAGGGTCTGCAAGCGGCGCTCGCTGAGCGGATCGGGGGAGGCGTACACGAGCGCCGACACGGCCGCGGCCAGCTCGGCGTCGGTCAGGGTGTCGCCCGGGCCGGCCGCGTCGGGGTCGCTGGCAACGCCCTCCGCGTCGGCCGAGGACTCGACTGCGGGGGTCTGGACGTCGACATCGCCGGGTTCGCCCTCGGCCTCGCCCTCGGCCTCGGCGTTCGCGGGGAATTCCCTGGTCCGGGGCGACTCCGGGGCGTCGGCAGGTTCGAGTTCGGCCACGTCGGTGCCCGCGTAGGCACCGTTCCCGGACTCGGTGTGGGCGGCCTCCGCCCCCATCCCGTCCGCGTACGTGCTCGCTGCGGAATCCCGGCCGTCGCGCACCGCGGCGGCCCCCCCCTCGATCGTCTCGGCCATCGGCCCGAGCTTGCACGCCCGCCGTGGAGCGGTCAATGCCTCTTTCCAGCGGGAGTTGGCGCCCCGTCGAATCGCCGCGTATCCTGAGAAGGTCGGTCTCGCTCGGCAGGAGTGGGATCATCCATGCGCGACGATCGGCAGAGCGTACGCGGCGGCCCGGCAGGGCGCTGGCGTGGCTGGGCGGCCATTGGCCTCCTTGCATTCGTCCTCCTCGGTGCGGCCTTCGCGGCCCGCAGCGCGGAGACGGGTCTGGCTGTCTATGCACTCACGGGCGCGGGACTGCTCGCGCTCGGTTACCTCGGCATCGCCGTGCTCGAACCGCTGCATCGACGCGCGATCGAAGCCGGTCTCGTCGAGCACGCGGCGCTCGATCGCGTCGCCAGCCTGCAAGCGACCTGCGGCGAGGGCATCCTCGTCCTCGACGAGTCGGGCGCGATCCAGGACTTCAATCCGGCCGCGGAACGCATCTTCGGCTACCCCAGCCACGAGGTCTTCGGTTCGAAGGTGCAAATGGTGCTGGCCGACCTCGAGTTGCGCGACTCCACACCTGCGATCGCGCGCGAGATCCTCGGTCGCCGCCGCGACGGCGTCGAAGTGCCGCTCGAAATCGAGATGTCGCCGCGCACCGCGGACGGTCAACGCTTCCTCGTGGTGCGCGACTCCGGTCGTCTGCGCACCGCCGAAGCGCTCGCGCGCGCGAGCGAGGAAGAACGGCGTCGCGTCGCGTCGTCCGCGCTCGAGGCGATCCTCGTGTTCGACCGCGAAGGCCGCATCCAGGAAGCGAATCCGGCCGCCGAGCGTTTGATCGGCAAGCCCTGGTCGCAGCTCAGCGGACGCGACTTGGCCGACACGCTGCTGCACCGCGATCAGCGCGCGACGTTCAAGCGCGAGCTGCGCGACTCGAACTCCGGCCCGAACGATCGCCTGAACGGCCGCACCGAGGTCGTCGAGCTGTGGATCACCGGTCGCCCGGCGATCCGCGCACACGTCACGTTCGCGAACGCCGGCGGACGCTTCTTCGCCTTCGTGCTGCCCGAGGGGCCGTTCGGCGCGCAGGACGCGCCGCTGCCTGCACGCAACGGCCAGCACGACGAGAAGACTGCGGCGGACTCGAAGTCGGGCGCCGGGTTGAACCCGGACGGCGGATTGCACCTGAACCGTCCGCGCTGAATCGTACGGTGTCTGACACCGTACGGAATTGATTCCGGGAACTCCGCTCGGGTGATTCACGAACCTGCGGGATCGAGCTCCACAGCTGGCCTTCTCTGCCGATCGAATCGTTGTCCAGGCGACACTCGACGGAATCCTTCGCTGGGTGAATGCGAGCGCGGCTCGCTCTGGCTCGCGGGTCACGACGAGCGCAGGGGCAGGACTTCGGGTCTGGTCGCCCACTGCAAGATGGGCGCAAGGCGTGATCGCGGATCGTGCATCTACAATCGCGGCTGTTCGCGATGGCCGCAAGCGACTCCGCGCAACGGGTTGCCGCTGCGCAGCTTCGGGATTCCGTAGCGCGTTGGGCTCGATCGGATCGGTGTGGTCAGGGGCCGAAACTTGAAAGGGCGGAGAATTCTCAGCCCACCGGCCAGCGCTTGCCGTGCTGGCAACGGATCCTCGTCGATGTCGCCGCTCGCGTGACATGCCGTGCGCACGGCGCATCGGCGTCCGCGCCGTGGCCCGCCTCTCAGCTGGCTCTCAGCCGCCGCACGAAATGCGCGAGCGAAGTGTGGATGCACAAGCTGTCGCGCTCCGCGCGCTCGCGACCGGTCAACGGAACCAGCCCGCAACGCCGTCGCACGTGACCCCAGTCAACCACGAGGAGTGGAGCGCTCGGTTCGCACAGATGACACTCCGACCTCCGCAATGTGCGCGGAATCCAACGCAGCGCGAGAGCGTGTGCATTCTTCACACGCTCCTCTTCGCACGCGCTGAGCGCCGCGAGACGGATCTCGCGCGGCCTCGTGCCCGGCCCCGCGCGCGCTTCAGCCGCCCGCCGCGGGAGTTCGCGGCGCGGGCGCCGACTCCCCCGCCAGACGCAGGAACGGCGTGTAGTCGATCGTGTAGCGGTCGCGCATCGCGCGTCGCCACTGCTCCAGCTCGAGCTGGTCGACGCCCTGATCGCCGATGCTCGTTTCCACCGCGGGACCGAGCACGTTCCAAGCGCCTTCCAGCGGCATGCCGCGCTTCTCGACGCGCACGAACAGGAAGTCGCCACCCTCGGCGATTGGCCCGCCGACCTTGCCCGGTTCCGTCGCGAACGCGACGCTCGCGATCGGCGTCTTGCCGCGCACGATCGGCGCGATGCGGCCGCCGTCCTTGGCGGAGAGGTCCTTCGAGTACTGCTTCGCGAGTTCTTCGAACGGCGTACCCGCGGCAAGCCCGTCCTCGACGAGCTTCTTGTCCTCTTCGCTCTTCACGACGACGACGCGCAGGAACGCATGTTCGTTCTGCAGCAGCCAAGCGCGCACGACGCGCTCGCCCAGCAGCGAACGCAGCGAATCATCGCGCAGACGCTCGCGGTAGCGCTTCGGATCGAGTCCCAGGTACTGATCGACGTAGCGGTCGAGCGTGATGTTCTCGAGCGACTTGCGACTCGACTGCACCTGCTTCTCGAGCGCCTCGACGCCGCGCGTGTACGACTTCTCGGCCAACTCGGGATCGATGCGCACACCGAGACGCGTGGCTTCCGCGACGACGAGGCGGCCGATCACGAGGTTGTCGAGCAGGTCGCGCGCTTCCGAGCGACCCGCGTACAGCCACTGCGCCATGAGCTCGGACGCATAGATCGGTTTGCCGGCGACGGTGGCGACGACGAGGTCCGTCGACGGCGCGTCGGCGGCCGGGACGTTCACGCCCGTGGCGACCGCACGGCCTGCACTTGCACCGCCTGCATTCGCAGCGCCTGCATTCGCACCGGCAGGCGTCGCGCTGCCCGCATCCGCGGGTTTCGCCGCCGGATCCTGCGGATCCGGAGTGCCGGCACCCGTGTTCGCGGCCAGCGGCTGCGCGTCCGCGACGGTCGGCTCAGGCGCCACCCACGTCGCAGGCCTCGTCGGCGGAGCGGGGTTGCGCATCGCGCACGCCGCGACGAGCAAGCACGGAAGGATCATGCGGACCTCGGTTCCCATCGGGTGTCGGCGGTCAACGGTACGAGATGCGGCGCACGACGCCCAGCCCGTGGCAGGTCGGGCACTCGATGACCTGCTCGTTCGAGGCCTTGCCGATCTCCGACTTCGCGACGTTCGCGCCGGCCATCGCGAGGATCCGCGTCCCCTTTCCGCCGCATTCGCGGCACGCGCTGAACAGCGGACGTTCGAGCAGGTCGAAGTCGCCGGAGTTCTCGGCGTAGTAAGCCAGGATCCAGCCCGAGCGCGCGACGCCGGGCAGTTCCTTCCACGCGGTCTCGCGC
>JBBQCC010000002.1:0-47389 GCA_038318285.1 Planctomycetota bacterium | reverse complement strand
GACGCACTCGCACGCCTGGCCGAGCGCGACCTCGCGCTGGCAATCGGCGCCGACGTCCCGCGCGCGATCGCCGTCCATGTCGAGCGCTGGAACGACGTGATCCCGCGGCACGCGCCGGGTCATCGCCAGCTCGTCGCGCGCGTTCGTGCGGGGCTCCGCGAGCATGCACGCGGCCTCCACGTGGCCGGAGCCTGGGTGAACGGCGTCGCCGTCGAGCAAGTGCTCACCTCGGGTCGCGCCGCGGCCGATGAAGTGCTCGGAGTGCCGGAGGAGATGCTTTGAACGCGTTGCAGGCGCTCGCCGTCGTCACGCCGCTGACCTACGCCGTTGCGGCGGCCGGCTTCGCCACCGGGCGATCGCGCTGGGCCACGTGGACGTTGCGCGTCGCGCTGGCTCTACAGCTCGCCGACTTCGCGCTGCGCTGGTCGTGCTTGGGCCACTTCCCGATCATCGACGTGTGGACGACCGTGTCCGCGTGCGCGTTCGCGACCGCGGCGCTGTGGGCGATCGTCGCCCGCGATGCAGAGCACACCGGGTCGGGCGGGCTCGTCCTCGGTCTCGTCGGCGCGTTGCAGCTCGTCGCGTCGTCGAACGTTCAGCTCGAACCGCTGCCGCGCCCGGGCGGAATGGGCGCGCTGGCGCTGACGCACGTCGTGACGAGCTGCGTGGCGCTCGCGGCCCTGTTCCTGTCGGGCGTGCACGGCGTTTTGTGGCTGGCGCTGTTCCGCTCGATCCGCGCACGCCGCTTCAGCGCGTTCTTCGCGCGCCTGCCCAACCTGGACACGCTGGCGAAGATGACGCGCCGTGCCGCATTGCTCGGGTTTCTCGGCCTATCCGTCGGCTTGAACGTCGGCATCGGCCTCGCGCACGCCGAGAACGCGCCCGGTTTCGACTACCGCCACCCCGAGGTGCTCGTTTCGCTCGTCCTGTGGCTGCACTTCGGCGTGATCGCGTTCTCGCAGAAGATTCCTGGACTTGGGGAGCGGCGCGCGTCGTTCGCGGCCGCGGGCGGATTGATCGCAGCGCTCGCGTCGCTCGTGCTCGTGCTGTTCCCGCACCACTTCCACGGAGCGGTGTGACCATGCATCGCAAACACATCGTCCTGGTGGGCATCTCGCACCGCACCGCGCCGATCGCGCTGCGCGAGCGATACGTCGTCAGCGCAACGGACACCGGAAGCACGCTGGCATCGCTGCGCGCGCTGGAAGGCGTCGAGGAGTGCTACGTGCTGTCGACGTGCAATCGCACCGAAGCGCTGCTCGTCGGCGAGACCGGCCGCGACCTCGCGACCGCCGCACGTGCACAATTGTTCCGCAACGCCGAGGAGAACTCGACCTACTCGTTCGAGGGCATTTCGGCGGTAATTCACGCGTTTCGTGTCGCGGGCGGTCTGGACAGCTTGGTGTTGGGTGAGAGCGAGGTGCTGGCGCAGATCAAGCGCGGCATCGACGCGGCGACGGCGGCCGGGACGCTCGGCCCCGTGCTGCGTCCGCTGCTGCAGCAAGCGCTGCACGTCGGCAAGCGTGTGCGCGCCGAGACGGACATCGGTCGCGGATCGCTGTCCGTGGCCAAGATCGGCGTCGACGTCGCGGCGCGGATTTTCGGATCGTTCGACGACGAGCGCGCGTTGGTCGTCGGCGCGGGCGAGACGGGCCTCCTGGTCGCGCAACAGCTGCGCGAACGCAACATCGGCGGTTTGACCCTGGCGAACCGCACGCTCGAGCGCGCCGTCGAGGCCGCGCGCGCGCTGAACGCCGACGCGTGCGGACTCGAGGGCCTCGCCGAGCGCATCGCGCGCGCCGACCTCGTCGTCGCCTGCGTCGAAGCCGGTGCGCCGCCGATCGAGCTGCGCCACTTCGACAGGCGCGCGGTCAGCCGCCGCGACAAGCCGCTGCTCGTGCTCGACCTGTCGGTTCCGCGCGCCGTGTCCGCGGAAATCGCGAACCTGCACCCGAACTTGCTCGTGTACGACCTCGACGACCTGCAGCGCATCGTGCACGAGAACGAACGCGGTCGCGCCAGCGCCATCGAAGGCACGACGGGCATCCTGGTCGCGGAAATCCACCGCTACATGACGTCGCGCGCCTACTCGGCGTTCACGCCGGCGATCACGGACCTGCGACGGCGTTTCGAGGAGATCCGCGAGTCGACTCTCGATGCGCACGCCGGTGCGCGCACGGATCCGCGTGAGGTGCAGCTCGCGCACGAACTGACGAAGCGTTTGCTGGACGCCGCGCTGGAACAGATGAAGGCCGGCGCGCGCAGCATGAGCTCGGAACAGGCGCTCGAGATCGAATACCGGCGCTTCCTGGAGAATCTGTGAGCGAGCAGCCCACGACGGAGCCGCTCGTGCTCGCGACGCGCGGCAGCGCGCTGGCGCTGTGGCAAGCCGAGACCACCGCGCGCGTTCTGCGCGCTGGGCGTTCCGACCTCCACGTCGAAATCCTGACCGTGAAGTCCGGCGGCGATCGCGATCAGACGACGGAACTGTCGCGCTTCGGCACCACCGGCATCTTCACGGCCGAAGTCGACGCAGCGCTGTTCGAACGGCGCGCGGCCATCGGCGTGCACAGCCTGAAGGACGTGCCGACGGCTTTGCCCGAAGGCCTCGTGCTGGGCGGCGTTCTGATGCGCGGATCGGCGGAGGACGCGCTCGTGTCGCGCACTGGCGCATCACTCGCCGACCTGCCGCGCGGAGCACGCGTCGCGACGGGTTCCGTGCGCCGTGCGGCGATGCTGCGCCGTTTGCGCCCCGATCTCGCGATCGTCGCGATCCGCGGCAACGTGGACACGCGGCTCGCGAAGCTCGACGCCGGCGACGCGGACGCGATCGTGCTGGCGCGCGCGGGACTCGAACGACTCGGTCTCGCTGCGCGCATCACGCAGATTCTCTCGCGCGAGGAATGCGTGCCCGCACCGAGCCAGGGCATCGTCGGTCTGATCTGCCGCGCCGACGACGAGAACGCGCGCCGACACCTCGATCGCGTGTGCGACCGCGAGACCGCCGCGGAAGCGCTGGCCGAGCGCGCGCTGCTGCACGCGCTGCACGGAGGTTGCAACGCGCCGCTGGGCGCATTCGCCCGCGCTCGCGACAACGCGATCTCGCTGACGGCGCGCGTCCTGTCGTTGGATGGTCGCGAGTCCGTCGAGGATTCGATCCAGGGTTCGATCGACGACGCGGAAGCCCTCGGGCGCGCGCTGGCCGAGCGCATGGCCGCTGCGGGCGCGAAACGCCTCGTCGACGCGGCGCGCGCCGTATGAGACGCACGCCGTGAAGCGCATCCTGCTGACCGGACCCGTCGATCGCCTCGACGATTGGGCCGACGCCGCGCGATCCGTCGGTTGGGAAGCGATCCCGTTCCCGCTGATCGACATCGAGGAACTGGGCCTGCGTCCCGATGCGCTGTTCGCGCCCGACGAGCGCTTCGACTGGTTGTGCGTGACGAGCCGCAGCGCGCTGCCCTTCGTCGAGCGCCTCGCCGAGTTCGCGCCGGCGATCGCCGATCGCGCCGCGTGCATCGGCGAGGTCGCGACGCTGCGCGTGCGCGAGTTCGGCTTTCGCACACCCTTGCGGCCCGCACGCGATGCCACAGACCTCGGCCAACTCGTCGCACAGCGTGCGACGCCCGGCTTGCGCGTGCTGTGGCCGCGCGGCGACCGCGCGACGGATCTGGCCGCGACCCTGCGCGCCGCCGGCTGCGAGGTCACGGACCCGGTCGTCTACGCGAGCCGCGCGCTGGCGATCGCGTCGGCGCCGCACGCCGACGCCGTGTTCTTCGCCAGCCCTTCGGCCTGCGGGGTGTGGCTGTCGTCGTGCCCGGCCGACGTCACGCCCCCGCTCGCCATCGCGATCGGGAACACGACGTTCGAGGCGCTACTCCGCAACGAACCTTCGACGTTCGAGCGCGTCACCCGCCTGGCCGAGCCCGTGCCCGAGGCACTGGCGTTCGCGCTCGCGCACCTCGACGCGCCCGCGACCTGATCGCGACCCACGCGAGCCATCGCGTCGCAGGATTCCCACGTCGACTGCACGCCGAGCCGCGCAGCCCGTATCCTGCGCGCTCCATGAGCTTCTCCGCCGCCAAGGGAATGGGGCCGACGCCCGACGAAGGTGCCCCCATTCTTCCGCCCGAATACCTGATCGAACGGCCGCGCCGTCTGCGGCGCACGCCCGCGCTGCGACGCCTCGTGCGCGAGACGACCGTCACGCGCGACGACCTCATCCTGCCCCTCTTCGTCGTCGAGGGCAGCAACGTGCGCCAAGAGGTGACGTCCATGCCGGGCGTCTTCCGCGAATCGATCGACAAGATCGTCGAGACGTGCCGCGAAGCCGAGCAGCTCGGCATTCCCGGCGTGATCCTGTTCGGCGTGCCCGACAAGAAGGATCCCGAAGGTCGCGCCGCGTGGTCGACCGACGGCATCGTGCAGCGCGCGCTGGAAAAGATCGAACGCGCCGCACCGAACATCGTGCGCATCGCCGACCTGTGCTTCTGCGAGTACACCGACCACGGCCACTGTGGGGTGCTCGACGACCAGAACGACGTCGACAACGACGCGACGCTGGAGAACCTCGAGCTCCAAGCGTTGTCCCTCGCCGACTCCGGCGCACAGATCGTCGCGCCCAGCGGGATGATGGACGGCATGGTCGCGTCGATCCGCGCGGCGCTGGACGAAGCGCGCCACGACCAGGTCTCGATCCTCTCGTACGCCGTCAAGTACCAGAGCGCGTTCTACGGCCCGTTCCGCGACGCCGCCGACTCCGCGCCGCAGTTCGGCGACCGCGCGACGTACCAGATGGACCCCGGCAACGTGCGCGAGGCGATCAAGGAGGCGATGCTCGACATCGACCAGGGCGCCGACATGTTGATGGTCAAGCCGGCGATGCCCTACCTCGACGTGCTGCGCCGCGTGAAGGACAAGGTCGACGTGCCCGTGTGCGCGTACCAAGTCTCGGGCGAGTACTCGATGATGGTCGGCGCCGCACGCAACGGCTGGATCGACGGCGAGCGCGCGATGCGCGAGTCGTTGACGTGCATCAAGCGCGCGGGCGCGGATTTCATCCTGACGTACTACGCTCGCGAGATGGCGCGGCTGCTGCGCGCCTGAGTTGGCGATGATGCGCCGGCTCGCCGCTTTCGTCGGGGTCGTCGCTTGCGTGCTCATCGCCGCGTGGGTTTTCGCCCGCCGCGAGCGATCTGAAGTCCCAACCATCGTTCCCGCGCAGTCGGTGCCCGCGGTCGAGGCGGATGGCTCGGTGCTCCAGCTCGCGTCGCCCCTTGCACACGAACGCGAATTGGTCGCTGGCAACGCGATCGCTGCCGAAGTCGATGCCACGACGACTTCCATGCGAAGCGAGCGCGTGGTCACACGACTGTCGGGCACCGTCATCCCTGCGGTTGGCCGCGAGAAACTCCGTGGAACCGTCGTCGTGCGCGCGTTGGACGTGCTGGGCGAGCACTGGGACGCGAAGTGTATTGCGGACGGCGCGTTCGCCTTCGAGAGCCTGCCCGCAGCCAAGTATTGGTTGCAAGTTCGCTCGCCCGCGAACGGTCACGGCGACGCGATGGCGTGGTTGCGCGACGACACACGCTGCGAAGTGCGACTGATCGTTCCGAGCGTGCTGACGATCCACGTGAGGACCAAGGAGCAGCAGCCGCTCGAGATCATGGGGCTGCTCGCCGCTGCGACGACCGAAGCGCCGGGCGAATGGCTCGACGCGATGCACGACAGCCCGACCGACACGGTCGGATGTGGCCGGTTCGGCTTCGCGACGAAGGTGTCGTTGGGCGACCGAGCGCTAGGCCTCGGCAGCTTGGAACTCGATTGTCAGCTTCCGTTGTTCGTCAGCCTGCTGCGTTACCAACGCGTTCTCGCCACGCAGCGCGTCGAAGCCGGCGCGACCGAAGTCCATTTCGTGCTGCGCTCCGACGATCCGCTGTTGCAGGACGGTGGGATTCGGCTGCGCTTGTTGGACGCCGCGACGCGCGAGCCGCTCGCGGCCTGCTTCATGATGGTCGAGGGCCCCGTCGGCATGATGGCGGGTGGAAACGCCGGCGTGTGCACGGCCGAGCACCTCCAGCCGGGCACGTACACGCTGCGGAGCCGCTCGAAAGGGCACGCCAGCCTCGAGACCGAGACGCGCGTCCTGCCCGGTCAGACGGTCGACCTCGGCGACTTCTACCTGGACGAGGGGCGCGTGATCTCGGGCCGCATCGTCGATGCCGTGCGCAGTCGTGGCGCATTCGACATTCGCATCGACGGGTGTGACGCGAACGGGGGCACGTCGCGATCTGCGCGACCCCAGCTGCTCGTCGTGCGCTCGAAGTCGGACGGCAGCTTTCGAGTCGAGGGGCTCGCGCCCGGATTCCACCGTTTGGAGGTCTTGCAGACCGATGCGGGCAAGTCCGCGTTGTGCGTGAGCGTGTTCGACGTGCGCGAGGGTTCGGTCGAGAACGCGCAGCTGCACGTGCAGCCGGCGGTCCCGTTCATCGTCGATCCGGCGGGGCGGAACGGGCCCGAAGCCCGAATTCACATCCTCGACGCACGCGGCGTGCTCGTCGCCGATCGCTCCCTCGCCGAGCCGAGTCCTGTGCGCATGAACTTGGCCTCGGGCATTTACAACCTCGAGGCTTGGCAGCGTGCCTCCGACACGCCGACCCGCAGCGTGATCCAAATATCGAGCGATCCGGTCGTGATCGACATGCCGTGAAGGCGATGCACGCGCGAACGACCGTCGAATAGAGTGGTGTCCTCACCCAGGATGCGCATGAAGGTCGGACGTACTCGCAACGCTCTTGTCGTCTCGGCGCTGATCGTCCTCGCCGGGCTCTTCGCCGCGTGGATTTGGTTTGCTCGAGGACCCGGTGCCGAGGGCGTCGGCATTCCGGACTCGCCTGTGCAGGTCACGGACGTTTTGCCCGCCCCGCTCGCGAGCGCTCCCGAGGATGCCGAACGCAGCTTCGCATTGCCGAATCCAACAGAAAGTATCGCGCACGCCTCGCAGTCCGAATTCGCAGCGCCGAACGCCGCAACCAAGGGTGTATTTCGCTTGTCGGGCAGGGTGCGCCGCGCGGAGGGTGGCAATCCGATCGAGCCGATCCACATGGCCTGCCGCGACGAGTTTGGCGGAATGCGCGCCCAGAGCGCGGACGTGCGTTCGGGGTTCGCATTCGACGCGCTCGCGCCCGGGCTCTATTGGCTCGTCGCGGGATCGGATTCCATCGGCTACGCGCGAGCTAGTGTCGACCTGCGCGCGGACAGGCGCGTCCACATGCAACTCGTGTTGCCGCGATCGCTGCCCGTGCGCGTGCTCGACGAACTGGGCGTCGCATGGATGCCGGAGGCCGGCGCAGTCATTGTCTCGCGGTCGGATCCGGGTCTCGGTCCTTCAACGATCTACCGCACGACTTGGCCGCGCCGAGGTGGAGCTCGATCACTCGAAGAGAGCCTCCTGCCCGTGCCCGAACTGGAACCACTGATTCTGAAATGGGGCCCGCCGGCCTTCGCGAACCTGATCGTCGACGAATCCATTCTCGCGACGCATCGCATCACAGACGCGGACAAGGAAATCGTGTTCATCTTGCGCCGCGACGACCCGCGGCTTGCATTCGGAGAGTTGCGTTTCCGCGTCATCGACGTGGCCACACGCGAGCCACTCGACAGCTGCTCCTTCCATGTCCTCGGCACGAACGCGTACTTCCGGGACCGAGGGGCTGCAGCGGAGGATCTTCAGGTACCGCCGGGGCGCTGGACGCTGGAGATCCGCGCTCGCGGGTCCACGCGGACCACCGTGCCAGTGACGATCCGACCAGGCGAGCTGTGCGATCTCGGCGACATCGCGATCGGAGCGGGCTTCAAGATTCGTGGCCATGTGACGAGTGAGTTTGGGCAGAGCATTTGGACGCGCGTGCGTGCGGCTCGGTGCGATGCATCCGGCGTCGAAATCGGTCCGGTCCCCTCGATCCTCACCGTCGAGCTGCAGGCGAACGGTGCCTTCGAATTATTCGGCATGGAACCGGGTTGGCACCGACTGACCGTAGCGGGACACGACGGCGCGATTTTCGGCGGTGAGCTCGGAGTGAACTCCATTCGAGTCGTCGAAGTGAAGGGCGCGGACATCGACGGCGTCGAACTCCTTTTGCAGTCGGGAATTCCGCTTATCGTGCGCCCGAGTGGTCGCGAGACGAGCGACTCGGGTCTGCGTGTGCTGACGCCGGAAGGCGTCGAGATCACGAAGCTGCTGGTGGGACGCGACGCACCAGTGCGGATCCAGCTCGCCCCCGGTTCGTACGACGTCGAGATGTGGCACGAACTCGCGGGGCCACGCGTGCGTACCGCCATTGGGATCGTCGGCGAGCGCGTCATGATCGACATGCCTTGACGCGCATCGCGTTGACCTCCGTGGGCCCAACCTCGCAGGGTCCTCCAACGGGCCCACCGTGCTGTTTTCTTCGGGGAAACTGGCACTTCGGACAGCATTCGGCCCGCGCGCATCGGGGTACGGTCCGAGTGTAGGCCGCGTGGATCGCTGCGTCGCGACCGATGCGTCGCGCGTGCCCGTCCCCTTCCCCACGACAGCTTTCTCGGATCTACAACGTCACGATCTGCAGGAGCCCCCCATGCACGCACCCCTGATCGTGATCCTTCTCTCCACCTCGCCCTTCGCGGCGCGGCGGGCGCGCAGAGCTTCCCCCACCCCGACTTCTCGAGCGTCTCCGGCATCAACTTCGTCGGGAAGGCGCGTCAGACCGGCAGCGTGCTCGAAGTGATGGACAACGTCGCCATCACCGCCCTGCTGACGAACGGCGACGCCTTCTGCACGGCGTCCACGCTCAACCTCACGAACGCCGTCGAAGTGACTTGAAACTGAGCTGTCCCTTTTCATGCGCCGATTCGGAGTTCCGAACCGGCGCGTGAGGTGGATTCGAGCGAGGAACCTGCCGCAGGGGTTCGTCCTCTGCGGCCGGTCTCGTTGCGAGTCGAAACGCGGACCGTGCGAGTCGCGACTGCGGACGAGCCCGCCGCGTTCGATGCAACCTTGTTCGTTCGTGCCGTGCGAGCGAAGCTATACCGCTTCCCCGACGACGCCCATGAACACCCAACGCTCCGAACAGATCTTCGCCGAGGCCGTCAAGCTGATCCCCGGCGGCGTCAACAGCCCGGTCCGCGCCTACAAGTCCGTCGGCGGCCCGCCGATCCATATCGCGCGCGGTGCGGGAGCGTTGTGCTTCGACGTCGACGGCAACGAGTACGTCGACCTCGTGATGGGCTACGGGCCGATGATCCTGGGGCACTGCGACCCGCGCGTCGTCGATGCGCTGGAGCGTGCGGCGCGCATGGGATTCACGTTCGGCGCGCCCACCGAGGGCGAGCTCGTCATGGCGCGCACCTTGTGCGAGCGCATGCCTTGGATCGAGATGGTGCGCCTCGTGAACTCGGGCACCGAGGCGACGATGAGCGCGCTGCGCGTGGCGCGCGCGTTCACCGGCCGCGATCGCATCGTCAAGTTCAACGGCAATTACCACGGGCACGGCGACTCGTTCCTGGTGAAGGCCGGCTCGGGCGCACTGACGAACGGCGCGCCGGATTCGCCGGGCGTGACGAGCGCGTTGGCCGAGCTGACGCTCGTCGCCGAGTACAACGACCTCGCCAGCGTGAAGCGCCTCCTGCTGCAGCACGGCAGCACTGTCGCCTGCATCATCGTCGAGCCCGTCGCCGGCAACGTCGGGCTGATCCGGCCGGCGGAGGGTTTCCTGGCCGGACTGCGCGCGCTGTGCGACCAGTACGGGATCCTCCTCATCTTCGATGAAGTGATGACGGGGCTGCGCGTCGCACGCGCGGGCTACACCGAAATCTGCGGGGTGCACCCGGACCTGATCACGCTGGGGAAAGTGATCGGCGGCGGCCTGCCGATCGGCGCGTACGGCGGTCGGCGCGAGATCATGCAGCGCGTCTCGCCCGCGGGCGACGTCTACCAAGCGGGCACGCTGAGCGGGAATCCGCTGTCGGTCGCCGCGGGGTTGGCGACGCTGCGCGCGACGGACGAACCGGGGTTCTACGCGCAGCTCGAGCACGCTTCCGCTCAACTGGCCGACTCCATCGCGCGTTCCGCGGAGAAGCACGGCGTGCCCTGCCACGTCGGGCGCCAAGGGTCGATGCTGTGTCCCTACTTCTCCAAGGTGCCCGTCACGACGCTCGACGCCGCGATGGCCAGCGACCGCGCGCTGTGGACGCGCTGGTTCCACGCACTCAAGGAGCGCGGCGTCCTGGTTCCGCCCTCGCAGTTCGAATCCTGGTTCGTGTCCAGCGCGCACGATCCGGCGACGATCGCGCGGGTCGGGGAGGTCGTCGAGGCGGCGTTCGCAGCCATCTCAGGCCGCGGAAGCTGACCCAGTTGGCTGTCCGTCGCGCCGTAAAGTGCGCGGGGGCCTAAGCTTGTGACGACAGGTGGCGCGGGAGGGCGGCCGGACTCAACTCGAGCTTCGGAGCCGGGTTGCGCGCGTTCCACGCGTGGAACGACCAGCCAACTGGGTCAGCTTCCGTGCTTCAGCTGCTTGAGCTGCTGCAGCTTCGTCAGCTCGCCACTGCCGTACCAGGGGTCCATCACGAACGGCCCCATGCGGTCGCTGCGGTCGCCCAGGAGGCCTATGCACTCCTCGACGTCCTGCGCATCGATCAGCGCCAGCGCGCGGCCGTCGGCCAGGTCTCCCCACATCAGGATCCCGGACATGTCGCTCATGGCCTGCCGCGCGCGCCGGCCGTGCTCGGCAGTCAGGAGCACGTAGGCCCGGCCGCCTTCGCCCGGCGCGCGTTCCCGACCCTCGGCCTTGTCCTGGGCGCGCAACGCGAGTTGGTGCTCGAGGTAGGCGTCGAGGGGCGCGTGTGTCCGCATCCGGACCGACTCCGTGCGGAACACGCCAGCGATGACGCCCGGGTCCGTGCGCGCGAGGGCTTCGGCTTCGTCCACGTCGGCCGGTGACAGGATCAGGATCCCGCGCAGGTCCGGGTCGCGCTTCGGCGATCCGTACGGGCCGGCGACCAGGAGTTGTCCCGCATCGGCCAGCCGCTGCATGTTCGCGAAATGGCCGGCGAACACGGTCTGAGCCTCTTCCTTCGAGAGCAGCTCGGAACGCGGGCCGCTTTTCAGCTGCAAGAACACGCACTCGCGCGAGACGGGCACGGCATCCGAGCCCGCCTGTCGGGTGGACTGGCAGGCCGCGGCGAGGAACAGGACAGCGATACCGAGGAGCGAGGACTTCACTAGGATCTCCGATCGATCGCGGCCTTTCAGAACGGCCCGCGACGCGATGATCGTAGTCAACGGAGCGCGCCCTCGCATGGATCCCATCCGCCAGCCTTTCGAAGACGCGCGCGCGACCCTCGACGCGTTCCTGGCCGACCCGCGCTGCCTCGACGGTGTGCGCCGATTTGCAGCGGTCGCCGGCGAGACGCTGCGCGCGGGCGGGACGCTGCTGGCCTGCGGCAATGGCGGCAGCATGTGCGACGCCATGCACTTCGCCGAGGAGTGGACCGGGCGCTTCCGCAAGGATCGCGCGGCCCTACCGGCCATCGCGTTCAGCGACGCGAGCCAGTTGACGTGCATCGCGAACGACTTCGGCTTCGACCAGGTGTTCGCGCGATCCGTCGAGGCCTACGGACGACCGGGAGACCTGCTGGTCGCGATTTCCACGAGCGGCGGGTCGCCGAACATCTTGAACGCTCTCGTGAAGGCGAGGTCGAAGGGCCTCAAGACGGTCGGATTGCTGGGAAAGGGCGGCGGAAAGGCCTTGGAACTGTGCGACGTCGCGATCGTGGTCCCGCTCGCCACGACCAGCGATCGCATCCAGGAGATCCACATCAAGGTGCTGCACATCGCCATCGAGGCGGTGGAGCGCGAAATGTTCCCCGCGAATTATGGAACCTGAAGAGTCTTCCGGATCCGGCGATCCGGCGCGTTCCGCTCGGCAATTCAAGCCCCGTAAGACTCAAGGCGAGCACCCCGCAGCGGAGCGTCTCGGGGTAGCCTAGGTAGAGCGACATGGCATCGAGGGGCCCTGCTGGAGGGTCCTCAACGACCGTGTCCCGAGCCCGTCCGGACCGGGCTCTCTACCGCGATCCAACCGACTCTCCATGCAACGCATTTCCTTCGCTCTCGCGCTTGGCGCCGTCGTCGCCTGCGCCCTCCCCGCCGCCGCCCAGAATTCTCAGGTCTCCGCGGTCGCCGTGCAGCCCGGCAACGCGAATCGCGTCTGGGCCGTGAACCGCGACAACAACTCGGTCGCAGTCGTCGATGTCTCCACGTCGACGCTGGTGACGGAGATCCCCGTCGGCAACTGGCCGCGCTCCCTGGCGTTCAGCGCCGACGGCACGAAGGTGTTCGTCGCGAACCAGCGCGGCAACATCCCGCTGATGGCCAACGAGGTCACCGGGTTCCCGATCGGCGCGATGCCCGGAACGATCAGCGTCATCGACGTCGCCGGTCTCAACGTCCAGACGACTCTCTCGCAGGTCGGAACCGAGCCCTACGGCGTCGCGGTCGCGCCGAACGGCAAGTGGTTCGCGGTCACGGCAATGCGCTCCGGAACGGTCACGCTGTACGACACGACGAGCTACCAGCAGCTCGCCACGCACCAGTACCTGCGCAATCTGAGCGACATCCCGGCGCCGTTCACGCTCGCCGATGCCGACGAAGACCGGGACGGAATCGCCGACACGGGCGAGCCGCGCGGTTTCACGATCCGCGCCGACGGCCTGCGCATGTACGTCACGCACTTCCGTTCGCCGTACGTGTCGATGTTCGACGTCACGGTCAACGGCAGCGGCGTGCCGACGGCGCTGACGTACGCGGGCAAGTTCACGACGGACGAGTACGCGTTCGACCCGATCCTCAACCCGGTTCCGGTCCAGACGCTGCAGAGCCAAGGGCACCCGCGCTTCCTCGAGGACATCGCGCTGTCGCCGGACGGATCGCGCGCGCTGATCCCGCACGTCCTGCACAACGTCAACCACGACGTGAACCACGCGTTCGGTCCGGGCCTCGCCGGTGACTTCGCGAACCGCGTGTACCCGGCCATCACGATGGTCGACACCGTCCGCAACACCTTCGGCAGCGTCGGCGACACTTCGCGCCGCCTGCACCACGAACTTTCGGATTCGCTGACGCCGGCCGAATACGTGCCCTTTGGCGATTCGAAGGTCACCAGCCTGGGCGACATCATTTCCCTCGGCGGCGTGGGCTCGCCCACGGTCGGCGGCTCGATGACGGTGGTCCTCGACGGCATCCAACTGGGCGACACCGCGATCCTGGCCATCGGCCAACGCGAGACGAACACGCCCGCGGGTGCGCTCGGAACGCGCTACGTCTTGCCGCGTCAGACGCGCGTGTTCGTCGGTAACACGGTGACGATCCCGATCCCGAACGTCCCCAGCTACGACGGTCTCGTCCTGGTCGGTCAGGCGCTCATCACGCGTCCCGGCGGCGAGCAGGCGTACAGCAACGGCGTGCGCATCGTCGTCCACGGCGCCGGCTTCGGTCAGAACAAGATGGGCTACCGCGCGGGCCAGCCGAGCCGCGCGCTGTACAACGCCGCCGGCAACCGCGCGCTGATCCTGAACCGCGGTTCGGAGGATGTTTTCCTCTACAAGGTGAACGGCAGCGACATGGACCTCATGACGGTCTTCCCGCCGCGGTTCCGCTTCGCCGAACGTGCCGGGCTCGACACGACGACCCCGATCGGCGACACGCCGATGGGCATGGCGCTCGTGGACGACCCGACGACGGTCGACGACGACGCGCGCCTCTACCTGATCAACGAGACGACGCGCACGCTCTCCGTGCTGCGCGTGAACTGGACGACGGGCCAGATCTCGAAGGACAAGAACCAGATCCCGACCCACGCCGGCGCGGACGCGTTGACGCTGGATCAGCGCAAGGGCTGGGAATTGTTCGAGGACTCGTCGCGCCCGGAGACGGCCGGCAACTTCAACAATTCGTGCGGCTCGTGCCACTTCGAGGGCGGTGAGGACGGCAACGTTTGGCAGCGCCCCGCGGGCCCGCGCAGCACGATGCCGATGTTCGGCGGAACGCTCGGAACGGGCCTCATCCTGTGGAAGGGCGTGCGCCTGAACCTGGGCGAGACGGGCCCGATGTTCACCGGCGAAAACGGTGGTACGGGCGTGCTGGCCGATGCGGAGCAGGGCGCGCTGCGCGCAATGCACGAGACGGTTCCGACGCCGCTCAACCCGAACCGCGATCCGGCGACGTACGACCTCACGCCCACGGCGCAGCTCGGCCGCGATCTGTTCCTGGCGCTCAACGACACGGGACTGAACCCGACGCTGCGCCACGCCGGTTGTGCGACGTGTCACAAGGTCGAGGAGTTGGGTCAGTTCCCCGGACCGCGCTTCTTCACGGCGGACTTCCTGGATCCGACGCTGACCTCAGGTGAGAACCTCGGGGTCGGCTACGACCCGACGTGCTTCTCGCTGCGCGAGAACATCGTGTCGTTGAATATCCGCAACGTGAACACGGGCGCCGACATCGATGCCGACGGGGACGGCTTCCCCGAAACGGACCGCAACGCGGACGGCTACAACGACCTCGAGACCTACGCCGTGATGAACTCCGACAAGGAGGACGGCTTCACGCGGGACGACTCGAACAGCTACATGTGCCCGTGCGACCCGATGTTCGACTCGAACTGCGATCCGCTGACGAGCACGCGCCGTTTCGGTCGCCGCGCTGACCTGTTCTCGATCCCGTCGAAGCTCGGCCTGTTCGCGACGGGTCCGTACTTCCACGACCACTCGGCCCACATGCTGCGCACTCTCATCGATCCCGTGGCGCAGTCCACGAGCCCGATCTACGGCAGCCCGGCGTTCCCGGGGCAAACCCCCTTCGCCGGCCTCAACAAGATCTTCAACGAGGTCCACGACATCCGCGGGCACGAGCAGTTCGTGCAGGGCGCGTCGAAGGTCCAAGTCACGCTCCACAGCGTGAACGCGGACGCGGACATCGACGCGATCCTGGCCTACATTCAGTCGCTCTGACGGACGCGCTCGAGCACGTTTCTCTCACCGCGCCCCGGTCGGCTTCGCGCCGACCGGGGCGCGGTCATTGGTATGAGGACCTCAGCCCGGCTTCTGCCGCACCTCGACGCGGCCGTCGGGGTGTCCGATCACCAGCACGTCCGCGAGTCCGAGGAATAGGCCGCACTCGACGGCGCCCGGGATCGCGTGGATCGCGCGCTCTAGGCTCGCGGCGTCGTCGATCCCGTTCTCGAAGCGCGCGTCGAGCACCTCGTTGCCGTTGTCCGTTCGTACGACTGCGCCGTCGCGCATGCGATGCACCGGATCGGCACCGAGCAGCTTCAGCGCGCGCTGCACGGTTCCGCGCGCGAACGGCACGACCTCGACCGGCAGCGCGAACGTGGTCCCAAGTTTGTCGACCAACTTGTTCGGCCCGATGACGACGACTTGACGACGTGTGATCGAGGCGACGACCTTTTCGCGCAGCAGCGCACCGCCGCCGCCCTTGATCATGTCGAAGTGCGGATCGATCTCGTCCGCGCCGTCCACCGTCATGTCGATGGCGTCGACGTCGTCGAGCGTGGTCAGCGGGATCGCCAGCTCGCGCGCCTTGCGCTCCGTCTCGAGGCTCGTCGGTACACCCAGGATCCGCAGCCCGTCGGCGCGCATGCGCTCGGCCAGCCGCAGCAGGGTGAAGTGCACGGTCGACCCAGTGCCCAGCCCCACGATGGCGCCGTCGGGAATCAGGTCCGCCGCGGCGCGTCCGGCCACGGCCTTGGGATCGAGGGCGGAGTTCGGCATCGCCCGGATCCTAATGTCCGGCGCCCTAGAGACCGTCACGCGGGACCGGGAGGGCCGGCGAGGCCCCGAAAGCGGGGTCTCGCTCGACTGGCGCCCCCCTTCGGACCGATCTATGATCTTGAGACTCGATCTCAGCCTACCCATGCTCAGCATAAGCGACATACGACCCGGCGACTCCGCGCGACTCCTCTCCGTCGGCGGCGAGCGTTCTTTCCGCAGGCGCCTCATGGAGCTCGGGTTCCTGCCGGGCACGACCATCCGCCTCGTGCGCCGCGTCACGGTCGGCGACCTCGTGGAGTTCGAAGTGCGCGGTGGACACATCAGCCTGCGCGCGTCCGAAGCGGTCGCTCTCGTCTTCGAGAATGGTCGATGAGCGCGCGCGCTGTGATCGAGAGCTCGGGATGAGCGCGCGCCGTATTCGGGAGCGCTCGATGAGCTCGCGCGCCGTATGCGAGAGCGCTCGATGAGCTCGCGCATGGCCGCCACGCCGGCGGCAGAGTCACGGATGGCTCGGATCGCGGTCGCGGGCAACCCGAACACGGGCAAGACGACGCTCTTCAACCGGCTGACGGGCAGCGATCAGAAGGTCGCGAACTATCCCGGCGTCACCGTCGATCGTCACGCGGGGCGCATGCGCCTGCCGAGCGGTCGCGAGATCTCCGTGCTCGACGTGCCCGGCACGTACAGCCTGTCTGCGCGCAGCCGCGAGGAAGAGATCGCGATCCAGTCCGTCGCCGGGCTCGACGGCGAGGAGCAGCCGGACCTCGTCGTGCTGGTCGTGGACGCGACACAGTTGTCGCGCAACCTCTACATGGCGTTGCAGATCCTCGAGTTCGAGGTGCCGCTGCTCGTTGCGCTGAACATGAGCGACGTGCTCGAAGCGCGCGGCGAGACGATCGACATCGCTGTCTTGTCGCGCGAGCTGGGCGTGCCCGTCGTCCCGATCTCGGCGCTGAAGGGCCGTGGAATGGCGGAGCTCTCGGACGCGATCGATCGCGCGCTCGTGGATCCCGACTCCGCGCGACCGGGACCGCGCTGGGTTCCGGATTCGGCTCAGCTGATCGCTGATCTCGACCGCATCGCGCACGCCCTGCCTCCGCACTGGGGCCGCGAGCACACGGCTCGCGGACGCGCGCTCGCCGCGTGGGCGCTGCTGTCGGTCGACGAACCCGACGAACTGCACGGTGTCCCGGACGCCGTACGTCGCGCGGCGCTCGACCGACGCAAACTCGCCGCCGAGAACGGTCGCCACATCGACGCCGAGATCATCCACGGTCGCTACGGGTGGATCGACGCACGCATTGCGACGTTCATCCGTCCCAGCACGCGCGGCCGCGAGGTCAGCGAGCGCGTCGATGCCGTGCTGCTCAACCCCTGGATCGGGTTCCCGATCTTCCTGGCCGCGATGAGCGTCGTGTTCCTCGCGCTGTTCTCTTGGTCGGAACCCGCGATCGCGGGCATCGAAACCGTGTTCGGGTGGATCGGCGAACTCGTGAAGAGCGCGATGGGCCCGAGCATCGTGCGCGACTTCATCACCGAGGGGCTCATCGCCGGCGTCGGCAGCGTCGTCGTGTTCCTCCCGCAGATCCTGCTGCTCTTCCTGTTCATCGGCATCCTCGAGGACACGGGTTACATGGCGCGCGTCGCGTGCTTGATGGACCGTCTGATGCGCGCGATGGGCCTGTCCGGCCGCGCGTTCGTGCCGATGCTGTCGGGTTACGCCTGCGCGGTGCCGGCAATCCTTGCGACGCGCACGATGGAGCGTCAGCGCGACCGCACGTTGACGATGATGGTCATCCCGCTGATGACGTGTTCCGCGCGCCTGCCGGTGTACACGCTGGTCATCGGCGCGCTGTTCCCGCCGATGCTCGTGCTGGGCTTCGCGCCGGTGCAGTCGCTGATGCTCGTCGCGATGTACCTCTTCAGCACCGTGCTGGCCTTGGTCGTCGCCGCCGTGCTGTCGCGCACGATGCTCAAGGCGCCCAGCATTCCCCTGATCGTCGAATTGCCGCCCTACCGTGCGCCGCACTGGCCGTCCGTGCTGCGGCAGATGATCCACAAATCACGCGCATTCCTGAGCGAAGCCGGCACGGTGATCCTGGTGTGCACGATCGCGCTGTGGGCGCTACTGTCCTTCCCGAAGGATTCGGCGCGCGAGGCACGCAGCGATGCGCTCGCCGTCGAGGTCGCGACGATCGAAGCCGGAACGGCGTCGCCCGCGTCCACGGCGCGACTCGACGCGATCGCGGTCGAGCAAGGCGAGCTCGCCGGCGACGCGCTGCGCTCCAGCTACGGCGGCCGTCTCGGCCACGCGATCGAACCGACGATCGAACCGCTGGGCTTCGACTGGAAGATCGGCGTCGGCCTCATCGGCGCGTTCGCCGCGCGTGAAGTGTTCGTCGCCACGATGGGCGTCGTCTACGGCATCGGCGACGCGGACGAGACCTCGCCGAGTCTGCGCGACAAGATTCGCGCCGAGACGCGCGAAAACGGCGAGCCGGTGTACACGCCGCTCGTCGGGCTGTCGCTCATGGTGTTCTTCGCGCTGGCGTGTCAGTGCATGAGCACGCTCGCCGCCGTTCGTCGCGAGACGCGCTCGTGGGCCTGGGTCGCGTTCCTGTTCGCGTACATGACGGCGCTGGCGTGGGTCGCGAGCTTCATCGTGTTCCAGGGCGGACGGTTGCTCGGGTTCGAATAGCGCATACGAACGGGTCGTCCGGGGAGAAGTCTGGGTACCGATCGCGCCCGGTCGCGCGAACCAGACCGTGCGCGTGACGGTGAGGGTCGATGAAACGACAGCGCTCGTCGTGCGACTCGAAGCCGCGAAGTGAATCAGCCGCGCGCGCTCAGTGAATGGGCCCGCGCAGGAACAGCAGGAAATCGGCTTCGCGCATCAACCCGGCCTTCTTGCGCAGCGCTTGGCCAGTCTTTGGATCGACGATGACGTAGATCGGGTTCGCGACCGAGCGCGTCATCTCCTTCTGCAGCTCTTTGTTGCGATCTACGGCCGGGCCGCCGTCCGTGTGCAGGCGTGCTTCGATGAAGTTGGTGCGGAGTTCCCCGGCGACCGCCGGGAGCGGGAAGACTTTCTCTTCCATGACGCGGCAGTTCACTCATGTGAACCCGGTGAAGTTCACGAGCAAGAGCTTCCCCTCGCTCGCCGCACGCGCGAGAGCGGCGTCGTAGTCGTCCTTCACGATCACGTGGCCCTTCGCGGTCGCTGCGCTGCTGCCCGCAGTTCCCGAACCGGCGATGGCCGTCGAGTAGTTCGGCGCCAACGCCGTCATGATCGGATCGACCGAGTGCCCCAGCGCGCCGTACATGCAGTACACGGCGAACAAGAACGTCCCGACGCCCCACACCATGCGCTTGGGCGAGATCGTCGCGGCGTCCTCGGCACCGTACGCGTCCTTCGTGCGGATCCACGCGAACAGGTACGCGGCCGCGGCGAAGAAGATCCCGGCCCACAGCCACAGGAACAGCTCGCGCGACAGAATTCCCCAGCCCCACACGAGGTCGGCGTTCGACAGGAACTTCAGCGCCGCCGCGACCTCGACGAAGCCGAGCCACACCTTGAGCGTGTGCATCCACTCGCCGCTCTTGGGCAGCGCCTTCACCTTGGCCGGCACCATCGACAGGAACACGAACGGCACCGCGATGGTCAGCCCGAAGACAGCCATGCCGAGCGCGATGCGACCGATGTCGCCCTGTCCCGCGCCTTGTCCGAGCAGCGCGCCGACGAACGGCGCGGTGCACGTGAACGACGTGATCACGAGCGTCGCGCCCATGAAGAAGACGCCGATGTAGCCGCCCTTCTGCGACGCGGAACCGGCGAGGCTCATCAGGAACTGCGGCGGCTGCAGGTTCATCACGCCAAACAGCGTCAGCGCAAATACGAGGAACAACGTGCCGATCACGATGTTCGTGATCGGGTGCGCGGCGAACGTGATCACGATCGGACCGACCAGAACGCCGATCAGCACGAAAATGCCGACGATGCCGAGGCCGTACGTGAGGCTGAGCGGCAGCGTGCTCGTCTTGCGCTGATCCGCCTGCTTCGTGAAGTAGCTGATCGTGATCGGGATCATCGGGTAGGTGCAGGGCATCAACAACGTGAAGAGGCCCCAGAACACCGCCGACAAGAGGAACGCCAACAGGCTCGATTCACGGCCGACTTCGTCCGCCGGCGCCGCGGCCTCGCTCTCGACTTCGCGCGATCCCGCCGCGCCCTGCACAGATTCACCCGGGGACGGCGTCGGCTTCTCGCGCGACACGTCCGGCTTCGGCGCGACTTTGGGCGCGGGTTCGGCGGCGAGATCCGCCGGGAACTTCGCGAAGATCGTGTCCGCCCCCCCTCCCGCGAGCACGACCGTCTCGTCGTACGGCAGGCACACGCCGCCAGGGCCGTCCTTGCACGTCTGACCGCTGATCGTCGCGCTGAGCTTCGAGAGATCCGCGCCGGCCGCGAGCGTTCCGCGACGCCAGATCGTGATCGTCCCCGTGTGGATCTGGGCGTCGATCGGTTCGCCGAAATCCATGTGCTCGATCTTCGGCTTCGGGTAGCGCCAGTCGCCCCACGTCGCGTCGACGCTCGTCAGATCGATGACGGTGGGCAAACCCACCGGCAAGTCCGTGGGCTCGACGCTCAGGTCGGCGTCCGTCGGTCCGTGGAAGATGTGCCACTGACGCTCGACCTCGATCTCAACCGCCACGCGCACGTCCTGACCAGCGCTGCGCGCGTAGAGCGTCGCCGAGGCCATGTTGTCGGCCTGCGCCAGCGCGCGCGTCGGCGGCACGACCCAGGCGAGGACGGCCAGGGCGAGGAAGAGCATCTGTCTCATGCGGTTCGGGGGTCGCTGGGCACATCCACGGGCCGTCCTGGAAATGACGACGCGGACGCGCAACTCGGGGAGTAGATCGTAGCTTGGTACGCGGGCGTCGAGAGCTTGGGAGCGACCGACAGGATCTTTGCGTTCGCCCACCGAGCCGCGCCCGCGCAGGATTTTGCCCATGAACTTCCTTCCGACTTCTCTTGCCGCCGTCGCCTGTCTGCTGGCCGCCACGACGTTCTCCCAGGACGGCGGCCCCGCACCAGAGCGCCCGAAACCGACCGCGAAACGCAGCGTGTCCATGGATCAGCTGCTGGGCGCGTGGCACCTGACGGACTTCGAGTCGCCCACCATGAGGCGCGAGCGTCGACAGGAGGCCGGCTACCTGCTGATCGCGCCCGACTTTCTCTCCTTCGAGTGCCACTTCGGTTGGAACGACGCTTTTGGCGCGCGCGAGGCGCGGGTGTTCTTCACCGGCACGCACAGCTACGTGCTGCGGGCGGACGGCGTGCTCGAGCTGAGCGCGCTGATCGGCACCACGATCGACCCGAACGGTTCGAGTCCGGTGTTCGAGCCTCCGGGGCGCAAGCGCGAGTACAAGGTCAAGCTCGATGGTCCGAAGCTCGTGCTGTCCCGCGAAGTCGATCCGCAGACGTTCACGTTCGAGCGGTTGGCCTCGAACAACGACCAGCTCGACTTCTACGGTCGACGGAAGAAGCCGTCGGGCGGCGAGGACAAGTGACGCGGCGCTGATCGAGCAGGAAATGACCGCGGCCGGCTTCTTCCCGCAGAGGAAGAAGCCGGCCGCAGTGATTCGCGACGGACTCCGCGTGGAGTCAGCGCATCAGCACTGGCTGAAGCCGCACGCGTGGCACTTCACGCAGCCCTCTTCGAACGAGAGGATTCCGACGCAGCTCGGGCACTTCAGCTTGTACTGCGCGACGTTGCGTGGAGCGCCCGAGTTGGACTGCGCGACGTTGCGTGGAGCGCCCGAGTTGGACTGCGCGACGTTTCGTGGAGCGCCCTCATTGGACTGCGCGACGTTGCCCGGAGCGCCCGCATCAGGGGGAGCCACGGTGCGCGGGGCGCCGGAGGGTGCCGCCGACCTGTTCGCGACATGCGCCGCAGCCGCAGCGTTCGCTGCTTCGGAAGCCTTGTAGTAGCCGGTCTTGTCGAGATTCGGCGACGCAGTCCCGAGCAGGAGCGCGTGCAGACCGTTCTCTTCCTTCGCCGCTAGGTATCGCGACAGCGCCGTCGCGAGCCCATCGGCCAGCGACATGATGCGCCCGTCCTTCGTCGGAACCGACAGGCTCGAGCCGATGCCCTCGAGCTGCTTCATCGCCATCTTGAGGCTGCCATTGCTGCGCAGCCAGAGCGACAGGATGCGGCAGATCGCTTCGAGGTCCGAGTTCGCGACGTCGCCTCCCTTGCCGAGTTGCGCGAACACTTCGCGCTCGCGGCACGAGATCGGATCGACCGACACCTTCACGTGCATGTTGCCGAACGGCGTCATCTGGCGGATGCGCAGGCTGGGCATGATCTCCGGCAGCTTGACCGGGTTCAGTTCCTCCTGACCCATCTCGTTCAGCGTCGTTCGCAACCCGACCGGCTGGGCGGCGGGGACCGGTGCGGGCGCGGCTTCCTTGCGCTTCGTCGAACCCGAGAGCGCCATCGGCTGCATGTCGCGGCATCCGTCGCGGTAGACGGTCACGCCCTTCACGTCCTCGTCGATCGCCATCTCGAAGATCTGGCGCACGTCTTCGGCCGTCGCTTCGTGCGGGAAGTTGATCGTCTTGCTGATCGAACTGTCGCAGTGACGCTGGAACGCCGACTGCATCTTCATGTGCCAGTACGGCGTGATGTCGTGCGCCGTCACGAACACGCGACGTACTTCGTCGGGGACGTCCGTGCGGTGGTGCAGCGTGCCCTTCTCGACGATGTCATCGATCATCGCGTCGGAGTAGAACCCGCCGTCACGCGCGAGCTGGTCGAACACGTAGTTGACCTCGCGCATCACAGTCGGCTTGCCCTTCTCGTCCTTCATCACCTGACGGATGAAGGCCAGGCTGAACATCGGCTCGATGCCGCCCGAGCAGTTCGCGATGATCGAGATCGTGCCCGTGGGCGCGACCGTCGTCGTGTAGCTGTTGCGCAGCTTGCGGCCCACGCGTTCCCAGTCGGAGCCTTCCCAGGCCGGGAACACGCCGCGTTCCTCGGCCAGGATCTCGCTGGCGAGGTGCGACTCGTCGTTCAGCACCTGCATGATGCGCTCGCCGAAGGCCAAGCCTTCCTGCGAGTTGTAGGCGATGCCCAACTTGTAGAGCGCGTCCGCGAAACCCATCACGCCGAGGCCGATGCGACGCGTCGTCTTCGACATGTTGTCGATCTGCGGCAGCGGGTAGCGGTTGACCTCGATCACGTTGTCGAGGAAGCGCGTCGTCGCGTGGATGATCGCCTTGTAATGATCCCAGTCGAACGTCGCGTCCTCACCCGCGCCGTTCACGAGCACGCCCAGGTTCACCGAACCCAGATTGCACGAGTCGTACGGGTGCAGCGGCTGCTCGCCGCAGGGGTTCGTGGCCTCGATCAGGCCGACGTTCTTGATCGGGTTCTTCTCGTTGATGCGGTCGATGAACACGACGCCCGGTTCGCCCGTGCGCCACGCGTGATCGACGATCAGGGTCCAGATCTCGCCAACGGTCCAGAAGTCGCTCGTGGGCCGGTCGTTCGCGTCGCACTTCACCAGCTTGGTCCATTGCTTGGTGCGCGGATTCATGACCTGGTGAATCGTGTCAGGAGCCGTGCGCAGCTCGTCCACGAACCGGTTCGTGACCGTGATCGAGACGTTGTAGTTCTGCAGCTTGCCGAGATCGTCCTTCATCGTGATGAAGCGGATGATGTCGGGGTGGTCGACGCGCAGGATGCCCATGTTGGCACCGCGGCGGAACGCGCCCTGCTGGATCGCGTCGGTGGCCTTCGAAAAGACCTGGATGAAGGACAGCGGGCCTTCCGTCGTGCCGCCCGAGCTGCGCACGAGGTCGCCCTGCGGACGCAGGCGCGAGAAGCTGAACCCGGTGCCGCCGCCGGCCTTCTGGATCAGCGCGGTCGCCTTGATCGAATCGAAGATGCCCTCGATGGAGTCCTCGACCGGCAGCACGAAGCACGCCGAGAGCATCCCCATCTCGCGACCCGCGTTCATCAGCGTCGGGCTGTTCGGCATGAACTGACGCTTCGACATCAGGCCGTAGAACTCGCGCGCGACGGCCAGCGCCTTCGCCGGCGTGCCGCCCGGGAACGACAGCTCGGCCTTCGCGATGTGCGCAGCGACGCGCCAGAACAGCTCGCGCGGCGTCTCGCAGGGTTTCCCGGTGGTCGGATCCTTCTTCAGGTAGCGCTTCGCCAGGACGGTGATCGAGTTCTCGGTCAGGTCCGGGTCGGGCAGGTCGATCGGGGGCGCCAGCGACTCGAGTTCGGCGAGGGCATCCACGTCAGTCCGGGGCTCCGCTTGGCGGGCGTTCTTCACGAGCGGGGAGGGGTTCACAGGGATCTTCCGAAAGGCGGGGGGCGCTTCCGACCGGCATCCAGGGGCGAGTCCTGGACGGTCAGCGGTCGCTACAACGGGGCTACTTGCATAGCTTCCGCGCGCAGTTCGGGGTCGCGAGGGCCCTCTGCCCCCTCTCCTCCCCCCTTTTGCGCCGGAGGGCCGATAGAAACGCCCGCGTCCACCCGTGGCAAGGAGCCGAAATGAAAGGTCGTACGCTACCTATTGTAGGTCCGAGGGTTAGGACGCCACAACGAGTTGCGTTCTAGGCCCCTCCGAGGGCCTCAAACCGGGCCGCGTCGCAGGTGCTCGCGGAGGCGCGTCAGCTCGGGCGCGCGTAGCAGAGCCATCGCGCCGAGGTAAATTATTGCTGAGCAAGGGATTGCGACCGCCATGCCGAGCAACGGACGCGTCGGCCCGCAGGTGAAATGCGCGAGCGCCCACCCGCTGCCGCACGCGACCGCCGCGGTGATGCCGATCCGGCCCAGGCGGAGCACCAGTCCCTGCTCCGCCGGCGGCGTTCCAAGACGGCGCAGACCCGGCAAGAGCAGCAGCAAGTTGCACCAGGACGTGATGGCCGTGGCCAGTCCAAGCCCCCCGACGTCCATGTGCAGACCCGCAACGAAGCTCAGGTTCAACACGGTGTTGAGCCCCAGCATCGCCACCGCGATGCGCACGGGTCCGGCGAAGTCGCCCAGCGCATACCGGGTCCGGGCGACGAGCCCCGCGGCGCCGGCGGGCAGGATCGCGAGGGTCAGCGTGCGCAGACCTTCCGTCGTGCGCGCGACGCCCTCGTCACCGAACGCGCCGTGTTGGAAGCACGCCGCGACGATCGGCCCCGCGAACACGAGCAGGCCGATCGTCGCCGGGATCGCCAGGAAGGCGATCGCGAGGTGCGTCTCGTCGTGCAGCTTGCGCACCCCCGCGAGGTCGCGCGTGTGCCCGAGCGCCGCGAGCGCCGGGAACACCGCACTGGTCGCCGCGATCGACACGAGCGACAGCGGCAGCTGCTGCAGACGCGTCGCGTAGTACAGCGCCGACGGTCCGCCGTTCGCCAGCAAGCTCTCGGCCATGACGCCGTCGACGAGCACGTTGACCTGGTAGACGGCCGCGCCGATCGCGAGCGGCGCACTGCTGCGCAGGATCGACCACACTTGGATCCAACGCACGCTGCGCGACGGCGGTGCGCCCGGACGCGCGCTCAAGAGGCCGTTCTCGCGCAGTGCCGGCACCTGCACGAGCACCAGGAGCGCTCCGCACACGAGCACGAGCGTCGCCAGCTCGCGCGCCATGCCGAACTGCACCTCGACGGCCGGTGGCCCGTTCGCGAGGTCGCGCGCGTGCTGCGTCGCGACCCACGCCAGCGCGCCGACCCAGGCGACATTCATGACGACCGGGCCGAGGCTGGGCGCCAGGAAATGTCCGCGCACGTGCAGCGCTCCGCCCGCGACCGCCGCGATGCAGGCGAAGATGACGAAGGGCAGCATGCGCGCCGTCAGCTCGCGCACTGGCCCCGGATCGGATCCGAGCCAATGCCAACCCGTGCCCGGCATCGTGTCGGGCAACACGAGAACGACGAGCATCCCGATCGCGCAGAACGCGACGGAGAACCACGCGACGGTGCGCAGGATCGCCAGGAAGAGTCGGCGGCCGGCCTCCTCGCCGCGCTGCGCGTCCGTCTTCGTCAGCGCCGACTGCATCGCCGTCGCCATCGCGCCCTCGCCCATCAGGCTGCGAAACAGGTTCGGCACGCGCCACGCGGTGACGAACGCGTCGTTGATCGCCGACTTGTCGCCGAACACGGCCGCCGCGAGGCTTTCGCGCACGTAGCCGAGGATCCGGCTGAGCAGCGTCAGCGCCGAGACGAGCGCCGTGCGCCGCACGAGCTGCGTGTGACGCCCGACGACATCGGCGCCCGGCGCGGGAACGGGCGCGACCGCGGGGATTTCTTGGACGGTCACGAACCGGAGAGTATCGGCGCGTGAGGGGGTCCCAAAGGAGTCGCGCTCCCCGCGCTCAACCGAGAGGCGCGTCCACGGTCCGCAGCAGTCGTTCGATGTCGCGGATCAACCCGCGGACGTCGAACTGCACACGTTCGACGCTCGCGCGAGCCGCGCGCTGGGCTTCTTTCGAATCGTCCCAGAGAACGAGGGTTTCGACGCCTTCTCCGAACGCCGCGGCGGGCGGGTGCGCGCGCAGCTCGTTCAGCGTCCGTGCCAAGTCGCGCAGGCGAAGGCGCGCGGTCTCGAGCCGCGGGAGCGTGCTCCGCTTCATGCGAGATCGCGTCCGCGCATCCGCGACATGGCCGTCCCCGAAGACGGGGAGGTCGGCGAGCGCAGCCAGCACGGCGCTCGCGGTGTGATCCACGGCGTTCGCAGCACGCAACGCGCGGCGCAGGTCGAGGCTCCACACCCGAGCGGCGAGCCCAGCGTCGCGTCCGTCGGAACGGGCGACCTCGGCGCGGAGCTCGTCTTCGAGTCGCGCGCGCAGCGCTTTCACGTCCGGGGCCGAACTCGCCAGTTGGCTCAGTCGCTCGCGCGCTTCCACCAGCTTCGCGAGGGCGCGCGCGTGATCATTCTCATCCGTCGCCAACGCCTCGCGCTCGCTCTCCACGTTCCCGTCCCCGACGAGAAAGGTCCTGCGGATCGCCGCGCCCACTCCCGGGCCCGCCACGCGTCGGATGACCTCGCGCCGTTCCTCGATGCGAAAGGCGAGTGCCGCGGCGGCCTCCTCGAGCTCGGCCACGAGCGCGCGCTGGCGACGCAGCTGCTCCTGCGCGTCTTCTGCGGCGACGACTGCTGTGCGCAGCCTCTCGAGTTCCTTGCTCATCGTGTCGCTCTCATCCGCATGGACACGCTGCGATCGTACTCCGACGCACAGGGGGCCTGCAGGCAATCGGTCCGTGCGACACGAGAACACCCTCGCTCGCGAGCCGTGAGCCCGTTCATGCGCTAGTGGAACGGCACGACTTGATTCGATCTACCCGAGCGACCGACTCCGATTCCGCACACCAGGGCGCACTCGGTACATCGTCCTGCGAGGAATGCGTGAGTTCCAGGCGTATTCAACCCGACCGCGGATGCGCGACCGGCACAACCTCGTCGCCGCGTTCCTCACACGACCGCCACAGAAGCTCGAAACGAGCACGCACATCCGTCGCACCCAGTTCGTGGTTCGGCGGCAGCGACGCGAGGACGCGCATCCACGCCGCCTCGCGATCGAGGATCTCGCGCGGATCCAGGTACCCGTTCTGCTCGAGCAACTCGCGGTTCTGATCGAGGCTCTTCTTGCGGTAGCCCTTGGCGCGCTCGTCCGAGCCGTCGGACACCGTCACCAACCAGGCCTTCGCGTCACCGCGTACGTTGGCAGCAAGCTCCACCATGCGATCGATGAACGTGTCGCTGACGCCGGCGCGCAACAGCGCATCGCGATCGATCGGCCTGCCGCGACCGATGCGCCATGCATCGATCACCGCCGACGCAAGCGCGATCCACGGCGCGGCCGCGTCCGACTCGCGCGCGCCGAGCCCCGCGATTCGATGGTGCGCCGCGTTACGGAACGACGCGACGTTCTCGAAGTGCAGGTCCAGCAGCCGATGCAACAGCTCGAGGTCGTGGTGCAGCACCCACCACAAGTGGACCTCGTCGATCTCGCGTCGCGGATCGAACGGCCGCACGGGCATCCCGGCTGCTTCCAGCGCATGGGCGTAGGCCCCGGGGCTCGCGCGACCGACCTCGGGCACGGGTGTCACGCTCGGCAGCGCGAGTCGCGCGCGCGCGGCAACCGGCATCTCGCCACCGCGCAAGGCAGCCAGATCCGTCGCCTCGACATCGCCGGGCGCGGCGTCCTTCGGCCGCAGCAACTCGACATCGCCGGCGTCCGGCGTCATCACCAGAATCTGCCGGTCTTCCGTGCGCGCAACCTCGAGCAACGCGGCGCCGACTTGTTGCTTGCGTGCGGGGTCGCTGGTCGCGAGCGCATCGTCGAGGACGAGCGGCAGCGGGTCGCCGCGTTCGATCGTGCGCAAGTACGCCAGACGCGAAGCGAGCAGCAACTGGGCGCGCGTGCCGTCCGACAACTCGTCGAGCCGGAACGGACGAACCGCGTTGTGGGTGTCCAGCGCCGTGAACACGATCCGGCCGTCCACGGTGGTCACGCGCAGCGAGTAGCGGCCGTGCGTGAAGCTCACGAACAGCTTCTCGGCTTCCTCGACAACGCGCGGCCGACTCGTCGTCTCGTGTGCCGCGCGGACGTCCGCCAGCAGCGCGCAGGCCAACTCACCACGGCGCGCCCTCGCGAACACATCCTTCAGCGCGTCGTGGCGCGCATCGCGCTGCTCGAGCGCGGTCTCGAGTGTGCGCTCCTCACGCGCGCGCGCCAGCAGGGTTTGAATCTCGACGACGCGCTCCGTGAGCGAGTCCGCTCCCGCGGCGATCTCCAGCGCCGCAGTTCGCTCCGCCTCCAGCTGCTGTTGGGGCGCATCCGCGAGCTCGCCATCGCTCACCCCACCGGACTTGGCCGCCAGCTCTCCGGCCGAACGCTGGACGTCGTGCGCAGCCTCGTCCCGCACCTTCAACGCCGACTTCCAGGCGCCGAGACCTTCGAGGCGGTGCGCCAATGAAGCGTCGTCGCCCGGCTCGAGATCGCCGCGAAGGAACACGGCCGTGATCTCCTTCTCGATCTGCTTGGCACTCTCGCGAGCGTTGCGCTCGACTTCGCGCTGCCCGTCGCGTTCGACGCGCAGCGCTGCCAACTCCGCGCTGCGTTCGCGCAGGTGTTTGATGCGCACCTTGGCCGCGGTGAAGTCGCCGACACGCATGGCTCCGCAGCGTTCGAGTTCTTCGTTGAGCGCGGCGAGCACTTCCGTGCGCCGAGCTTCGCACCGATCGTGCGCCGCAGAACACTCGGCGGCTGTGCTGCGCGCCTCACGCAGCGCGCGACGTGACTGCGCGAACGCCGCGAGCGCGCCGTCGGGCGCAGCCACACTTGCGCCCAGACGCGCGGCAAGCTCCAAGCGCGTCTGCGCAATCTTGCGCCCCTCGTTCGTGTGCGAAGCGAGGCGTGCGGCCAGTTCCCCACGCCGTTCCTCGCGGCCACGCGCCTCGAGCGCGCGCACCTCGAGTTGGCGCAGCTCGGTGAGTCGCTTCCGGACCGCGACCGCGTTCCAGTCCGTCGGCGCGGCCTCGCTCGTCTGCGCGTACGCAGCTGCGTGCGTCGCACGGCTCGGTCCGGTGTTCGCCATCGCTCCGCGCGCGCCGAACAGTGCGAGGACAGAGAGAGCGAGGAGGCCCAAGAAGCCGGCGTGCACGAAAGCGAGACCGACAGCCGTGAATGCCAACACCAGCGCCAGCACGTAGAGGGTCCAGCGCGATCGGCCATCTGCCTTGGCCTCTGTCGGTGCGGCCAGCCAGTCTTCGAGCGCAGCCGCCGCGCGTGGTTGCGGCGGCTGGACCTGCGCGCTTTCGCCGAGTGCCGCGATCTGCGCCTCCAGCTCTCCGACGATGCGTGTGTGTGCCTCAGCTGCGCGAACGAGCTGTTCGACCTCTTCGTCGAGCGTCGCGTCCAGTCCCGCGAACCGATCGAGATCGGCGTTCGCGCCGAACACGGAAGCGGCCGCGCGGAGGCGTGCATCCGCTCCCGACGCGGCCTCGCGCGCCGACTGCAATTCTTCCTCGGCCTCGCGCAGCCCATCGACCCGGTCGCCGATGCCGTCGAGGACGGTCGAGGTCAACGGTTCGGCGAGGCCGCTGCCGCTGATCTTGCGTTCGAGTTCGGCGACCGCGCGATGTGCGAGTTCCTGATCACGCTTGGATTTCGCCAAACGCGAGCGCAGTGATTCCAGCTCCTCGGGCTCGCTCCCGCGCCACCGATCGAGTCCGCTCGGGAACTCGGCGAGCCGCGTCTGAACTTCTGCGAGCTTGCGCTTCGCCGCAGCGAGTTCGAGCGCCCGGTCGAGCAGGGCGACGCGTCGTTGCGCGCACACCGCCGCGTCGCGCTCTGCACGCACCTCCGCCAACCGTTCCGCATCGCGCACGATCTCGTCTTGCTCATGGCGCGCCTTGCGCAGCGCATCTTCGGCGTCGCTGAGCGCCCGCGCCTGCGTGCGACCGATCTGTGTCCCGGGGCGCATCGACGCTTCGACGCCAGCGAGGTCGTAGCCGCCGCCGAACTCGCGCTGCACATGCTCCTCGACGTCCTTCTCACCGCCGAGGCCCAACGCGTCGAGGCCGACCAGCATCTGACTTGCGTGCCGCCACGGAGGCAGCGGCGGAGCGTTGACCTCGTTGCCGTCACGCGTCCAGCGCGTGCCCGAACCCTCGCGCCGTGCCGTCCACTCGACTCCGCCGACTTCGAAGCGCGCTTCGAGTTCGAGGCTTCCGCTGGCGGGTGTTTCGCGCGGCCACAGGAGAAACTTCAGCGCGCGCAGCACGCTCGATTTGCCGATCGCATTCGGCCCGTGCAGCACGCGCACGCGACCGGTGAGGTGTTCCGGTCTCAGCACGAATCCCGTGCGCAGCCCTTCCAGTCGCATGATCGTGAGCGCGAGCAGCTTCACGCGACGTCTTCCCCGCCGGCACGCGAAGCGAGCAACTCTTCGAGCGCCGCGAGCCCAGCTTCCCGCAGTTCCTGGATCAGGACGTCGTCGCTCGCTTCGGATTCGCCGAGCGCGAGGAACTCGCGTCGCGCGAGGGCCTGCCGCGTGTCGCGCGCAAGGCGCAGGAGTCGCGTGCGGACTTCGAGCGTTGCCGCGTCCGTGTGCATGGTCGGATCCGCGTTGTCCAGCGCGAGCAGCCGACGCGCGAGCAACCCCGGCGGGTCGGAGTCGTGCGCCAAGGCAACGAGGTCGAGCGCCGGGCGTGCACGATCGCTGACGGCGTCGACGAAGAACGCGCGCCCGTCCAGAGTTGGACGCAAAGCCTCATGCGTGGAGGCCTCGACCGCGCGGTGCAATTCGCGGTGGAACGACGAAGAGCCGCTCAGTTCGATGCGCAAGCCGACGGCACGTGCGTTGCCCAGCTGTGCGCGCTCGCGAGCCTCGAAATCCTGCAGCGCACCGGCGATGCCCGGTTCGAGGTCGGCCACGCTCGTCCACGAGTCGACCGGGACGGTGATGCGCTCCCAGCGCAGCGGCGCGAGCGCGAGCTGAGTCGCCTCGACCAGAGTCCGACCCTCGTACGTCAAGAGCCACGGACCGTGCACGCCCGTCTCCGTCGGATCGAGTGCGGTCAGCGAACCGAGGAATCCCATCGAGATCCCTCCGGCCTTCGCAGGCGCAAACGTTGGACCGTGCACGTGGCCGAGCAGCCACACGTCGGCCCCGCTGGCCCGCAAGCGCGCACTGGAGAAGCGCGCGTAAGCGCTCTGCGCCGCGTCGAGATCGCCGTGCAGCAGACCGATCGTCGGTCCTTCACCAGGCATCGCGCACAGTTCACCGAGCCGCGCGTCGTGCGTCGGATCCGTGCGCGCATGCGCGGTCGGGTACGACCAGCCGACGATCCGCGCGGTTCCGCCTGCGAGATCGGCCGATTCCCACTGACCGCCAGCGCCGAGCAGGCGCAAGCCGGTCAACGTCTCGGCAAGCCGTGGCAAGACACGCACGTCGTGGTTGCCGGCGACCGCGAACACTTCGATGCCCGCGTCGAGCAGGCGTCGCAAGCCGGATTCGAGCGCGGACCAGCCCTCGAGGTAGCGCTCCTCGTCGTCGACGACGTCGCCGAGCAGCAGCACGGCCTGCACGCGCTCGGCCAACGCGCGATCGACGGCGGCCTGCCAGGCCGCGCGCGGCCCGAGCGTGTCGCGACCGCCGCAATGCACCGCGATCTCTTCCGGAACACTGCCCGGACGGCGACCGAGGTGGATGTCACCGACGGCGAGGATGCGGAGGGTCATCGCGAAGTTGGGCGCCCCAGGCGTAGGGCGGTCCGCATCCTAGCGCTACCGTCGGTGAGGCGAGGCAGGCCGATGACGCTCGACCCCGGATCGCAGTCCGTCGGGTTGCGAGCAAAGTCCGCCGAGTCCTGCGCGAATCAGCTCAGGATCTCGCCCAGCACCTTCTGCGCCATCTTGCCGTCGAGCTGGCCCTTGTACTTGGCCATCGCGGCCTTCATCAGCGTGCCCATGTCCTTCTTGGACGTCAGGCCGAGCTCCGTTGCGATCGCTTCGATCGCGGCCTTCGCTTCGGCTTCCGACATCGCCTTCGGCAAGTAGCGTTGGATCACTTCCAACTCGGCCTTTTCCTTCGCGGAGAGATCCAGTCGCCCGGCCTTGTCGAACTCGTCGATCGACTGCTGACGCTGCTTCGCCGCTTTGAGCAGCACGTCCTGCTCGATCGTGGGCGTCAGCGTCCCGCCGTCCTGCACTTCGATGCGTTTGAACTCGGAGAGCAGCAGGCGGAGCGTGTCACGCACGACCTCGTTCCGCGCGAGCATCGCGGTCTTCACGTCGGCTTCGAACGTCTCCTTGAGTCCCATCGGCGTCACTCTTCCTCGCGCGTATCGTCGACCTCTTCGTCGTCGTCGGTTTCACCATCGTCGCCGTCCGCAGCGACCGGGGTGATCGTCACGGGGCGCTCGCGCGCTTCCGCTGCGTACTTCTCGAGGTCGGCTTCGCTGACCACTTCCATCGAGACGAGCTTGTCGCCGTCTTTCAGGTTCACGAGGCGCACACCCAGCGTGTTGCGACCGATCGTCGAGATCTCGGAAACTGGTGTGCGCACCAACATGCCCGTCTGCGTGATGAACAGGACGTCGTCGCCCTCGCGCGCCAACGCGACCGACACGACGTCGCCGTTTCGCTCGGTGGTCTTGATGTCGATGACACCTTGGCCGCCGCGGCCCTTGATCGGGTACTCGGTGATCAGCGAGCGCTTGCCGTAGCCTTCTGCGCAGCCCGTGACCAGCGTCGCCGTGTCATCGTTCGCCACCACGACGCCCACGACCTTGTCGTCACCCTTCAAGCGGATGCCGCGCACGCCGTAGCTGGTGCGGCCCATCTCGCGCGCCGCCTTCTCGTCGAAGCGGATCGCTTGACCTTCCTTCGAGCACAGGATCAGCGTGTCGCCCGGCCGTGTCAGCGTCACGCCGACGACCGCATCCTCGCCGTCGAGCAGGATGGCGCGGATGCCGCCCTTCTTCGGGCGCGAGTACTTCTCGAGCTTCGTCTTCTTGACCGTGCCGCCGCTCGTCGCGAAGAACACGCACGATTCCGAGTCGAATTCGCGCACGCGCAGGACGTTCGTGATCTCTTCACCGTCCTCGAGCGGCAACAGGTTCCGCATCGCGCGGCCCTTGCTGGTCCGGTTGGCTTCGGGCACCTGGTAGACCTTCAACCAGTACACCTTGCCCTTGTTCGAGAAGTTCAGCAGGTAGTCGTGCGTCCCCGCGGCGAACAGCGACTTCAGCACGTCGCCTTCCTTCGCCTCGCTGCCCTTGATGCCGCGACCGCCGCGACCTTGCGCGCGGTACACGTCGAGCGGGACGCGCTTGATGTAACCGTCCTGACTGACGGTCACGACCATCATCTCCTCGGTGATCAGCTCCTCGATGTTGAAGCTGCCGTCGATCTCCTCGAGCGAGATCTCCGTGCGACGCGGGTCGCCGTACTTCTTCTCGAGATCGTCGAGGTCGTCCTTGATGATCGCCGTGACGCGCTCTTCGCGCGCCAGGATGTCGTTCAGGTCTGCGATCGTCGCGACGAGTTGGTTGTACTCGTCCTCGAGCTTCTCGCGTTCCAGGCCCGTCAACGCGCCGAGGCGCATGTCGACGATCGCCTGCGACTGACGCTCGGACAGGCCGAACGCCGCGCGCAATCCTTCGCGCGCCTGCTCGCGGTCCGCACTGGCCCGGATGATGCGGATGACTTCGTCGATGTTGTCGACGGCGATCCGCAGACCCTCGACGATGTGCTTGCGATCCTCGGCCTTGCCCAAGAGGAACTTGGTGCGCCGACGGATGACGATGCGACGGTGTTTGATGTACGCGTCGAGCAGCGCGCGCAGGTTCAGCGTGCGCGGCTGTCGATCGTCGATCGCCAGGTTGATGATCGAAACCGTCTGCTGGAGCGGCGTGTACTGGAAGAGCTGGTTCGCGATGACCTGCGGGTCCTCGCCCTTCTTCAGCTCGATCACCAATCGCAGGCCGTCGCGGTCCGACTCGTCGCGGACGTCGGAAATGCCCGTGATCCGCTGGTCTTTCACGACCTCGACGATCTTCTCGATGATCGCCAGCTTGCGGACCTGATACGGGATCTCCGTGATCACGATCTGCTGCTTGGTGCGCGTGTCCTCGACCTCGTAGCGAGCGCGCAACCGCGTGATGCCGCGACCGGTCGCATAGGCCTGCAAGATCCCATTGCGGCCCATGACGATGCCGCCGGTCGGGAAATCCGGGCCCTTCACGATCTCGCACAGCTGCGCGATCGTCACCGCGGGATCGTCCAGCACGCGCCGCAGCGCCGCGCAGATCTCGCCCAAGTTGTGCGGCGGAAGGCTGGTCGCCATGCCGACCGCGATGCCGTCCGAACCGTTGCACAGGAGGTTCGGGAAGCGCGACGGCAGCACGACCGGCTGCGTGCGCGTGTCGTCGTAGTTGGGCTCGACGTCGACCGTGTCCTGCTCGAGATCGGCCATCATCTCGACGGCGGTCCCGGCCATGCGCGCTTCCGTGTAACGCATCGCGGCCGGCGGATCGCCGTCGATCGAACCGAAGTTGCCCTGACCGTCGACGAGCGGATAGCGCAGCGAGAAGTCCTGCGCGAGCCGCACGAGCGTCGGGTAGATCACCGCTTCACCGTGCGGGTGGTAGTTGCCCGACGTATCGCCGGCGATCTTCGCGCATTTCCGGTACTTGGCGCGCGGACCCAGGTTCAGGTCGTTCATCGCCACGAGGATGCGGCGCTGGCTGGGCTTCAGTCCGTCGCGCACGTCGGGCAACGCGCGCGAGTGGATGACGGAGAGCGCGTACGTCAGGTAGCTCTCGCGCATCTCGCGCTCGATGTGACGCGGCGTGATCTTCCCCGAGTTGTGAGGCTTGGCCTCGTTCGAACTGGGCTTCTTGTCGTCCGTTCCGGTCATGGGTGGGCGCGGCGCTCCGTCGAAGCTGAGCTGTGCGAGTCTTTGGAGTACGGTGAGCGGGCTGCGGGCCGCGGGTACGAAGGACGCCCGGAATGGGGTTCTCGAGGCGTTTCGAACCAGCCGTTTCGGGCAGTTTCGAGCGCTTGGGGCAGACCGCTGATTCTCCGCATTTTCGGGCCTCGAATCCAGCGCCGCGAGCCCGCAGGATGGGCCTTTCCGCCGGCCCCGAGACCACCCCATGCCCCGCACCGAACCCACCCCCCTCGCGCGCGCGCTGGGCCGCCTCCCGTCGGGCGTCTACGTCGTCACGACCCTGCGCGCAGGCGAGCCCGTCGCCTTCGTCGGGTCGTTCGTCCAACAGGTCGCTTTCGAGCCGCCGACGCTGGTCTTGGCTGTCGCGCACGACCGCGCGCAATTGCCGGATGTGCGCAAGACGGGCCGTTTCGCGCTGTCGATCCTGGGTGCGGGCGACCAAGCGCTGATGAGCCCGTTCTTGAAGCGCGGAGTCGCCGGCGCGTCGCCGTTCGACGGTTTGGCGGTCACACAGACGAGTTCGGGACTGACGGTCCTGGAGAGCGCGCTGGCCTGGATCGACTGCCGGCTGAGCGACGAACTTGCCGCAGGCGATCACACCGTCCTGTTCGGCGTGGCCGAGGAAGCGCGCGTCCTGCGCGACGGCGAACCGCGCGTGCATCTGCGCAAGAACGGGTTGACGTACTGACCTTTCGGGGAGGGGTGTCCGCGGCCTGCACCGTGGTCTCCGTTGCGGAGTTCGGGAGAGGTTTCCCGGGTTTCGTGCCGACGGTCGCAGCGGGGACGTCGTCCTGTCCTCCGACGCGACGGTCGTCACGCTGTGGAGGGACGGCGCCCTGGTCGAGTCGGTCCCCGTGCGACTTCTCCCGGGCGAGACGACGCGCATCGTGCATTGAGCTGCGCCATCGAGCATTCGCGGCGCAAGTGGACGCGCAGCCCCCGGGCCCGCATGCTCCGGAGTCCGACCCCCGACGGCTCGACGTTCGATCACCGCAACGAACGGGATCCGCGTCGAGAAGCACTGCAACCGAAGACTCTCGATGACACCCAAACGACCGCGCAACGACTCCGAATCGCCCCGTCCGCTCGCTCCCGGCGAGCTGGCCCGCGCGCACACCTACCGATTGGTCGTCGAGTACGACGGGACGCGTTACAGCGGTTGGCAGGAGCAGAAGAACGCGCGCACGATCGCGGGCAGCCTCCGCGCGGCGATCCTCGAGGCGGGCGGCGATGTGCTCGACCTCGGCGGCGCTGGGCGCACCGATGCGGGCGTGCACGCGCTGGCGCAGGTCGCGCACTTGAAGCTCGCGCGACCGATCGACGCGCGGCAACTGCTCGCGAAGGTCAACGAGCGCCTGCCGGGCGACATCAACTTGCTGACGGTCGAGCGCGCTCCGCCGCGCTTCCACGCGCGGCACGACGCGGAATCGCGCAGCTACGTCTACCAGCTCGTGCGCCGTCGCTCAGCGTTCTCGAAAGCCTTCGCGTGGCAGATCGAGGACAACTTGGATCTCGCGGCGCTGCAGGCGGCCCAAGCGCTGCTGGTCGGCGAGCGCGACTTCGCTCCGTTCGGTCAGGAATCGCCCACGCAGACGAAGACGGTCGTGCGCATGCGGCGCGCCGAGGCCAGCGAACACGGCGCGCTCGTCGTCTTGCGCTTCGAGGCCTCGCATTTCCTCTGGCGCATGGTTCGGCGCATGACCGGCGCGCTGGTGAAGGTCGGCACGCGCGCGATCACCGTCGACGACTTCGCGGCGATCGTTGCCGGCGGCGCGCCCCACGCGCGCGTGGGAACGGTCGCGGAATGGACGGCTCCGGCGACGGGCCTCTTCCTCGAGCGCGTTCGCTATCCCGGCGATCCCGAATCGGGTGAGCTCGCGCCGGCCGTCGCGATCGCGAGCCACGGCGTGCAGGCTGCCGCGCCGCGCGTGTGGACGGCGCGCACGGTCGCCGAACCCGAAGCCGACTGAGCCGATCCGCGTCGGCGTGCGCGCGCACATCACGCTCGATCATGCCGAAATGCACGAGCGGGGCAGTCCAACGGACCGCCCCGCTCGACGTTCGATCGACGTGCGCTACTTGAGGCCGGCGATCAGTTGCTCGTTCAAACGCTTGTACTCGGCGCCCTGCGCACCGCCGACCTTGTCCGCCAGCGCGAGCGAACGGTTCGCCGCCGCCAGCGCGCCAGCCTTGTCGCCGGCTTTCGCCAGCACGAGGCCTTGGCGGTACACGAGCCACACGGTGTCGGGCCGTTCCTTGACTGCCTCTGCCATCCACTGCGCGGCCAGCTTCATGTCGAGGTCGTGCTCGTAATAGAACATCGCCGCTTGGTAGTAGGGCTTCTTGCCCTCTCCCGTCATCGCGGCCTGGATCTTCGGCACGATCATGCCGACGACGTCCGTTTCGATGCGGATCGGCACCGCGACTTTCTCCCACGTCAGCGTGAGCGTCGCCGAATCGTCGCGCAGTCCGTCCAGGCCGATGCGGAACGATTCCACCGGGTTCGTCAGCGCGGACGGCTTCACTTGGACGCGCAGCAGGTCCTGCTTTTCGTCGTAGGTGGACGTGCCCGATTGTTCGGCGACCTTGTTCAGGATCACGGTCCACTCGTTCGCGCCGGGGATCGTGAACAGCGAGTACGAGCCGGCGGGGACCTTCATCCCCTGGAACTTCACTTCGGTTCCGAACGTGAGCTTGCTCGCCGCGTTCGCTCCGGTGCGCCACAGCTCGCCGTAGGGAACGAGGTCGCCGAAGACCTTGCGGCCCTTCGCGCTGGGGCGCGAGTACACGATCTCGACATCGGTGATGCCGACCCGCTGCTTGAACGTCGCGGTCGGCGACGGCTGCGGGAAGTCGATGGCGGGATCTTGCGTCGGGCGAGCGTGCAGGACCGGGGCGAGGAAAGACGTGGCGATCGCGATGGAGATCGCGAGGAGGAGGGTGTGCTTCATGTCGCGCGCAGCATAGCAAGCGCGAGATCGCGTCGTCCGGGCCGGTGCGCACCGTTCAGACCGTTTCGGTCGGACCGTTCTCTCCGGTTAGCTCTGTCCGGTTGGCTCTGTCCGGTTCGCTCCGTCCGTTCAGCTTGCCTCGCGCACGTCGTTCGGCCGGCCCGGAAGCAGCGCCTGCAGCACGATCGCCAGCACCACGACGATCGCCGGAGCGATCAGGTTGTACCAGAGGAACGCGACGTCGATCCCCGTGAAGTGGATCACCAGGATCACAGCTTGGGCGACGAGCGCAGCGACGAACACAGCAGTCCCCTGGACGTGCTTCACGAAGAACGCGACGAGGAAAATGCCCAAGATCGTGCCGTAGAACAGCGATCCGAGGATGTTCACGGCCTGGATCAAGTTCTCGAACAACGAGAACACCGCCGCGAAGCCCAGTGCGAGAACGCCGAACGCCACCGTTGCCCACTGCGTCGCCCGGACCTGCGCTGCATCGTCGCGCGGTCGCTTGAACACGTCGACCGTGCTGGTTGTCGCCAACGCGGAGAGTTCCGCACTCGTGCTGCTCATCCCTGCGCAGAAGATCATCGCCAGCAGAAGCCCGATGATGCCCACCGGCAGGTGCTCCATGATGAACGTGATGAAGATGTAGTCCTTGTCGTTTGCCTCGGCGGCCGGGGCGAGTTCAGTGAGGCGCGACCGGAAGCTCTGCTGCAGCTCGGCGTCGCGCACCTCGACGGCCTTCAGCTCGCTCAGCGCCGCGTCCGCTCGTGCCGTGTCGTCGGTACGCCACGCGTCCACGAGTCGCTCGGTCGAGGCCTGTCGATCGCGCATCGCCGTCGCGTGATCGCGCTCCAGGTCGCGCGTGATCGACGTGGTGTCCAGCGCGCGCGCGGTCGCCAAGTTCGTCTCGTTCCAGTGCAGCGGTGTCGCGTGGAACAGGAAGAACACGAAGACGAGGACGCCCGTCAGCAGAATGAAGAACTGCATCGGGATCTTCAGCACGCCGTTCATCCACAGACCTTGGCGCGCCTGCTGGATCGATTGACCGCTGAGGTAGCGCTGCACTTGGCTCTGGTCCGTGCCGAAGTACGAGAGCTGCAGGAAGAACCCGCCGATCAGCCCGCTCCACAGCGTGTACTTGTCCGACGGATCCCAGGACAGATCGATCACGTCCAGCTTCCCCATCGCGTCCGCGACGCGCAGGCTTTCGCCGAAGCCCACCGATCCGCTGAGGTAATGCACCGTCAGCCCGAAGGCGGTCAGGATGCCGAGGAAGATCACGGCCATTTGCTGCTTGTGCGTGACGCCGACCGCGCGCGCTCCACCCGCGGTCGTATACAGGATCACGAGCGCGCCGATGAACACGCACGTCCACGAAAGCGGCCAGTGCAGCACCTTGCTCAAGATGATGCTGGGCGCGTAGATCGTGATGCCGGCGGCCAAGCTGCGCTGGATCAGAAAGAGTCCCGCGGTCAGAAACCGAGCACGACCGTCGAAGCGCCGCCCGATGAACTCGTACGCGGTGTAGACCTTCGACTTGTAGTAGAGCGGGATGAACACCGCGCCGATCACGAGCATCGCCAGCGGCAGTCCGAAGTAGAACTGCACGAAGCCCATGCCGTCGAGGTAGCCCTGACCCGGCGTGCTGAGGAACGTGACCGCGCTGGCCTGCGTCGCCATGACGCTCAAGCCCACGCTCCACCAGCGGCTCTCGGATCCGCCGCGCAGGTAGTTCTCGCGCGTGTTGTCGCGGCGCGTCTTCCACACGCCGTAGCCGACGATGAAGCCCAGCGTGCCGAGCAAGATGGCCCAGTCGATCCAGTGCATCGTCTAGCCGATCGTCGCGAGAGTGTGTTTCGTCGACGCGTAGTTGGACTGCCGGCTCACGCACTGCCTCATTCGCCGCCCGTTCGGCGCGCGATCAGGTTCGCGAGCAATCGGTAGCTGCCCGCGACGCCGGCCGGCAGCTGACGGAACAAGCTGATCCCGGTGTAGATGAAGCGTCCCTTGCCGTGATCGCAGGCGATCAAGCCGCCGTTCAGCGGGTCTTCGCCCGGGTCGTTCCAGGCGATCAATGCGGTGTATTTCGGGTCGACGTCACCGGCGAAGTACAGGCCGCGTTCCTGCACCCAACCGTCGAAATCCGCGAGGCCCAGCTCGTTCGGAACGTGCATCAAGGGATGCGCCGGCGCGAGGAACGTCGGCGGCGCTTCCTCGACCGTGACGCGCGATCGCGTCAACGAGAACGGATGCGGACCGATGCGCTTCGGGTCCATCACGAGGTCGTTGCCGTTCGTGTTGTATTGAACGACGAGCGTGCCGCCCTTCTCGACGTACTCGAGCAACAGCGGCTGGAAGCGCGCGAGCGACTTCACCGTGTTGTAGGCGCGAATACCGGTGATGATCGAGTCGCACTTGGCCAAGTCCGTCGCGTGCGCCGTGACCGGATCGATGCGCAGAACCGTGACACCGAGCTGCTCCAGCGCCTGCGGAATGTCGTCGCCCGCCCCGTCGATGTAGCCGACCGTCTTGACGTTCACGGCGACGTCGAGCGGCACGAGCCGCACGTCGGCGGGCGTGTACCACGTCTGCGGCAGGATGTGCGGGTAGTCGATGGTGTGCAGCGTGCGGTCCGACATGCCATACGGCCCGGTGAACGTGACGTGCATGACGCCGCGCTTGGAATCCGTGGCACGGCGCACATCGAGTCGGACCTGCTTGCGCTCGCCGCGTGCGAGCGCACGAATCGGTTCGGGCGTGTTCACGAGCGACCAACCGCCCTGCATCGCGACCTCGAGCGTCCCCGAGAGATCGTCCGTCAGCGATTCGACTGCGACGGTGACGCTCGCATCTTGACCGCGCACGAGCAGGATGCCGTCGCCGACACCGATCGACGCGACGGGCGTCGGCACGACGGGCTGCATGCGCTCGCCCGCGACGCGATCGATCCACTTGTTCATCGTCGAGCGGGTGACGCGCACGGTCAGCGCGTCGTCGATGCGTAGCTGGGCAACCGCGACGAACTCGCCGGGAATCGTGGGCTCGATCCCCCACGCTCGAGCGGTATTCGGATGGAAGAGCGTGTCGTGCGGCGCAGCGAGCCAGTAGGGCTGGTCGTAGGTCCGAACCACACTTCCCGGCGGAGCGAGGTTCACGTTCTGGGTCAGCGACACGCCTCCGATCGCAAGGAGCCCGTCCAACTCGAACGGTCGGTTCCACTCGAGCCGCTGGTGCATCGAGACGCCGTCATCTCCTTCGCCTACGGCGACGATCTCGACGCTCGGACCCGCGGATCGCTGCAAGACGGACAGCGTCCGTTTCGCCGCTGGATTGGGCAGCAGGCGTTGGGCCATGCGCGCGTCAGGCGCCGTCGATTCGACGACGACACCGCACGCTTGCAGGATCAATTCGCGCGCTGCGTCGGCCTTGAACGCGGGCCAGGAACGTTCGGCTGCGTGCTGCGCCAACTCGTCCAATCGATCCACGACTTGGATCAGTTCCGGCACGATCTTCTCCGGCGCGCCGGCGTCATACCTGGCGATGATTCCGCGCAACATCGTGGGCACGGCTGCGCCGCTCTCGACGCGCGTCCAACTGATGTCGATCCCGTCGAAGATGTCCGCACTCGTCAGCGGCATCCCCTGCTCGAGCCGCAGGTACTCGATCTGCTCACCCCGCGTCTCCGCGGCGCCGAAGCCCTGACTCTTGTGCTGACTCCGACTGCGTCCGGCGATTTCGCTGTAGCTGGCGCCCAGCAACGGGTCGTAGCCGCCGACGTCGACCTTCAGCCACTTCGCGGGATCGTTCGCGGCCTGCTGGTCGAGGTCCTTGCGCCACCATGTGCTGCCGTTGAAGAAGAGGCGCTTCACTTGCCAGGGCGCGAGATTCTGCTCGGGAAATGCCAGCGGATCCGCGGCCAGCGTGAACGCCTCGTTTGCCAGGACCGACGAGGCCGTGTGATGTCCGTGTCCCCCGCTGCCGTCGGGCGCGAAGCGCGTGATGATCACGTCGGGACGAAACGTGCGGATGACGCGCACGACGTCGCCGAGGATTTCCTGCTTGCCCCACTTCGAGAAGGTCTCGTCGGCGCTCTTGCTGTAGCCGAAGTCGACGGCGCGCGTGAAGAACTGCTCGCCGCCGTCGATGCGCCGCGCTTCGAGCAACTCGTTCGTGCGGATGATGCCCAGCGCGTCGCCCAGCTCGGGCCCGATCAGGTTTTGGCCGCCGTCGCCGCGCGTCAGGCTCAGGTACGCCGTGCGCACCTTGCGACCGTTCGACAGGTAGCTGATCAGTCGCGTGTTCTCGTCGTCAGGGTGCGCAGCGACGTACAGCACGCTGCCGACGACCTCGAGCTTGTGCAGGCGATGCAGGATTTCGCCGGCGTCGAGCTGAGCGGGAGGACGTTGGGCCAGCGCGCTCGCGGCCGCGAAAAGCAATGCGATCACGGGCAGTGCGATCGAGAGGAGCGCGGTGCGGGAGGATCGGCGCCCGATGCGTGCGGAGTCGTTCATGGAAAGGTCGTGCGGTGCAGAGGACCGGCTAGCCGGTCGACGTGGACTCGGGCCGCACAGGCTACGGCATCGAGTCGGGTGCGGGACCCGAACAGTTCGGCCTCGACACGTACGATCGAGGTCTCGCGCCTACTTCCCACGCGGTAATTCGATCGCCACGAGCCGGACACGCGCGTCCAGAGGGCGAACGTCCACCACCGCCTCTCAACGTCGCAGTTCGAGCAGCGCCTTCCAGATCGCGGCGGATTGTTCGTCGCCGCGTTTCGTCGCCGCGGCGGCTTCCTGGGCGACGCGTTCGGGCTCCACGCCGTCGGATCCCAGCGAGCCCGCGACGCGCGCCGTCTGCGCGAGCACCGGGTCCAGTCCGTCGATGCGCGCCGCGCGGTGTGCTGCGCTGGCGTAGTCGCCCAAGCGCAAGTCCGCGCGCAGACGGTCGGTCGGCAGGTCCGACATCAGGCGCACAGCGTGCAGGCCCAGCGCGACGACGAGGAGCACGCTGCCGAGCACGCTGGCGGCGCGGATCGTGTCGTGCAGGCGTTTCGCGACGCTCGGATCGGCCTGCGCGTGTTCGAGGAAGCGCACGCGGTCCGCGACGCTGAAGTGGCGCCAACCAGCTACGTCGCGCAAGCGACCACCGACGCGCTCCAGCGCGGACACCAGCGTGTGCGTCTCGCCCAAGAGGTCCAGTGCATGTAGGTCGGCCTGCAGCTCGCAGCGGCGCGACAGCCACGTGAACCCGACGAACCACGAACCCAAGAAGGCGAGCAGCACGAGTCCGGCCCACACGGGTTCGTCGGCGAACAGCGCGTTCGCGACGAGGTCGCCGAACAGGAACGCGACGAGCACCCATGCGATGAACAGCGGCACGTGCGAACGCACGGCGTGCCCCATCTCGTGCGCGAAGACGGCGACCAGCTCGCGCGGCGGCAACTGCGCCAGCAATTGGTCCGAGAACAGCACGGTGCGGCTGCCCTTCGTCATCCCGATGATCGCGGCGTTCGCGACCTGGTTGCCCGTACGCCACATGCGCAGGCGCGGTGTGCCGAAGCCCGATTCGCGCGCCAGGGCGAGAACGGATTCGCGATGGGAACCCTCGGGCAGCGGCGTCGTCTCCCACACGTGCTCCAACAGGAACGGCAGCACGAGCGCGAGCGAGGTCAGCAACGCCGCTGCAAACGCCGCGTGGAAGACGCCGATCTCCTCGACGGCGACGCGCGCTTCCTCACTGGCGCCGACGACCGCGGCCGCGATCACGTAGAGCAGCACCGGCACCAATCCGGCGACCAGCATGCGCACGTGGAAGCCGAGCCAACCTTCGCGTTGTCCGACGGCGACGAACGTGCGTGAGCGCGCATGCAGCGCGACGAGCTCGAACGCCAACCAGGGCACGATCAGCACGAGCACGCGCAGGTCGGGCCATGCGAGCAGCGAAACTTCGGAGCCGCTCCAACCCGTCACCGCAGCACGCCAACCGCAACACCACACTGCGGCGGCGAACAGCGCCAGCGGCGACACGACGAGCGCGCGGTGCAGCCACTCCCCCAAGCGGAATCGTCCGCGCACGAACGCGCGCTCGGCCGCTCGCGCGAGGAAGTAGGGCAGCGGTACGAACAGCGCGAGGATCCACGCCGGGGCCAAGTTCACTTCGAAACCGGCTTCCGCGGCAGCGAGAGCCGCGAGGGCGAGCACGACGTGGCCGAGGCTGCCCATGGTGCGCGTCTAGCCCGCCGCGTGCGGCGTCGGAAGCGTGCGCGGCCATTCGCGCTGGCCGAGGTCCTCGACCTCACCCGCCAGCGAGTACGAACCGTCGGCGTTCTCGCCGATGCGCAGCACACCGCCGGGCAGGTGCAGGTCGAGCGGCAGTCGCGCCACGCCGATCGCGACGAGCGTCGCCGCGACGGCGCAGGCGCCGCTGCCGCAGGCCTCGGTCTCGCCGACACCGCGCTCCCACACGCGCATGTCCGTGCGCTCGGCGCCGTGCGCGACGAACTCGACGTTCGTCCCGGCCGGAAACGCAGCGTGGTTTTCGATGCGCGAGCCATCGCGCTCGACCGCGGCACGCAGGACGTCGTCCACGAGCACGACGAAGTGCGGGTTGCCGACGTCGACGCGCGAGCCGGTCACGATGCGGGCGCCGTCCGGATCGGCCAGCTCGACGCGTTCGTCGCGCGACTCGAGGCGCGGTCGGCGCATGGAGACGACCGCGCGGCGGATCGGGCCGGTCGCCGGCTCGACGAGCGCCGTGTGCAGCCCGGAAGCGTCCTCGACGACGAACGCGCGGTTCGAGACGAGCCCGCGATCGACCGCGAACTTCGCCACGCAGCGCAGGCCGTTGCCGCAGGTCTCCGAATCCGTGCCGTCGGCGTTGTAGAGCTGCATGCGCACGTCGCCGCCAGCGTGCGCGGGCAGAACGAGTAACAGACCGTCGAGGCGCGGGCCCGGTTCATCGCGTGCGCACAGCGCGAGCGCCAGCGCGCTCGGATCGCGCGGTGCCGGCTGCGTCACCGCGTCGAGGATCGCGAACCGATTCCCGGTCCCGGAGATCAGGTGGATCTGCGCGCTCACCGCATCCCACCGATCTTCTGTGTGTTCTTGAAGTGCAGCTTCGCGACCTTGGAAAGCGCGTCGAAGCCATGCAGCGCGACGTACTGGCGCGCAGCGATGTCCACGGGCGAACCGGCGCCCTTGCGCAGGTGGACCGCCGCTTCCTCGGAAAGTTCCTTGAGCGCCGTCAGAAACTCCTCGCGCGCGACGACGCTCGCGGCGGCCACGGCGGGCTCGGATTCGGCGCGCACGCGCTGTTCGAGACGCACGCCGAGGCCCTTCATGCGCTTCACGAGCAGGCGCTCGTTCGCGAACCGGTCGACGACGACGTGCACGCCCGGCGTCGCGAGCCGTGTCACGGCTTTCGTATGCAGGTCGGCCAGCAGATCGTTCAACTTCCCGGGGACGTACGTGCGGTTGTAGTCGGTCGGATCGAGGCGCTCGACCGCGACGGCGTAGCGCGAACGCAACGCGCCGCCGAGTCGAATGCACTGCTCGTCCGTGAGCGTCTTGCTGTCGCGCACACCCGATCGACGGATCTCGTCGGACTGACCCGGTTCGAGGCGCACGGCGACCACGACGAGCGGGCCGAAGTAGTCGCCCTTGCCGACTTCGTCGCTGCCGATCACGGCTTCGTCGATCGTCGACGCGACGGGCGCTTCGACTTCGACCGCGGCCGACGTCGGGACTTCGAGCGACAACCAGCGCTGCACGAAGGCCTCCGGTTCCGCGGACTGCACGACGAGCTTGCCCGAGGCGTAGAGCGTCGCGACCGCGCCCTCCCCCTTCGCGCTGAACAGCGCGTGCGGCACCGGTCGGAATTCGAACGGCCCCGCCGCGAGGGAAGCGCGCACGGCCGCGCGACGGGGAGCCGGTACCGTGAGGACGATCGTGCGTTGGGTCACGGGAGGATCGTAAGGTAGCGCGCGGTGCCCCACACCGACCCGCGCGACTTCGACACCGGTATCGTCCCGGAAGAACTCGATCCCGAGCGTCCGCGCACGCTCGCGACGCCCTGGGGAGCGTTCGCGCTGTTCCTCGTCGACGGTCGGATCCTGTGCGTGCAGAGTTTCTGTCCGCACCTCGGCGGCCCGCTGTTCCAGGGCACGGTCGCGCAGGGCAAGGTCACCTGCCCGTGGCACGAGTGGGTGTTCTCGCTGGAGAGCGGTCGGCGCGTCGACTTCGCCGGCCGTCTCCTCGGACGCGGACCGGACCTGGCGCGGTGTGACGTCGCGCGGTCCGACCGCGGCACCATCGTGCTGCTCGCCCCGCTCGTCCGACCCAAAGTCTGAAGCACACGCGCGGCGAGCGCTCGCTCCGGAGACGGCGAGCACCTACCATCCGCGATCCGCCGCGGATTCGCGTGGCGCGAATGCCCCAACAGCGACACTCCCATGGCACAGATCCACGACTCCATCCTCGAAGCGATCGGCAACACGCCGATGGTCCGCCTGCGCAAGATCGGCAAGGAGACGGGCTGCGAGTTCCTCGTGAAGTGCGAGTTCTTGAACGCCGGCGGATCCATCAAGGATCGGATCGGCAAGCGCATGCTCGAAGAGGCCCAGAAGAAGGGTCGGATCAAGCCGGGTGACACGCTGATCGAACCGACGAGCGGCAACACCGGCATCGGACTCGCGCTGGCGGCCGCGGTGTACGGCTACCGGATGATCATCACGATGCCGGAGAAGATGAGCCGCGAGAAACAGGTGGTCCTCGAAGCGCTGGGCGCTGAGATCATCCGTACGCCGACCGAGGCCGCTTGGGATTCGCCGCACAGCCACATCGGCGTCGCGAAGCAACTGCAGAAGATTCTGCCGAACGCGCACATCCTCGATCAGTACGGCAACCCCGACAATCCGGCCGCGCACTATCACGGCACTGGCGAGGAGATCCTGAAGCAGACGGACGGCAAGCTCGACTACTGCGTCATCAGCGCAGGCACGGGCGGGACGATCACGGGCGTCGGCCGCAAGCTGAAGGAGAAGGCGCCGAACGTGAAGATCATCGGCGTCGATCCGGTGGGGTCGATCCTCGCCGGCCCGGGAGAGATCCACAGCTACAAGGTGGAGGGCATCGGC
>JBBQCC010000001.1:0-55634 GCA_038318285.1 Planctomycetota bacterium | reverse complement strand
GTTTCCGCGTTGCAGGTCGCTGCGGCGCGGAAACCCCGGACGATTTCACCTGGCTCCGTACGCGGGCTCCGTACGCGCGGTCAGAACGCCAGCGTGCTGATGGAGAACTTCACGTCCTTCGACTCGCCCACGGCGATCGTGACGTGCTGGTCCTGGGTGTAGCCGGGACCACCGTGAGGACTCGTCCCGCCTCCGTAGACCTGCAGGCGGATGTCGCCCGCCGGCACGATGACCTGCGTCCGGTCCAACTTCGCGCGCAGCGTGAAGTCCTCCAGGCGCACGTCGCCCTGGAACACGGCGCAACGCATGTTCTGTTCGCCAGTGAAGTCGATCGTGATCGTGCCGCCGGGCATCACAACGAGCCGCACGTCTCCGGCGCCGTGCACCGACTGGACCGCGACTCGGCCGTCCTCCGTGCTGGCGTGCACGACGAGATCGTCGGACATGGGCGATTCGATCGAGAACCGCCCCGCATCGTCCGAGGTCATGGACATCGACCCGTTCGGGCCGACGATCGCGACTCGCGCTCGAACCGGTTCGCCTGACGTGTCGACAACAGTGCCGCGGACCACCGGCGAGCTCCGTCGGGACTCGTGCGCCGCTGCGTGGGTCGTCGTGTGCGACTCGTGCACTGGCTCGGCCGCGGCGATCACCGTTTCGCGCGGAGCCTCGTGCACGTGGACGTGGACGACGCAGGAAGAAAGGTACGCGAGCACCGTCGCGCCGATCAGGGACTTGAGCATGAGCGTGAAACCTCCGCGCCGAGTGTAGATCCAGCGGCGAGACGTACGAGCGCCAGCCTCTGGACCCAGCCGCTCGGCCGGGGCTTCGACTCGCGCAGGGATCGTTGCGCGCCCAGTACCTCCGCGGCGAGCGCAGGTCCCCGGAAAACGGTGCGGAATCAAACTCGGCGCGCGCCGTGCAGCGAACGGGGGATGGGATCAGGGATACCAGCGTGTCCCCGCCCCGCACTCGAGCACCTTCGCTCCGCAACGGACGTGACGATCGACTGGGCCACCAACGAGGGGTCCGAGCACCGCGGAGAGCAGGCGGTTCGTCATGGGTCAGCGAGCGACCCACTGCCGCCCAAGACGGATCCTCGGCGCGAGTCGGGGATCTCGAGTGGCGATCGGGAACGCGATCCGCACCCCGTCCGCGAGCTTTCACGATCGGACCGTCGAAGCCCGCGCGATCTCACGCCAGAATGGGCACTCCATGGACGTCCGCCTCGCCAACCCCCGCGGTTTCTGCGCCGGAGTAGACCGCGCGATCGAGATCGTCGAGCGCGCGCTCGAACTGCACGGCGCGCCCGTCTTCGTGCTGCACGAGATCGTGCACAACCGCCATGTCGTCGAGGACCTCTCGGCGCGCGGCGTGAAGTTCATCGATGACTTGGTCGAAGTGCCGCCCGGCTCCGTCACGATCTTCAGCGCGCACGGCGTGTCCGACATCGTCGTGCGCACGGCGCAGGAGCGCGGACTGCGCATCATCGACGCGACGTGTCCGCTCGTGACGAAGGTGCACGTGCAGGCGCAGAACTACGCCGGCAAGGGTCACGAGGTCGTGTTGATCGGTCACCCCGGTCACCCCGAGGTCGAGGGCACGCGCGGTCGCATCCGCGGACCGGTGTACGTCCTGTCGACGGTCGAGGAAGTGCAGAACCTCGTGGTGCGGGACGAGAGCCGCCTGGCGTACGTCACGCAGACGACGCTGTCGATCGACGACACGCGCGACGTGATCGACGCGCTGACGCGGCGCTTCCCGGCGATCCAGGGTCCCGAGCTCAAAGACATCTGCTACGCGACGCAGAATCGCCAGAACGCCGTGAAGCGGCTGGCGGACGAGCAGATCGACCTCCTGCTGGTGATCGGATCGAAGAACTCGAGCAACTCGAACCGCTTGGCCGAGCTCGGGGCGCGGCGCGGCGTGACTTCGTACCTGATCGACGACGCGCGCGAGATCGAGCCGAGTTGGCTCGCCGGCAAGCAGCGCGTCGGCGTGACGGCCGGCGCATCGGCGCCCGAGAGCCTCGTGCAGCGCGTGCTCGCCCGCTTGACGGAGCTCGGCGCGGAGGACGTCCGCGAGATGCTGGGCGTGCCCGAGAACGTCGAGTTCAAGCTGCCGGACGAGCTCGCACGGCGCTGATCGGAACTTCGGGGCCGAACCCCCGCCAAGGCTCGCGCAGGCGAGCGGTCTGCAATCTGGAGGTGTGCAATCTGGGGGCGTGCAATGTGGAGGTATGCGATGTGGAGGTATGCGATGTGGAGGTCCCCCATGATTCTCGCTCGCGTCGCCGGTGCCGTAGCCGCGTTTCCGCTCCCAGCGTTCGGTCCGAATGATCGTGCGTCGAGCACACAACGGCGCGTCCAACACGTGTCGGGGCACGGGCGTCGCGTCGTGGACTTGCTCTGCGTCGTGCTCTGCGTCGTGCTCGCGTTGTTCGCGTGTTCGCTGTCCGCGTGTCGCACTCCGCACGCGGAGACGGGGGCGAGCACAGCGGTGGATCGTGAATTCGCCGGCGAAGTGGATGCCGCGTGCGGTCAATGCCGACTCGGACTCCCCCCGCCTGGCTGCGACCTCGCCGTCCGCATCGAGGGCCGGGCGTACTTCGTGGACGGATCGCGGATCGACGACCACGGCGACGCGCATGCAGACGACGGCTTCTGCAACGCAGTGAGGCGCGCGTACGTCGTCGGCCGCATCGAGGGCGACCGGTTCGTGGCAACGGAGTTCGTGCTGCTGCCCTAGCAGCTGCGCGAGATCGCCGAGATCCAACGCACCGCGTAAGGATTCGGCAGGTTCTGCCCAGCACGTGCGCGCTCGCTAGACTCCGCATCATGCACCGCGCGGTTTGGATCCTGCCCCTCCTGTTGCTCGCGCGCGTCGACACCGAGGACGATGCGCGCGCGGTGCTCGACAAGGCCGAAGCGGCCGCGCGCGCCGGCCGCTATCCCGAAGCGCGGACCGCGTACCAGCGGCTCGCGAAGAAGTCGCCCGAGACCGACGCGGGCAAGATCGCAGTGCGGCGCTCGACGCCCTCCGCGTTCCTCGGCTGGGACTACGTCGTCCAGAACGGACCGTCGTCGAACCGCGTGGACATCGTGTTGATGGGCGACGGTTACGAACTCGAGCACATGAAGAACTTCGCGAAGTTCGCCGCCGATATCCCGCCGCTGTTCGAGCGCAATCCGACGTACCGCGAATACTGGAACTACCTGAACTTCCTGCGCTGCGACCTCGTCAGCGCGGAGAACGGCGTCGACGGATTCGGGCGCGACTACGACACCGCGCTGAACGCCAGCACGGGCGAGACCTTTGCCGGGCACGTCGTCATCGATCGCAGTCGTGTGAATGCGATGTTCGACGAGATGCCCGCCCACGACAGCATGGCCATCTGCTTCGTGCGCAACGGCGTGCTCGGCACCGGCGGCGGCGGCATCGCCACGATCGGCGGTCGGGAAGCGACCACGACGGTGCACGAATGGGGACACGCGTTCGGAAGGCTCGGCGACGAGTACGAGACCGCGCAGTCGGCGCACCAGGGCGATCCTTCGCGGCCGCCGAATCGCGCCGCGAACGTGTCGGACACCGAGGATCCGAAGCTCGTGCCTTGGGCGCACTGGCTCGAGGCCAAGCACCCCGGCGTCGGGGTGTACGAGGGCGCGGCTGGGCGCGTGCGCGGCGCGTGGCGACCCACGAGCACGGGATGCACGATGTCGAGCGGCGAACGCTTCTGCCTCGTGTGCCAGGAAGCGCTCGTGTTGCGCATCTACGACTACGTGGATCCGATCGACGACGTCGTGCCCGAGGCGCAGCCGCTGCGCAACAAGCCGCCGATCGTGATGGGTCGCGACGGGCTGACGTTCGACGTGCAGGTGATGCGACCGACGTCACACGCGCTCGAGGTCACGTGGTGGATCCTGCCCGAGGCACGCTTTCCGAGCACCGGCAAGGATTCGACTCCCGGCATCCGCGCGTCGAAACCGGGCGCGCGCGATCGATCCCGCCGCGGCGCGCTGATGCCGATCACGGACGAGCCTTGGGGCCGCGTGCGCACCGAAATGGACGGGAAACACCGCCTCGATCTGAAGGCGACGGATCTCGAGCCGGGCAAGTACCTCGTCGTCTGCCGCGCCAAGGACACGACGAAGCTGCGCGGCGAGAAGTGGCCCTGGGTCTTGAAGGACGAGAAGGGCCTGCTCGAGTCGGAACGCGCCTGGTGGATCCAGGTGGACGACGCGCAGAAGTGAGAACCACGCGCGGGCCCCGGCGCGGCTCGCGCGGCGCCCAGTCAGCCCGCGCGACCGACCGCGATGCGCACGGTCGACGGCATCACGACCGAACCGTCGTCGCATCGACAGGCACTGAGCGCGCGCTGCAACGCCGACTCGAAACGCTCGCGGTCCGCCGCTGCGCGCGCGTCGAGTGCACGCCGAATGGTGCCCGAGCCCTCGCAGTAGAAGCGCGCGGCCTCCTCGACCGACTCGAAGCGCGGTTCGACGCGCAACGTGGCCTCGGCGACGTCGCTGAACCCGCCCGCGCGCAGCACGTCGGCCAACCGACCGGGAGCGCCCAGGCGCGTCGGACCGGGCGCGTCCTCGGCCGCGGGCTCGATGCCCAGCGCAGATCGCATCGTCGCCGGTGCGATGGCGCAGAACGGGACTTCGGGTGCGGTCCCCCACACACAGGCGGCGAAGCGCGCGCCGGGGCGCAGCACTCCGCGGATCGATCGCGCGGCGGCGTCCGGATCGGGCACGAGCATCAGCGCGAAGCGCGAGATCGCCGCGTCGAACGGGCCGAGTCCCGCCAGGTCGTCCGCACTCGCGACCCGGAACTCGGCGTTCGCGATGCCCGCGGACGCTGCGCGACGGCGCGCGTTCTCGACCATCGGCTGCGCCAGATCCACACCCGTCACGCGCCCATTCGGCGCTACGCGACGCGCCGCCGCCAGCGAGGGAACGCCGTTGCCGCAACCGACGTCGATCACGGAGAGACCCGACTCGACCTGCGCGCGCGCGAGCAGCTCGACCGTCAGCGGCGCGGCGAAGGCCTCGAACGCGTCGAACCACTCGTCCCAGGACGCCGCGGCCGCGCTCCAACCCTCGCGCTGGGCACGCAGCCATTCCGCGAGTTCCTCGGCGCCCTTGTGCGCCGTCACGGTCCGAGCCTGACACGCACGGTCTCGAGATGCCCGGCTTCCACGCCGACGTCCAGGCTGCGTCCGGTCACGGTGCAGTTGCTCGTCGTGTTGCCGAGCAGATCGACGCGGCGCGCACCGAACGGCTCGCGCGCGATGTCGATCTGCACGCGGGCCGCCTCGCCGCGGACTTCGACGAAGCGGATGTCGATGGTGCCGTCCGGACCGGGCTCGACGGACAGCGGCAAGAGGCCCCCGTCGAGTCCGATCGAGCGGCGTCCGTCGCGCTCGATGCGCGCAATCCGCACGAGCGGTTCGCGCGTGTCGCCGGGCGCGGCGTTCGAATCGAACGCCACGCGCAGCGGTGGCTGCACCGCTTCGAGCAGGGCCGCGTCGAGGCCCGCCGCTTTCCACGCGCCCACGTTGCCGAGGACGCGGAACGATCCGGCCCGCGTCTCGGCAGCGCCGGCCTCGGCCAGCAGGACCTCGAAGGTCCTCTCGTTCCACCGGTAGGCCGCGCCGTTCTCGCCCAGCAGCGCGAACGTGGCACGGCCGTCCGTCGCCGCGGCCCAGCCGTCCAGCGCGTGCAGGTCGGACGCGCTGGGCACGATGGCCGTCGAGCCCAACGGAATCGACACGAGCGCGTTCGCCGCCGCGTTGCGCAGCGGAAAGCTCGCGACGAGGTCGCCGCCGCGGTCGACCAGCGTCGCGCGCGAGCGGATCTCGAGCCCGTACGAACCGGGGGTGACGCGAATCTCCGTCTCGACGCGCGCGCGCGCCGACGAATGCACGGTCCGCACGATCGCGCGCAGCGGACCGCGCTCGACGTACTCGATCGAGTCCAGGTGGTCGACCGCCTCGGGCGCGGAGCCTAGCGCGATCCAACTCAGCCCTGCGCCGGCCTCGGTCAAGAGGTCGACGTCCTTCGCCGGCACGCGCAAACGCGCGACGAGCCCCGTCTTCGGATCGACGACGACCTCCAGATCGTCCGTGCGGACCGTCCAACCCTCGAGGCGCACGCGCTTCGCAGCCTTTGGTTCGGCCAACGCATCGCGGCGCACGCGCACGGCGGTCGGCTGCAGACCCAGCGAGGCATACTCGACGAGGACGCCGCCGCTCGCCGTGCGCTGCATGGGCAGATCGCCAGCCGAGTCCGCGATGCGCAGCTCGGCGCCGGGAAACTCGAGCAGCGTCGTGCGCGGCCAGGGCACGACGTCCAGCACGGCCAGCGGCACACCCGGCCCGGCGTGCGGAACGACTGGACGCAGCCGCGAGAGCCGCGTCGTCGCGTCGTTCGCGGCCTGTGCGCCGACCCGCACTGCGCCGCGCACGGCAACCTGTGCGTCACTGTTCGCAGCGTCGATCAACGCGCCCCAGAGACTCGCGAGCCGCGCGCCCGCGTCAGCGCCGCCGTCCAGGACGGCGAGCGATTCCGCGACGCCCAGGCGGCCCAGTTCCCGCTCCGCCGAACGCACGGCCGCGCGCGCACCGAGTTCGGCGCGCATTCCGTCGCGCGCCAGCGGACGCATCGCCGGAGTATTCGCCGGTCGAGTGCGCGGACGGGCCGCGGCCACGACCTCCTCGAGCGAACTCCACGCGAGCGTCGGCGCGAGATCCGCGCCGGCCAACTTCGCGGCGTACGACTGCGTCTCGCGCGCGACGGGGGCCGAGACGTCGCACAGGACCGGGATCGGCGGCCGGATCGTCGCTCCCGCCGCGGCGGTCGCCATCCAGAGCTGCCAGCGCGCGGGATCGAGCCGCAGCGGACCTTCGCGGACGACGGGCGTCGTCAGCATCGTGACCTGGGAGCCGGCTGATTCCCACAGCGCGAACGGCGCCGCGAGTTTCTCCCCCACGTCGCCCAACACCACGACGCGCGTGCCGGCCGCGGCGAGCATCTGCGGCAGGTTCTGCAGGCGACCGAGATCGCCGTCGAGCCGGTCCACGCCGCTGGTCGCGCCGAGCTGCTCGATCTCGGAGAGCTTGTCCTGCACGAGTTCGTGCGCGAGTCCGTCGGCACCGAAGCGCGCCGCGGCGCGCGATCCGATGCTCGCGCCGAACGTCACCCACGTCTTGTCGTGGACACGCTGTACGAGGCGTTCCAGCGCGGCCGGATCGCGGCGCGCGAGGACCGTGATCGCCGCGCCGTCCCCGGCCAGCACGGGCATGTCCGCCGGCAACACACCCTCGGCCAGGGCCGCCGCGAGATCGCGCGCCGCCAGGGCGTCATCTCTCGCGCGCGGGATGGAGGCCAAGAGGTCGATGCGCGCCGCCTTGCGGCCGTCGCCGAGTTCGCGCTGGGCCGCGACGAGTTCCTCGAGCTGTGTCCGGAACTCGCCCGCGTCGCCCGCGAGAAGGGCCTGGAACAGCGCGCGCTCACGCGCATCGTCGTCCGCGACACCGCCGAACACGGCCGCCGCTTGGCGGTTCTGGACGTAGCGCACCAATCCGGCCCGATCCTCCTCGCTCAAGTCCGCGCCGGTCGCCGCGGCACGCGCCAGACAGCGCGCGCGGAACCGCGGATCCGCGGCGCCGTCGCGACGCCACGCGATGGTGACAGCCAGCACGCGCAGGCGCGGATCGTCGGGCAGTTGGAGCGACTGCAGGCTCCACGCGGACGCGACGTCGACTTCGATCAACGCGAATTCGCGCGCGGGGTAGCCGTCGCCCTCGCGCGGCGCGTAACCGTCCGGTCCACGCGCGGGGACGCGCAGCGAGATCGGCGTGCGGCCGCGGTCCACGCCCTGCACTTCGATCTGCGTGTCGATGTCGGCCTGCGTCGTGTTCGCGAGCGCGAGCCAAACCTCGTAAAAGCGGCCACCGTCCAGCGGTTCGAAACCGAGACGCTGGCCGCGCGCGGCGAAGGACGCGCGGTCGGCGGCCCGCGCGAAGCGGAGCGGCACGCAGGGTCCGGTCCACGTCAGCCCGCGCGGCAACACCGTGACGTCGAGCGGATCCGCGGCGCGATCGAGTGCGCACAGGGCCGACAAGTCGATCGCGGCCCAGGGGTCGCCGACGTCGGCGCGCGTGCGCACGCCGTCGCGCACGAAATCGTCCGTGAGCGCCACGAGGACTGCCCCCGCGGACGTCTCGCCGCCGCCCAGGCGACGCGTGCCGCCCGGGAGATCCTCGTGGAACACGTCCGTCGTCGTGCCGTCTTCGTGCTCGACGCGCACGTCGTCGACCTGGAACGCGACCTGTGCGCCATTGGCCCCGCGCGCGACGAGTTCGAGCCCGCCGACCTCGGCGCCGGCTAGGAGCGGAACGCGAATCGTCCGCCACGTCCCCGGCTCGGCGCACTCCGGCGCGGGCGTATGCCGACCGTCCGTGTAGTGCACTTCGATGCCGCGCGCCCCGCCGGCGCCCGTGGGCACGCGCACGACGTAGGCGAGGACGTCGCCCGCCACGGCCGTGAACGGCTCGATCTCGAACGGGACAGTCGGATCCGCGGCCTGTTGCGCCGGAGGCGCCGCCAGGAAGGCGAGGATGCGCCCCGAGGGGCTCGCGGACTGCGACGGATGGGCGAGGACGGGCGCACACAGCGCGCCGACGACGAGGATCGAGCGGAGGGAAGGTCGGATCATGACGAGCCGATCAGTCTACTGCGGGCTGGAAGTGAGAGTGGATTCCGACTCTGCTTCGCGGGCGATGCGCGCGGAGAACCTCACGCCAAACCAGCTGTACGAACGCACGGTGCAGAACCCCGTGCGCATCGTCGATTTCTTGCTCGCGCTGCACCGAGCGTCTGCGGGCGGCGAACCTACCGTGCTCTGCGAGGACTTCGCCGGTTCCGCCGCCATCTCGCGCGCGTGGGTCGAGCGCGTCGCGGGCGGTCGCGCGGTCGCGGTGGACCGGGACGGCGCGAGCCTCGCCGCTGTGCCGCACCCGCGCGTCGCGACGCACGTGCTGGACGTGCGCGCGCCGGAGATCGCATCGCTCGGACCGGCCGACGTGGTACACGCCGGCAACTTCTCGATCGGCGAACTGCACGCGCGCTCGGAACTCGTCGGCTGGGCTCGCAGCGCACGCCGTCGCCTCGTGCCGGGCGGGATCGTCGCGCTGGACACGTACGGCGGCGAGTCGGCCTGGCGCCTCGGCACGTTGGAGCGACGCCGCATCGAGCCGGACGGCAGCGAGATCCGCTGGTTGTGGGAGCAGCGCAGCGCCGATCCGCGCACCGCGGAGGTCGTGAACACGATCTCGTTCCGCGTGCTGCACGCCGGCGAAGTCGTGCTCGACCTACCCGACGCATTCGTCTACCGCTGGCGGCTGTGGTCGATCCCCGAGATCGCGGACGCGCTGCGCGATGCGGGTTTCGCCGCCATCTCCGTGCACACGCGCCTCGACGATCCGCGGACGAACGGGGAGCGCGCGGAAAATGCGCTGCACTCGAGCTGCGTGGCGCTCGTCGTCGGTCGCTGAAGAGGGGCCGTCGAGAAGGGGGGTCGCTGAACAGGCCGCTGCATGGGGACCGCCCGCGGGTGGGGGTCCCCGCGGGCGGTCGTTCCGTTCAGCAGCATGCGCGCCGCGTCACGGGTCCGTGGCTCACGGACCCGTGCGACGGGCGCGCGTCACATCCCGTCGATCGTGAACGGGAAGGTCATGAAGGCGTCGCCGTTCCCGTCGAGGTAGGTCGCGAGCGACTGGTGGATGCCGTTCCAGGTGTCGAACAGCTCGCCCTGCACGATCGCGCCGGGCAGAACGGTGAGGCGCATCCGCGCGGACCACTGCGAGGGATTCGTGGGGAATGCCGACGGGTTGTACATGACCGTCTGCACCGAAAAGTTCAGTTGGCCGGTCGTCAGCAGGGGCACGCGCAGGCTCGGGTGACTCGAGAGCGTGACCGGCCAGGACTGGCGTACCGAGGTCAGGTGCGTTGCGAAGGCGTGGCCGAACAGCACGACGTTCGAACCCGTGCCTCCGCGCCCGACGAGTTGGTGGCACTCGGCCGCGTCGATGCAGACGGTGAGCTGCGAGCTCGCCGGCGGCATGAAGTCGTCCGTCGCCACGAACACGAGGTTCGTGATGCCCGTCTGGCCACTGCTCGGCGTGAACGTGCACTGGATCGAGGCCGGGTTGCCCGGCGTCGGCACGCACACGACGTTCGGCGTGCCCGACGTCTCGACGATGTTCACCGTCTGACCGGCCTCGGGACCGATCGCTTGCACGGTGAAGGTCAAAGGCACGCCGACGGACGCGCCCAAGCAGCCGCTCGGGCTGTTGATGAAGATCGGCGGCGAGTTCTGGATCGTGCCCGTGACGAAGCACTGGCGCGTGTTGTCGAGGAAGTCGACGCCGTCGTTCGCGCCGCCCGGACCGTCGTAGGCGTTGCCCGTCTGGTCGAAGAGGCCGAGCTGGAAGAAGTTCGTGCCGTCACCGGCGTTGATGCCCACGGTCGCGGGCACGCCTCCGAAGCCGCCGACGCCGCTCGAGGCGTCGCCCGTCGTCCAGCCCATGTCGCCGTAGCAGAAGCAGACGTTTTGCCCGAGGCCCACGAGGGGATCGGTGCCGTCGCTGATGATGACCTGGAAGGTGCTCAGCAGGTTGGAGTGGGAGCTGTAGTAGCCGACGTGGTCCCACGTGACCGTCAGGCGGTTCGCATCGATCTTGTAGTAGACGACGCCGCTCCCGCCGTCGCGCGTGTCCACGTCGGCCCAGAAGGGCGCGATCATCGGGAAGCCGGCGACGGGGAAGCCGGTCGAAGTGAACGTGGTGAAGCTCGAGCCGAACGAGATGTTCCCGTTGTTGTTGATGAACACCTGCGTCTGGGGCGAGCCGAACAGGTCGAACGTGAACGGCAGGTTGATCGCCAGCGTGACGTCGTCGTCGTTGCGCTGGCACGGGTCGAGCGGATTCGCCGGGCCGCTGCCGCCGACACCGTCGAACACGACGACCTGGTGCGTGCTGTCGACGGGCACGCACAGGTTGGCGGTGTTGCCCGGGTTGCACCCGCCTTCGGCGACGGGACCGGGTCCTTCGTAGGGCTTCGTGCCCTGAGCGAAGAGCGCCGGCGAGAGTGCGAGAAACGTGGAGAGCTTCAGAGTGCGATGCATGAGGGAGCCTCGGTGCGAAGCGGTTGGGAAAGAGCTGTCCGACCCGTCTTGGGGGCGAGGGGGCAGCGGCGCGTACATTCCCCACCCGGCGCCCAGAGGATGCAATCGTGAACCGGATCCGTGGGTCCGCGAGGGGGTCGGATTCCCATCCCCGGGAGCGATGCACGGGACCAGCCGACGTCCACGATCTGGACGCTGGGGCGTGCGCCGCCGCACAGACCGCGTTCGGCAGCGGTGCGACCCGCCCGTCCCGGCTCAGAGGCCGGGATGGTACTTTCGTCCTAAAGCACTCCCAGGCTTGGGGATGCGATGCTCCCCCGCCGAACCAAGAGGCCGGAGAGTCGGTCGCCACGCAGACCGAAGTCGCGGACGGTCTTTTCGGCACTGGACTTGTTCGGCGCGTCCACCTTGATCTGGATCCTACTCATCGCCCTCGTCGTGGGCTTGGCCGTGACGCTCGGGCTCATCGCGCTGCGGCGAGCCGAGTCGGGCCAACTGCGCGAGACGCTGGCGGAGCGGGATCGCGCGCGCGCGACCGGCAGTCACCGCGCGCGCTTGCAGCATCCGCACATCGACCTGTCGCGCTGCATCGGGTGCGGCACCTGCGTCGCCGCGTGTCCCGAAGAGGGCGTGCTCGAGCTCGTCCACGGTCAAGCGGTCGTCGTGCACGGCGCGCGCTGCGTCGGCCACGGACGCTGCGCGGCGGAATGCCCGGTCGGCGCGATTGCGCTCACCCTCGGCGACATCAGCGATCGCAAAGACCTGCCGGTGTTGCGCGAGAACCACGAGTCCGCGCACGTGCCGGGACTGTTCCTGGCGGGCGAGGTCACGGGATACGCGCTCGTGCGCACCGCCATCGCGCACGGCACGGCAGCGGCAGACGAGGCGGCGCGACGCGCACGGCTCGTCAGCGCGCCCAGCCTGCGACGCCGGGGAAATGCAACGCCGTCGCGTGCGGAGGCCGGAGGCGGCGTCGCGGTCGCGGAAGTCGAGACATCGGATGTGCTCGACCTCGTCATCGTCGGCGCCGGCCCGGCGGGCATCGCCTGCTCGCTGCGGGCCAAGGAACTCGGGCTGTCGTACACGACGCTGGAACAGGATGAGCTGGGCGGCACGGTCGCGAAGTACCCGCGCCGCAAGCTCGTCATGACGCAGCCGGTGGACCTGCCGCTCGTCGGTCGGCTCACGCGCACGAGCTACTCGAAAGAGGAGCTGATCGAGCTGTGGGAACGCGTCGTGCGCGAGCACGAACTCGCGATCCACCGCGGCCAACAGTTCCAGCGCGTCGAGACGCTCGACGACGGCATCCTGCGCGTCCACACGCTGACGGGACACCTCGACGCGCGCAGCGTCGTGCTCGCCCTCGGCCGACGCGGCACGCCGCGCAAGCTGGGCGTTCCGGGCGAGGACCTGAACAAGGTGTCGTACTCGCTCCTGGACGCGCACTCGTACCAGGGGCGGCGAATTCTGGTCGTCGGCGGCGGCGACAGCGCGGTCGAAGCCGCCCTCGGCCTCGCGGAACAGCCGGGAAATCACGTCTCGATCTCGTACCGCAAGGACGCGTTCTTCCGCCTGAAGTCGCGCAACGAGGCGCACGTCGCGGACGCGTTGCGAGATGGTCAACTGACGGCGCTGTTCGGCAGCCAAGTGCTCTCGATCGCCGAGGACTCCGTTGCGCTGCGGCTCGCGGACGGAAGCACGACCCAGGTGGCGAACGACGAGGTCTTCGTGTTCGCGGGCGGAACGCCGCCGACCGAGGTGCTCGAAGCCTCGGGCGTATCGCTCGATCCGAGCCAGCACGAGAAGCCGGCGCCGCTCGCCGAGCAGGGCACGGGTCTCGTCCCGGCGCTGTGCGTCGCGCTCGGGCTCGCGGTTCTGGTGCTGGGCTGGGTCCTGACGCACGCGGATTACTACGGCGCGGCGCCGAGCGCGCGCCCCCACCATCCCGACCATGCCCTGCTCTCGCCCACCGGCACGATCGGTCTCGCGTGCGGCTTCGGTGCCGCCGCCCTCGTGCTGGCGAACCTCGCGTACCTCGCGCGCCGCAATCTGCGGCTCGCCTGGATCCCGGGATCGCTGCGCGGTTGGATGACGTCGCACGTCGCGACCGGCATCGGCGCACTGCTGCTCGTCCTGGTTCACGGCGCCATGGATCCGCGATCGACCGTCGGCGGTCATGCGGCGTGGGCGATGGCGTTCCTGGTTCTGACGGGCGCGATCGGACGCTACCTCTATTCGTTCGTGCCGCGGGCGGCGAACGGGCGCGAGCTCGAGCTCGACGAAGTGCGCAGCCAACTCGCCGCGCTGTCGGCGGAGTGGGACCGCGGCCGCGGCGGGTTCGCCGACAAGCTGCGCGCGGAGGTCGAGCGCGTCGTCACGGAGGAACGCTGGCAGGGTTCGTACTGGGCCCGCATTCGCGCCCTGTTGACCAGCCAGCGCGCGGCCCGTCGGCGCGTCGCCGCGCTGCGCACGCAGGCGGTCGCGGAGGGCATTGCGACCCATCATGTGGCACGCATGACCGAGCTCGCGCGCCGGGCGCACCGCACGGCGCTCATGGCCGCGCACTTCGAGGATCTGCGCACGATCCTGGCTTCCTGGCGCTGGTTCCACCGCTGGGCGGCACTGTTCATGGTCCTGATCACCGGCTGGCACGTCTTCCTCGCGCTGCGCTACGCGCATCTATTCGGATGAAGTCGCGCACGGCGGGAATCTGGCTGGGGGTCGCTTCGGCATTGCTGGCGATCTCGCTGGCGTTGTGGGACACGCAATCGGCGTCCCCAGGCCCGATCAGCGCAGTGCACGAGAAGTCGGCCTCGATCGACGGCGACGACTGCGCCGTGTGTCATGGCGGATCGCCCGACGAAATGCGCGCCGCCTGTGCGGAGTGCCACGCGGACGTCGAGGCGCAAGTCGCCGCGGGCACTGGATTCCACGGCAAGCTGCCCAACGTGGCGCGCTGCGGCACGTGCCACGCAGAACACCATGGCGTGGACTTCGAGTTGGTCAGCGCAGGAGCCTTCGCGCTCGCCGGCGTCGCCGACCGCGATGCGTTCGCGCACGAGGGCCTGGGCTTCGCGCTGAGCGGCGTGCACACGAGCCTCGCCTGCCGCGCCTGTCACGCAAACGCCGACGTCGTCCTGCTCGAAAAGGACGCGCAGCGCTTCACGGGCAAGTCGCAGGATTGCGCGGGCTGTCACCAGGATCCGCACGCGGGCAAGTTGCCCGACTGCCGCTCGTGCCACGGCGAGACGGAGCCGTTCGCCGTCGTCGCCGAGTTCGAACACCCGAGTTCGTTCGCGCTCGTCGGCGTGCACGCCCAGGCGAGCTGCGTCGCCTGTCACGCGCCCGGCACCGCGTTCGCCATCGAGGCCGGCGGCGGCGAGACGGCGACGCGCACTCCGCGCAGCTGCGAGGCCTGTCACGCATCGCCCCACGCATCCCCGTTCATCAGCGCGATCGTCGCGCGCATCGCCGTCGAGCGCGGCGCGACGTGCGCGAGCTGCCACCCGGTCGCGGGCGGTCCGTTCGCCAGCCCGCGCACCCTGACCGTCGCGGAGCACGCCCTCACCGGCTTCCCGCTCGTCGCGCCGCACGCCGCGGCCGCCTGCACGGACTGCCACGCGACCTTGAGGGCGCCGGACGCACACGCAGAGGCCTTCGCCGACTTCCGCGCCTCACACCCGGGGCGCACGCCCGACGACTGCGCGTCCTGTCACGCCGATCCGCACGGCGGACAGTTCCAGACGGGAGCTTTCGCGCAGGGCGGCTGCCTAGCCTGCCACGAACGCGAGCGCTTCGACCCGCCGGCATTCGGCTTCGCCCAGCACGCGCGCACTGCGTTCGCGCTGACCGGCGCGCACTCAAAGACGGCCTGTCGCGCGTGTCACGCGCAGATCGGCGACGCGCCGCGCGTCTTCCACGGCACCAATGCGACGTGCAGCGCATGCCACGCCGACGCGCACACAGGCTTCTTCGCGCAGAAGGCCGCGAGTCTTGCGGCGACCGCGAGCGCAGCCACGAATGCGCGCGCTGACGACTGCGCGACCTGTCACACGACGACGGACTTCCAGCACGTCGCCGCCGAGACCTTCGACCACGCGCGCTGGACCGGATTCGCGCTGGTCGGCGCCCACGCCGAGTCCGAGTGCGCCGCCTGTCACGCCGCTCGCGCCGCACCGGACGAGCGCGGGCGCAGCTTCGGCGTCGTCGCCGAGTCCTACCCCGGGTCGCCGGAGGACTGCGCGACGTGTCACGTCGACGCGCACGGCGGGTTCTTCGCGCGGCGACCGGATGCACCGACATGCACGGCCTGCCACGATCCGCATGGCTTCGAGCAAGCGCGCGACGCCTTCGATCACACGCGCTCGACCGGCTTCGCGCTCGACGGCGCGCACGCGCGAGCGGACTGCGCGACGTGTCACCCGAGCGGCAGCGAGATCGTGCAAGTTTCCGGCGCGGTCGCGACCGCCGCCGGTGTCGAGCGCGCGCTGCGGTCGACCGTCCACGCCGGCGAAGGCTCGTTCCAGAACTGCGCGACGTGTCACACCGATGTGCACGCGGGCGCGTTCGATGGGCCGAGGCGCCCGGGCGACGTCGGCGGCCGCACCGGGTGCGCGCGCTGTCACACGACCGAATCGTTCACCGAGGTCGCTGCGAGCGCTTTCGACCACGCTGCGTGGACGGGTTTCGCCCTGACGGGCGTGCACGCCGATGCGGGCTGTGCGAGTTGCCACCCGCGCAGCGGCGGCGCGGCCTCCAACACGGCATTCGGCGCGCGCGGCTTCGCGCGCGCAGCCGGCACGAACTGCTCGGATTGTCACGCGGATCCGCACGCGGGCCAGTTCTCGCGAAACGGATCGACGGACTGCGCGACGTGCCATGCGACGGCGCCCGACTTCCTCGCGCTCCGCTTCGACCACCAGCACGACGCGCGCTTCGCGCTCGACACCACGCACGCGCAACTCGCCTGTTCGGCGTGTCACGTGCCCTGGGCGCTCCCGGGCGGGGGCAGCGCCGTCCGTTACAAGCCGCTGGGCGTCGAGTGCGGCGATTGCCACGTCGCGCGCCGAGGAGGGTTCTGATGGGAACGCGTGCATCGTCGATGCTGTACGGTGTGTTCGGAGTCGTGCTCTTGTGCGGAATCGCTGCGGCCGCCGACGTGCGCGTCGAGATTCGCGTGACGAGCATCGCGGGCTCGGCCGTCTACGTCGATCGCGGATCGTCCAGCGGTCTGGCCGAAGGCGATCGCGTCGAGTTCCGACTGGAGACCACGACCGTCGCTACCGGGATCGTGCGGTCCGTCACGACGAACGGCGCGCGCGTCGAACTCGACGTCGGATCGGACAAGCCCGTCGTCGGCACGCGCGGCGAAGCGATCGTGCCCGACTCGCGCCCCGGCACGAAGACTCCGCCACAAGTCCAGGGGACGCCCGCTCCGGCCGTCGAACACCCGCCGTGGACCCATCCGCCCGAGACCTGGAACGACGAGACGCCGCTGCTCGCACCCGCGTTCGGCATCGCCCCCGAGGAGCGCGAACGGCGCTTGTCGGGTCGCGCCTGGTTCCGCTTCGACGGTACGGACGACGTCGAGGGCGCGCGCAAGTACGGACTCGCGGCCGTGGGCACGGACGTCCGCCTCGAGAACCCGTTCGGCGACGGTGGTTCGCTGCGGTTCGACGTCGAGGCGTTCACCCGGCAGAGCGACGTCTCGAACGACGACGGGCTGTACGACTACGACCAGTCGCACGTGCGCATCGACCGGTTCGTGTACGAGTTCGGCGGCACCGAGGATCGACCGAACCACTTCCAATTCGGCCGATTCCTGCAGGCGGGACTGCCCGAACTCGGACTGCTCGACGGCGCCGAATGGAACCACCGCACACGCGGAGGATCGGATTTTGGCGTGTCGTTCGGCTGGATGCCGGAGCCGTTCGCCGATCGCACTTCGTTCCAGGATCTGCAGGCGTCGGTGCACTACCGCTACGCCTTCGATCCGGAGCGGCGCGCGACGGTCGGCCTCGCGTACCAGAACACCTGGCACGAGGGCGAGCAGGACCGCAACCTCGTCATCGCCCAGACCGAGGTGCGCCCTTCCGAGAGCGTCTCGTTGCGCGCGACGGCTTGGGTGGACCTCTACGATTCGAGTGACACGATCAAGGGCTCGGGTGCCGAGCTGACCGAAGCGCGCATCACGGCGACGTGGCGCACGACGGCCACGAGCGGACTGGCAATCAACGCACTGGAACGTCGCATCCCCGAGCTGCTGCGCGACGAATTCCTGCCGCGGCGCGCCGACGACGTGAAAAACAGCGTGCTGGACCGGATCGGCCTGAGTGGCTGGACGTCGCTCAGCACGCGCGTGCGCGTCGATGCGCGCGTCGAGAACTGGTTCGACGAAAACGACAACGGCTACAGCGGCGAACTCGGCGCAACGCTGTCCGAGGTGTTCGGCAGTGGCAGTTCGATCTCGGGCGCCGCGCAGTGGGCCGAGGGCTCGTACAGCTCCGGCCCGGGTGCGCGTCTGCAACTGCACGACACGATCGGCACGACGGGCCTGGGGCTCGGCTGGCAGTCGTTCTGGTACACACAGTCCGATTTCAGCGGCGCAGACGACCAGATCGCGCAGCACTCGATCTTCGGATCGGTGGACGTGCCGCTGACCGAAAGCTGGGATCTGTCGGTGTACGGCGACCGCACGATGGGTGACGACCTCGATTCGTGGACGCTCGGCGTCCGGCTCCAGACCCGCTTCTGAGATCCACCATGCAAACGCGAAGTCTTTTCGGAATGCCGCGCGCGCACGCTGCGATCCTGGCGCTGGCCCTGGCGCTGGGCCTGCTCGCCTGCGCGATCGACGGCAGTGCGCGACACGATTGGGATCCGGTTCCGCCGCAGCATTGGCAGGCCGAGCGCGGCCCCGTCGTTCCCCACGACACGTTCCCGGCCGACTGCGCGCTGTGCCACGCGGGCGAGACCTGGCACTCGATCCGTGACGACTTCCAGTTCGATCACGCGGCGCAGACGGGTGTCGCGCTCGTCGGCGCGCACGAGGCTGCCGAATGCCTGCGCTGTCACAACGACCGCGGACCGGTCGCGCGGTTCTCGGAGCGCGGCTGCATCGGTTGTCACGAGGACATCCACGAGGGCAAGCTCGGATCCGGTTGCACGACGTGTCACGAGGAGACGGCCGTCGATTGGCGCCCGAAGGCACAGATCGCACAGCACGCGACGACGCGCTTCCCGCTCGCCGGCGCGCACGCATCGACGGCGTGTTGGGCCTGCCACCCGGGCGCACAGGTCGGGAACTTCGTGCAGGCCAGCACGAACTGCGCGGACTGCCACCAGAAGGACCTCGCCGTCGCGCTGCAGCCGAACCACGTCGCGCAGGGCTGGACGGACGGTTGCCAACGCTGCCACCTGCCGACCGACTGGTCGCGCGCCGGCTTCGAGCACGGTTTCTTCCCGCTGCAGGGCGGCCACTCGGGACTGTCGTGCTCGGCCTGTCACATGGGCAAGGACTTCGGCGGCTTGAGCACGGCCTGCTTCTCCTGCCACGCGAGCGACTACCAGGGCGCCGACAACCACGTGTCGGGGAACTTCTCGACGATGTGCCAGGACTGCCACACGATCAACAGCTGGAGCGGCGCGCACTTCAACCACAACGGCATCACGTCGGGTTGCATCGACTGCCACGCGAGCGACTACCAGACGGCGCCGAACCACGTCGCGCAGAACTTCTCGACGGCGTGCGAGGATTGCCACACCACCCGCACTTGGAAGGGGGCGAACTTCAGCCACGCCGGCATCACCTCGGGGTGCATCGACTGCCACGCGAGCGACTACGCGAACACGTCGCAGCCGCCGCACGCCAGCAACGGCATCGGCATGTCGTGCGAGGGTTGCCACACGACGCGCACGTGGGGCGACGGGACGTTCACGCACCCGCAATTCCCGATCACGAGCGGCCACCACAACCACATCTCTTGTCAGGAGTGCCACCCGGCACCGAACTCGTTCCGGCAGTTCGCGTGCATCAACTGCCACGAGCACTCGCCGAGTCAGACGAACGGTCACCACAACGGCGTCCGCGGGTACTCGTACACGAGCCCAGCCTGCTACGACTGCCACCCGGACGGACAAGTGCACGACTGATCCTTGCCGCGAGAACGGGCGGCGATGCATCCTGCCGCCCCATGAAGCAGTCCACGCTGAAGAAGCCCATGCGCCTCGGACTCGTCGGCGTCGTGACGATCGGGCTCGTGCTGCTCGTGCTCGCCACTGCGTTCGTACTGCGTTTCGCCGGAGCGAAGTGGCGCAACGACGAGCTCCTGGCGATCACCGCGTCGGGCGCGCCGTCGCTGCCCGAGGACCTGCAACGCCCGGCCGATCCGCGTCCCGAACCGACGCAGTGGCTCGCGCAAGCGACAGCCGCGCGCACGCGCTGGGATCCCGTCGCCCTGACCGATGCGGCAATGTTCGGCGCCCTGCGCGAGAAGTCCGCGCAAGGTCAGTTCGGCGGTGAGGCCGAGGAAGCGTTCGCCGCGCTCGAGACTTGCGCCGGATCCAGCGCGAACGCCGCCGCCGCCGTGCAACGCGTGCTCGACATCTTGAACTCGCACGACGGCATCGTGGTGACGCCGCCGTGTGGGCTCGAAGCGGTGCGGCTGACCGCGATGGGCATGGCCGCACACGGCGAGGTCGGAATGCTCGCGGGCCGTTACGGCCCCATCGACCCGCAGGTGATCGTCGACAGCCTGACGGCGACCGGCGCGACGTTTCCCACGCTTCCCATCCAGTCGACGATCGACGTCGGCGCATCGCTGCAGCTCGAACTCTTGCAGGCCCTGTGGTCCGAAAGACTCGATCGCGTCCCCGATCTCCTGCGCGCACAACGCGACGTCGCGCACATCTACGAGGGCGCGCCGTTCCTCGTCGGCGCGTTCGGCGTGTTCGATTCCGAGCGCAGCCTGCTGGGCATGATCGAGCTCGCGCTGCCCCGTCTCGACCCGGGCACGGACCTCGCGTGGCTCGAGAGGGATCTCGAGGCGATGCGCCCGCGTGCGCAGCTCGCCACCGCAGCCACCGGTGAGCGTGCGTTCGGGAACCGCGCGTTCGAGCTGATCCGTCACGGCGGAGATCGGAGCGAGCTCCCCGCGAACTCGTTCCTGCCGGCGAGCCTGCGCATCTCGTACGACCAGGCCTATTTCCTCGACACCTGGGGGCAGCGCATCGCGAGCCTGGACGATGCCGCGTTCCGGCGCGCGTCGCCGCCGAGACCGGGCTGGTTCGACCGCGTGATGGCACCGATCTCCAGCGCACTCGCCACGGCGCCCGACGCGATCACGGCGCTGGCGGACGAGCTCGAGGCACGACTCGTGCTGGCGCGCACGGCGCTCTTGGCGTTCCGCACCGACGCGAAGGCGTTGCTCGAATTCATCCCGAAGACGAGCGACCCCTTCGACGGCAAGCCGATCCGCTGCGGGTTCAACGACGGCGGGCTCGTGATCTTGTGGTCCGTCGGACCCGACGGTGTGGACGACGGCGGCACCGACGACGCGAAGGACATCGTCTGGCGCTACAAGCCGCGCTGATCCGCGGCGCCGCGGACGCTCAGACCGCGCCGATCGACGTGCGCGCCGCTTCGATGCGCGACGCCGCGTAGTCGACGCCCGCCGGTGTGCGCGAGCCGTGCCACGACAGGTATTCGCCGTCCACGATCTCGAAGCGATGGCGCGCGAGCCCGGTCAACGTCGCCAACTCGTCGGCGTGACGCTCCTGGAACGGGAATGGCTCCGTGCACAGGAGGATCGCATCGGGCGCGGCTGCGGCAAGTTCCTCCGCAGTGACGAGCGGATAGCGATCCGCGCGATCGTGGAAGACGTTCTCGCCGCCGGCCAGCTCGAGCAACGAGCTGGCGTACGTGTCACCGTTCACGGCCATGAACGGCTTGCGCCAGATCAAGTACGCGAAGCGCACGCGCGGCTTCCCGTCGGCCTTGAGCCGAGCCTCGACGACTCGGCGTTCGATGTCGAGTGCGATCGCCGCGCCCTCTTTCGGGCGCTCGATTGCCGTCGCGATCGAACGCACCATGTCCGCCGTCTCCGCGGCATCACGCGGCATCGAGACGTGGCACTCGAGGCCCGCCGCGCGCAGCGCCTCCGCGTCCTCGCGCCGGTTCTCCTCCTCGTTCATCAGCACGAGGTCAGGTGCCAGAGCGACGATGCGTGCGACGTCGGGCGTCTTCGTCCCGCCGACCTTCTCGACGCGTGCGACGCCGGCCTCGGGGTGCACGCACCACTCGGTGACTCCGACCAACTCGTCACCACGCCCGAGGGCGAAGACGAGCTCGGTCAGGCTGGGGCACAGGGAGACGATGCGCATCGTGCGGCCGCGACCAGACTACCGTACTCTCGCGCGGACATGTCACGATTCGATGCCGGTGCAGAACTCGATGCATTTACCGCGGCGGCGGGAGAGATCGTCCGCCTGCTCGCGCTCGACGATCGCGCGCTGAGCGCTCGCGCGCCGACGATCTCCGGTTGGTCGGCTCTCGAACACGCGAGCCACGCGACGCTCGCGAACGAGCTGATCCTGCGCAACCTCGGGAACCTCGCGCGTGGGGCCGGCCTCCTGGTCGTCGCCGACGCCGCGCAGGACGAGCGCGCGCTGGCCTTCCTGGCCGCCGGCACGCTGCCGCGCGGGCAGGCGAAGTCGCCGCGCATGGTCGTACCGCCTTCCGACGTGGACCCGGCCACGACCCGATCGTGGGCCGCGCAGTTCGTCGACGACCTGGCCGCGTTTCGCAGCGGCTTCGACCCGCAGGCCGAGCGCGCGGTGCTGTTCGTCCCCCACCAGATGCTCGGGCCGCTCGACCTGGCCCAGTGGGCGCGGTTCGGCAGCGTGCACTCGCGACACCACGTCGCGATCGCGCACGAAGTGCTGGCGGCGGCCGGCAGCTGAACTTCTCGTGGAGAGCAAGTGCTCGCGTCGAGGTTCCGCGGCGAAGGTTCAGACGTCGCAGTCGTCCGGGATGCCGTTGCCGTTCGTGTCGGGCTCGCACACGTCGGGCAGGCCGTCGCCATCGCAGTCCGGCATGAACTGACACTTGTCCGGCGTGCCGTCGGGTAGGCAGGCGGTCGGCCCGTAGAGATCGGGCTCGCCCTGCAGGATGTTGCAGCGGTTCGGGAGACCGTCCGCGTCGCAGTCCGGTTCGGGCTGGCACGCGTCGAGGACGCCGTCGGGCATGCAGGTGCCGGGGCCGTACTGATCCGGCGCGCCCATCATCAGGTCCACGTCGTCGGGGACCCCGTTGTGGTTGCAGTCGATCGCGTACGTGTAGCAGGTCTCGATCGTCATGCTGGCCGACGTCGTGAACTGCGAGATGAGGTTCGCTGGTCCGGTGATGCTCGTGGCCGAAGTGGCGAACAGGCTGAATCCGGTCGAACCCACGCCGACGAACGCAGCGATGCTCAGCGGTGTCAGCGCGGGCGTGTACTGCATCGAATCCACGAACGTGAGGTTTCGGTGCACGGCACCGGAAGTCCCGGCGAAGTCGATCACGCCATCGAACGCGGTGAACACCTCGTGGAACGTGGCGCCGGCCGCACCGAAGAGGACGGTCGTGGCCGAGTAATCGTTCAGCCCCCAATGGAAGGCCATGTCCGCCGCCGTTGCCGCCGGAGCCGCGTCCAGGCTCTCGACGCGGTACGACGCGACCATCGTGCAATCCACGCGGATCTGGATGGCGAGCAGCGTCCCCAGGTTCGGGTTGAACTGCTGGACACTGGCGTACTGCTTCCAGTCCGTCGTGGAACTCAGAAAAGTCTCCGAGTAGCAGATCGTGTCCGCGCGAGCGAACGAGGGAACGAGGAGGCACGCCGCGATCAGCGCGCCAGCGAGGCGAAGGTTCATGGGAAGGGCCGGGAAGGGACCGTGCGAGCCCGAGGGATGTTCGGGCGTGAGCCTCAGGCTAGCGCGGGCCGACGGAACCCGCACCCTCATGTTCGCGGCGTTTCCAGGATCTCCGCGAGCCGCGCCAGCGAACGGTGCAGCAGCACGCGCACGGCCCCTTCCGTGCGCCCCATGTGCTCGGCGATCTCGGCCCGCGACTGCCCGGCGACGTGGGCGAGTGTGATGACCTCGCGCTGTTCCTCCGAGAGCTGCTCGAACGCACGTTCGACGCGCTCAACTTCCTCGCGCAACATCGCGTGTTGACTGGGGCTCGAGAACGAGGCGTAGCGCCGCATCAACCCGGCCTCGCCGCCTTGCGACGGGAACGCCTGTTCGCGGCCGACGTCGCGCTTCTGCGCGCGCCAGTGCTCGGCGCGGTCGGAGATCTTGCGCAGCGCCGTCGTGTACAGCCAGCGGCGGAACGCGGACTCGCTCGGGTACTGGAAGCGGTGCGCTTGCTCGAGGATCTCGCGGCACACGGACTGCACCAGGTCCGAGGAGGATTCGCGCCGACGCAGTTCGGGGCCGGTGCGCAGCCGTACGAATGCGCGCAAGCCGTCCAGGTGTTGCTCGAGCAGCGATTGCATCGCACCCGCGTCACCGCGAGCTGCCTGCTCTGCGAGTTCTGCGCTATCGTCGGGCATCGGGATCGGCGTCTGCCTGCACGGATGCTAGCACCGCCGGAGCACCCGCCGAGGAACCGAACCGCATGAGCCTCTCCTCATCTGACGTCGAAGCGCTCGTCGTCGAGTGCCTCGACCGCATGGAGTCCGAAGGCGACGTGGCCGTCGACGCGCTGTGCGCGGCGCATCCCGAACTCGCGGCCTCGCTGCAGAGCCGCATCCGCACGCTGCGCGCGGCGGGACTGATCGGTGGCTTCGGATCGAAGGCGAGCGCGACCGGCAGCGGCGCGGACTTCCCCGATCGACTCGGTGATTTCGAGCTGATCTCGCGACTCGGTTCGGGCGGGATGGGCGTGGTCTACCGCGCGCGTCAGACGTCGCTCGATCGCGAAGTGGCGCTCAAGCTGATCCGTCCCGAGCACATGTACTTCGAGGGCGCGCGCGATCGTTTCCGGCGCGAAGTCGAGGCCACGGCGCGGTTGCAGCACCCCGGCATCGTGCCCGTGTACGTCGTCGGCGAGGAACGCGGCATCCCGTACTTCGCGATGGAACTCGTCGCCGGTGCATCGCTGGGCGACGTGCTGGAGAAGCTCGGCAGTCGTGACATCGCGACGCTGAGCGGCGCCGATCTGCTCGCGCAACTTCCCGGCGAGGGCTCGTCCCCGCTGTACGACGGCACGTGGTGCGAGTGCATCGCCCGCATCGTGCGCGAGGTCGCCGAAGCGCTCGAACACGCGCACCGTCGCGGCGTCCTGCACCGCGACATGAAGCCCAGCAACGTGATGATCACGCGCACGGGCCGCGTGATGATCGTCGACTTCGGGCTGTCGTCGAACCAGGGCGCGAAACGCCTCACGCAATCGGGCTCGCACCTCGGGTCCATGCCGTACATGCCGCCCGAGATCGTGGCCGGCGGCACCGCTTCGAGCGGAGCGCGCAGCGACGTCTACTCGCTGGGTGCTTCGCTGTACGAGCTGCTCACGCATGCCCTGCCCTACGCGGCCGACAACACGGCGGCGATGCTGCAGAAGATCGACGAAGGGCGCGCAATTCCGCCGCGGCGGCTGAATCCGACGATTCCGCGAGACCTCGCGGTCGTGTGCCTCACGGCCATGGATCGCGAGCCGTCGCGTCGTTACGACGGCGCGGCAGCGCTGGCCGCCGACCTGACGCGCGTCCTGGAGCACCGCCCGATCGAGGCTCGACCGGCGGGCCCGTTGCTCCGCGCGGCGCGCTTCGCGCAAAGACGCCCAGCGCACGCGGCAGTGATCGCGCTCGCGCTCCTCCTGCTGCTCGGCGTACCGACCGTCCTGTGGATCCAGCAGCGCGCTGCGAACGCCGAGATCCGTGCTGCGCTCGACGACGCGCGCGCGCAGCGCGACCGCGCACGATCCAGCCTCGATGTCGCTGCGCAGTCCATCGAGGACCTGCTCTCGCGCGTCGGGGACCGCGACCTGGACAACGTGCCCGGAATGGAAGACCTGCGCGCGAAGATCCTCGGTGACGCGCTGACGCTGAACGAAGACCTGATGCGCATCGGGGAAGGCCAGGAAATGAACAGCGCGCGCGTCGCGATCGCGCGCGCGCGCGTCGGTGAGATTCGTCGTCAGATGGGTCGCAACGAAGAAGCACTCACACTGCTGGGCGAAGCCGTGGACGCGCTCGAAGCCGCCGATCCGAGCGAACTGCGGCCGGGCGAGCTCGACTGGCAGACGGGTCTCGCGCACATGCGACGCGCACAGGTTCTGCGCAAGCTCGGCCACAACGAGGACTCGCTCGCAGACACGGAGGAAGCGGTGCGCCGCATCGAGAAGGCGGACCTCGGTCCTGCGCGCGAGAGCGAGCGAACGAGCCTGCTCCGCAACGCGATGACGCACTCGGCCACGACGCTGTTCATCCTCGGACGCACGGAAGAGAGCCTGAAGCGCCAGCGCGAAGGCGTCGAACTCGCTCGCCGCGAGGCGGAGCGCACGAACGATGCGCACTCGCTGCTCATGTTGGGCGCCAGCCTGTGCAGCCTCAGCTACCAACTGATCGAAGGCGGCCAGCCCGACGAGGCGCTGCCCGTGCTCGAGGAAGCCGTGAGCGTCGAGACACGCTCTCTCGAGCTCGACCCGCTCTCCAGTACAGCGCGCTCGGCGCTGGGCGACGCACTGATCAACCTGGGTTCGACGACGTGGCGTCTCACCGACCGGCGCGGATCGATCCCCCACTTCCGACGTGCGCTCGAGATCCTCGAGGGCCTCGTGCGCGACTTCCCCTCGAACACCGAGTACGCGACGGCGCTGAACGATTGCCGTGCCAGCCTCGCGGGCGCGCTGGGTGGCGACGAGGAGACCCACGACGAATCGATCGCGCTGATGAAGGACGCGATGAACAGCCAGGAGGCGTTGTGCAAGGCGCGTCCCGACGAGCTGCGCTCGCGCGCGACCTGGGCGATCGCGACCGCGAACTTGGGCGGGATGACCGGGCCGACCGATCCGACCGAGGGCATCGCGCTGTTCCATCGCGCGATGGAGATCCTCGAGCCCGTGCGCGCGAACGAGCCGCAGAACCCGCAGTTCGCGCAGTACATGGGCGAATGGTGGCTGGGCATCTGCGAGATCGAAGCGCGCAGCGGCTCGCTCCCGCGCGCGATCGAGGCACTCGAGAAGGCGCAGAGCATGTACCCGGTCGCCTGGCGCACGCTGCGCCGCTTGACGGGCAAGTGGCTCATGCTTTCGGCGACGGTGCGCGAGGCGGATCAGATCGAAGAGTCCGACCGCGACACGGTCGCCGATCGCTGCCTGCAGCGCGCACTCGCGACCTTCTCGCAGGCCGTCGACGCGGGCTACAGCGACGTCGCCGACCTGCAGAGCGAGCGCGTGCTGGACCCCCTGCGCGATATGCCCGAGTGGGCCGAACTCGAACATCGGGTGCTCGAGCGCGTGGCAGAGAAGGGCGGCTGAGCCCGACACTCAGCTTGGCCGCTCGCATCGACCGCACGCGTCACTTGTGCAGCCAGTCCTTCAACTCGTCGGCGTGCTCTTCCTCGTCGGCGAGCACCTTTTCCAAGACGCCCTTCGTCGTCGGATCCTTGTCGCCGATCAGGCGAATCATCTGGCGGTAGGTCTCGATCGCGACCCGCTCGGCGATCAGGTTCGACTTGATCATCGCGTTGAGGGAGCTCGACTCGTCGTAGTCGGCGTGGCTGCGTTCCCCGAGCGTCGCGGGGTTCAGGTCGGGCTCACCGCCGAGTTGCACGATGCGCTCGGCCAGCGCGTCCGCATGCGCGAGCTCCTCGTTGGCGTGCACGAGGAACTCGGCCTTGATGGCCGGCGACTCCACGCCGTCGACCGTGAAGTAGTGCCGGCGGTAGCGCAGCACACAGGTGATCTCGGTCGCGAGCGCGTCGTTCAGCAGGCGCACCACGTCGTCGCGCCACGGGCCGTACGTGGGCGTCACCACGCCGTCGTCGAGGGACTTCTTCGAGGCCTCGATGGCCTTCTCGTCGAGTTCCAGGCGTCCCGTGGAGTTCGGGGCGCTGTTTTGCGCGACAGGCTTCTTCGGGGTCGGATTCGGGGCAGGACGAGTTTGTGTCATGAGAGTGCTTCCGTGAAGGGGGCGCACGTCCGTCACCGAGCGAGAGGCTCGAGGATCGCGGACCCAGCGGGAAGTGACTCAGGGCAGGATGCGTGCCACGCGCTCGCACGGTGGGAAAGCGGATCGCGATGATTGCGTGACGTCGCTCGAGGAGACCGTTGTCGGTGCCCGTTGCAAGAGGAACAAAACTCTGCGCTGTGCGTTGGACTGGCGCGCGTTCACACGCGCGCCAGCGCTAGCCCGCCTTCGTGCGCGCACGCAGCAGAGCGGGACGGCTCTCCACAGCGCCCAGATCGGCACGGAAACCCGTGCGTTCGCTCTGGGCGCTCGAGGGCAGGTCGATCCACAGGTCCACCGCGCGACCGAGTCGCGTCCGATCCGCGCGCGAGAGAGGCTCGTCCACGACGAGGACCTCCAGCTGGATCTCGGGCGCACACATCGATGCGCCGACGGCATTCAAGCGCGCGAGCGCGTCTTCGAGCGGTCCGTCGTGCGCGCCGTCGTGTCGCAAGCACAGACACACGCGCTCGCCGACGTCCTCCAATTCGCGCTGCACCGTGAACAGCAGGGATTCGAGCTCGTCCGCGCTCCAATCGGGCCAAGCCAGCACGCGGCGCGGTGCTTCCGTGGCGAGCGGCCAGGGCCGTTGCGCCACGAGCTCCGCGCAGGAATCCGCGCCCAGCTCGTCGAGCGCGCGCAGGAATCCCTCGCGGTGCGCCACGTCACGCAGATCCGACGCGATGCGAACCATCCGCGCCAGTAGCGCTTGCGGAGCACCCGAGTTGCGCACGACACGCACGTCGAGCGCGCCGAGCTGCGCGAGGTCGCGCTCCATGTCGGCGAGCATCGGCAGACGCTCGACGACGAACGCATCGGCCGTCGCGCGTGTCAGGCCCTGCGCGAACCGCAGGAGCGGAGCGTCGAATTCCACGATCCCAGACACACCGGCGCACACGGCGTCGGCGGCGCGGCGGCGCTCCTCCTCGAGCCAATCCCGCACTTCGATGGGATCGCGGCGACGCGCGACGAGGTGCGCGTCCTCCATGCACGTGAGCGCGTGACCGGCGGTGGGCCACGACTCGTCGATGTCGGCGAGGAAGCCAGACTCGACCCAATCGCGCGGAAACGCGGCGTGTTCCAGCGTCGAACGCGGTATCGGCTCGCGCCGCTCGAGCTCGGTCAGCGTCAGGCCCAAGGCGCTCGCCTCGTCGTGCGCGACGGAGCCGAAGACACCCGATTCCGAGCGCGCATGCTCGAGGTGCCGCTGCACGAACTCGGCGTCCGGCACGAGCGATCCGTCGAGCAGGATGACGCGTGGCGCCGCAGCTTCGCGTGCCAGCGTCGCGAACGCATCGGCGAGCGGCCGCCCGCCACGCACTTCGACTGTGCGCCGCCCGGCGCGTTCGGAGAAGTTCGCGCCGGGCTCGACGGCCCACAGGACCTCGAACGTGTCCGCGGCCGCGGTCTGCATCTCCCACTCGTCCCAGGCAGGACTCGTGCAGTGGCGACCGTCCACGAGGATCGAGATCGCAGGCGTAGTCTCCGGCGCCGCGATTCGCGACGAGGTGCACGGCGTCGCATCCGCGATCCGAAACTGCGCGCGCTCGCAGAGCTCGGCATACAAGTCGGCCAAGTCGCCCTGGAGTTCGTCACCCGCGAGCGAGCGTCGCAGCGCGGCGTCGGGGAACTCGCGCGACACGGGTGCGCCGACCGCGCGCTCGATGCGGTCGAGGCCCGCGCTGGTGAGCACCTGTTCGAAGTGAAGGAACATCCACTCGCCGGTTCGCGAAAGTTCGCGCAGGATGTTCCCGTACTGCGCGGCCCAGATCGCGAGCGCGCGGTCGCGGTGCATCGCGACGCTGCGCAGGTACTCGGCGTCGCCGCACTCCTTGACGATCGATGCGGCCGTCGCGGCCGGATGGCGGAACACACACACGCGCAGCGCGTCGCCGACGAACGGTGTCCAGGCGGGCAGCGTCCAACTGAAGCGCGGGTCCTTGTAGGCGAACGGCGCGCGCGCGACCGCGCGCCGGATGCGATCGTCGGAACGTGTCGTGCGCGCCACTTGCGCCTCGACGGGCAGTCGCGCGAGCCAACGCTGCCAGGCGCCGAGCGCTTCGCTCGCGGGCGTCACCGCCGCGAGCAGGTCCTCGTTGATCCCGTTGATCTCCGCGGACTCGTAGAAGCCCTTCGGGTTCGCCTCGCGGCCGGCGTAGGGCGCGTCGCCGACGAACCAGCCGGCGTGCGAAAACGTGCCGCCGAGCATGCTCGTGCCCGAACGACCGGAACCCAGGATCAAGACGTTGCGCACCGCGAAGCCTCCTTCGGCCGCGGGTAGCGCGGCACGTGCTCGCTGGATCGACTGGAATGCGGAAACGCTTGAGCTAGGGCGGGCGGCAGCGCGCGTGCGAAAACCCCGTACGGAGTCGGGCAACTTCGGCCGGGGTTTCCGCCCGTCAGTCCGTCAACGTGCCAGCGACTTCCACACCAGCGTCGCGGCGTGCGGCTGGTAGCCGAGCTTCGCGTAAAACGCGAGCGCCGTCGCGCGGCTGTCGAGGTACACGGCGCCGAGTCCGTGGCGGCGTGCTTCGCGCTCGGCGCAGTCCATCAGCGCACGTCCGATCCCGTGCGTGCGTTGCTTCTCGGTGACGACGAGGTCGTCTACGAACAGGTGCGCGCCGCGTGACAGGCTGTGTACTGGGCGAAATCCGATGGCGCCGAGAATCGTGCGACCCTCGAACGCGCCCCACAGTTCGTAGCCGAGCTGGGATTGGTGCTGCACGGAGCTCACGAACTCCTCGAGGTCGAGGTGCGTCCGCAACTCGACGACGACGGGGAATGCGCTCTCGATTTCGTGCGCGAAGATCTGCCGGACTTCCATCGCGCCTAGTGTGCCAGACGGGGCGCACTGCTGGCGACCTCACTTCGTCGGCGCCGGCAGGTCCGAGCTGAAGCAGTCGCGCGTCATGCGCCACGCCCCCTCCGCGTCCTTGCGCCAGATCACCACGAACTTGCCCTTGTCCTGGATCGGTGCGACGCCTTCTATGTGCATCGTCCCCTGCCATGTGCCCGTCGAGTAGGCGAGGTCGCCGCGCCCGACGATCTCGGCGGCGTCGATCGCCGCGTCCGTCATCATCGGCCAAGCGCGCAGCGAGGCTTCGATCGCGGTACGCCCGCGCGCAGCCGGCTCGTTCGGCGGCAGCAGGATCGCATCGGGCGTATAGCAACGCTCGACGAGCGCGGAGAAGTTGCCGGCCATGGCGAGCTGGACCCAGGCCTCGTCGACGGCACGGATGGATCGCACGTCGCCCTCCGTCAAGGTGGACATGGAGGCTGGGTTCGCGCTGCAGGCCGCGAGGGTCGTCAAGACGAACGGGAGAGCAAAGCGGGTCGATCGGATCATGGTCGTTCGGGGAGATGGGTTCCGGCGTAGCGCGGTCCGGCGAACCCCGCCGGCTGTCGCGACTGCACGCTGAACCGAGAAGCGCGCCCGCCGGCGCCCACGGCTCACGAACCTGAAGATTCCAGGGTCACCGGGGCACGCATTCCCATCGCGGTCGTGGGCGGCGAGGCATAATCTCGCGATGCACCCCGAACCGTCGCGCGCAACCCTCGATGTGCTGCTGGACGGCAGCCAGGGTCCGGACGAACGCATCGCGGCGCTGCTGCCGGAGGTGTACGCCGACCTGCGCGCGGCGGCGCAGGCGGCACTGCGTGGAGAGCGTGTCGGTCACACGCTGGACGCGACCGCGCTCGTGCACGAGGCCTACTTGCGGCTCGTCGGTCCGCGCGACATCCCTTGGCAGAACCGCGCGCACTTTTTCGCAGCCGCAGCACAGGCGATGCGCCGCATCCTGATCGATCACGCGCGCGCGAAGGCCGCCGACCAGCGCGGCGGCGGGACGGCGCGGCGGGCGGCGATCGAGCTGACTCAGCTGCCAGATCCGTCCTCGGCCGAGGAATCGGCCGGATTCCTGGTCCTCGACGAGATGATCGTGCGCTTGGAGGGCGTGGACCCGAAAGCGGCGGCCGTCGTGCGACTGCGCTACTTCGCGGGCCTCAGCATCGAGGAGACCGCGCTGGCTCTCGAAGCGTCCCCAGCGACCGTGAAACGCGATTGGGCGTTCGCGCGAGCTTGGCTGCGGGACGCGATCGAGAGCGAGAACGGGTAGCGCCTCACCCCCAACGATGACCCAGCCCAGCCACGAGCGCGTGCGCGAACTGTTCGACCGCGCCTCCGAAATCCCCCCCGAGAAACGGTCGGACTTCCTCGCCCGCGAGTGCGGTACGGATTCGAGCCTGCGAGCGCGCATCGACGCGCTGCTCGCCGCCGGCGACGACGTGCGCTTCCTCGTCACGCCCACCGCCCCGAGTCTTGGGCAGACGCGGATCTTCGGCATGCAGGGCCTGACCGTGGAGACGGCGGGCACCCAGATCGGTCCGTACCGGCTGGTGCGCCAGATCGGCGAGGGCGGCTTCGGCGTCGTGTTCCTGGCGGAGCAGCAACAACCCGTCGCACGCACCGTCGCGCTCAAGATCATCAAGCTGGGCATGGACACGCGGCAGGTCGTCGCGCGCTTCGAGGTCGAGCGCCAGGCGTTGGCGCTGATGGACCACCCGAACATCGCGCGGGTCATCGACGCTGGCGCGACGGAGACGGGGCGCCCGTACTTCGTGATGGAGTACGTCGCGGGGCGCGCGATCACGACGTACTGCGACGAGGAGCACCTGACGATCGACGCGCGGATCGAGCTGTTCGAGCAGGTCTGCGACGCGGTCCAGCACGCGCATTCGAAGGGCATCATCCACCGCGACCTGAAGCCCTCGAACATCCTCGTCGCGACGGTCGACGGGCACCCGCAGGCCAAGGTCATCGACTTCGGCATCGCCAAGGCGACGCAGCACAAGCTGACCGACAAGACGCTGTTCACCGAACACCAGCAGATCATCGGCACGCTCCAGTACATGAGCCCCGAGCAAGCCAGTGGCTCGCTCGACATCGACACACGCACGGATGTGTACGCGCTGGGCGTCGTGCTGTACGAGCTGCTCACGGGCACGACGCCGTTCGACGCGCACACGCTGAACGAGGCGTTTCTCAGTGAGATCCAGCGCGTGATCCGCGAAGTCGACCCGCCGAAGCCCTCGACGCGCCTGGACCAATCGGTCGACACGCTGGCGGGCATCGCGGCGAGCCGGCGCATCGAACCGAAGCGGCTCGGCGGGCTCGTGCGCGGCGAACTCGACTGGATCGCGATGAAGGCGCTCGAGAAGGACCGCGCGCGCCGCTACGAATCGGCGCACGGTCTGGCGCAGGACCTGCGGCGCTACCTGAGCGGTGACGCGGTCGTCGCGGCGCCCCCCAGCGCGCTGTATCGCCTCCGGAAGTTCTCGCGACGCAACCGCACGGTCGTCCTGGCCGGATCGGCCGTGGCCGCGGCCCTGCTGGTCGGCGTCGTCGCGTTCGCTTGGCAGGCGAATGTCGCACGACACGAGCGCGATTCGGCCGTGGTGGCGCAGCGCGCCGAGGCCGAACAGCGGCGCATCGCCGACGAGCAGCGCGCCGAAGCGGGTCGTCAGCAGGCGCTGGCCGAAGCGAACGCCGAGGCCGAGCGCAGAGCGCGCGATCGCGCCGAGGCGACCGCGACGTTCGTGACCGACGCGCTGCGCTCGGCCGATCCGAACTACGGCGGCAAAGAGGGCATCTCCGTCGCAGAGGCCATGGAACAGGCGGTGAAACAGCTCGACGAGGGCGCGTTCCGCGACGAGCCCGACATCGAAGCGTCACTCCGCGGGGTGATCGCGGACGTGCTCTATCGCAATGCTCGCCTCACCGATGCGCTGCCGCTGGCCGAGAAAGCGCTCGCGATCTACGCGAGCCGGCCCGGCGATCAAGTGCGCAACGTCGCGCGTTCGACGAACCTCGTCGCGACGATCCAGCAGAACCTCGGGCACGCCGATCTCGCCGAGCCCCTGTTCGAGCGCGGGCTCGCGCTCCTCGAGGAGCTGCATCCGGGCGACGACGAGGAGGTCGCGACCGCCCTGAACAATCTGGCGATGGTTCGCGTCCACCGCGGGCATCCGGAGTCCGCCGAACCGCTCCTCGTGCGCAGCGTTGCGATGCGCGAGCGCCTGCAGCCGGGGGACAGCCCGGAGCTCGCGATGAACCTGAACAACCTCGCGAGCGTCGTGGACGACCTCGGACGCCGCACCGAAGCGCTCCCGCTGTTCGAGCGATCCCTGGCCATGTACGACCGCCTGTACGACGCGCATCCCGAGGTCGCGATGGCGCTCTACAACATCGCGCAGACGTACATCGGTTCGGGACGGCTCGCCGACGCCGAAGCGCAGATGGACCGCGCGCTGGCGATGTACCGCACGCTCTTCGCGGGTGATCACCCCGACGTCGCGCGCGCGATGAGCGGTGTGGCGAACGTGCGCCGCATCATGGGCCACCCCGCGGAGTCGGAGGAAATGGCCCGCGCCTCGCTCGCGATGCGCCAGCGCCTGTTCCCCGGCGATCATCCCGAGGTCGCGCTGGGGCTCGAAGGCCTGGTCAACACCCTGAAGGACGCCGGGAAGTACACCGACGCTGAGCCCGTGGTCGACGAGCTGGTCGCGATGCGGCGCCGTCTCGTGCCGCGCGGGAACCCGAACACGGCGCGCGCGCTCGACCTCGCGGCGGCGATCCGCGAGGGTCTCGATCGAACCGCGGGCGCCGAGCCGCTGCTAGCCGAGGGCGTCGAGGTCCTGACGCGCTTCTACGGCACGGATCACCCCGACATCGCACGCGCGCAGAACCGGCACGCCCGCGTGCTCGCGGACCTCGGCCGCGTCGACGAGGCGATCCTCGCCTCGACCGAAGCGCTGGCGATGATGCAGCGCGGCATCCCGGGCGATCATCCGTCTGTCGCTGCGGCGATCGCTTCGCTCGGGTTGATTCACCAGAAGGCGCAGCAGCTGGAGCCAGCCGAGGCGCGGTTGGCTGAAGCGCTCGCGATGGCGCGCCGCTGCTGGAAGGGCGATCACTACGACGTCGCCCGCGCTTTGGTGAACCACGCGCGCTCGCTCGACGCGCTCGGACGCAAGGATGAAGCGCGCCGCGAGTTCGATGAGGCGGTCGCGATGGATCGCCGACGTACGCCGGGTGGATCGAGGGACACTGCCGGCTCGCTCTACGCCGCAGGGTCGTCGCTGCTCACGAACGGAGAAGCTCCGGCTGCACTGCCGCTGCTCGAGGAAGCCGTGTCGATGGGCGAGCGCGTGCTCGACGCGCAGAGCACGCGACTCTCGGACTACCGCAAGAAGCTCGACGAGTGCCGCGCGAAGCTCGGTCAGTGACACGAGTCCGGTGCCAGGAACGACCACGACCATCCACGTCCGGCCAGCGCCGATGCACGCGAAAGCGACGCGATCGTTCCTGGCACTGCTACGTCGACTGCGAACATCCGATGCCTACATCCGGTGCCTGGCTAACTTCGCCAACATTCGCCCTTTCTCCCCGAAACGAATGCTGGCGAAGTTAGCCAGGCACCGGATGACCGGCGAAGTTAGCCAGGCACCGGATGACCACATTCGTGCGAACTGCGCCGCGGCGCTGGGCCGCTGACCCGAATCACTCGCCGACGACCTCGACCGCGTAGCGCTTCCCTTCGCGCCGCACGCGACCGAACGCGTGGTCAACGTCGTGGTAGAAGCAGCCGGTCCAGCCGCGTTCCGCCGCGCGCGCGAGCCATTCCGAACGGACCGCGAAGCTGCGCGCGACGTCGAGATCGTAGGCCATGATGTACGGCGGCTGCACGTGGTGCGCGGTCGGCACGACGTCGCTCCAGAAGATCGCGCCGTCGTCGAGATCCTCGTCGAACGTGACGACCGACACGCCGTCCGAATGGCCGCCGAGCACGTGCACGCGCAGGCCGGGCAGGATCTCGGTCGAGCCGGTCAGCGTCGTCAGGATCCCCGCACGACGGATCGGCTCGACGTCCTCGGCGCGATAGCTCGCTGCGCGCACTGCGTCCGCCGCGCGCGCGACCTCCAGCTCGATCGCGGGCAAGTAGTGCCGTGCGCGCGGAAACGTCGGGACGTCCCCGCCGTCACGTGATTCAACCCACGCTCCGATGTGATCCCAGTGCGCGTGCGTGCCGATCACGTGCGTGATCGCATCGGGTTCGACGCCGACCGCACGCAAGGATTCGCGCAACGTCGGTGTGCGCACGAGCCCGTAGATGCGCGCCAACTTCGGCGACCAGCGATCGCCCACGCCCGGTTCGACCAGCACGTTTACCTCGCCGCGCTGCGCCAAGAACGGCCGCAACGCGAGCAGGATCGTGTTGTCCTCCGCCGGCGGCGTCCACGCGCGCCACATCGCCGCCGGTACGACGCCCCACATCGATCCGCCGTCGAGTCGCAGCCATCCGTCCGACAGCGCGGTGATCGTCCACGATCCTGCCTGCACGCGGCGCGGGCGCCACTCGGGCGGTTCCATCGATGCGGGAGCGAGAGCCATCGCGCACGAAGAGACCGGGTTGCGCCCGCGCGCGCAAGTCCGGCGAGCACTCGCTCGTCTTTGCGGCCCCGCTCCTCCATGCGCACTCGCTCGTCCTTGTGGCCCCGCCCCTCATGCACCTCCGCTGCCCGTCTTTACGGAACGAAGTTCATGTTCCGGCCTGGAATCGCCGATCCCTGACATCGACCATGAACTTCCCCGAAGGTCGCATCCGTTCGATTCCCCTCCCCCGCTCGTCACTCATTCGACTCGCCGGCGAACCGACCGTGCCCGGCGCGATGCCGCGCGCGAGCGATCGACGCCGCTTCCACCGCGTCGTGATGGTCCACGGACCAACCGTGCGGATGGAGATCCGTCGACCCGACGGCACGCGTCTCTTCGGCATCGTCGAGGACTGCTGTTGGTCGGGCGCGGGCGTGCGCTTCGGCTATGCAGCCGACCCGAACATTCGCGTCGGACAGATCGGCGTGGTGATGGTCACGTCGCTGCGCCTGCCCGACCTCTCGCTGCGTGCGCTCGTCGCCAGCGCGGAGCCGCTGCAAAGCGGTGGGACACGCTATGGCCTACATTTCGTCGACGAGGACGAGTTGCGCACGCAGGTCACGCCTGAATGGCGCCGCTGGTTCAGCCTGCGCCGCTCGCCCCGCTACGAACCGCGCAGCGACCTCGCCGCGACGGTCACAGTGACGTGGGGTGGCGGCAAGAGCCGTGGTCGCGTCGGCGACGTCTCGCTCGACGGCCTCGCCGCGCACATGGACGTAGAGTCCGCGCGCTCGATCGTCATCGCGCGCGAAGTTGGGCTGCTGCTCGCGTTCCCCGGATCCGGCGGAACGATGCGCCTGCGCGCGAAGGTCCGTGGCGCGAAGCAGGGCACGCCGACCGTTCGCGTCGGCCTCGAATTCGTGCACGACGCGATGTACGCGGGCTGCCAGCAGCGTCTCGAGGACTGGACCGGACGGCTCAGCGCGAAGTTCGGTCAGGTGACGTAGACCCCGCGCGCGCCTCGGCCCGACGCATGCCGAACGGTGGAATCAGCTCTGCCCCGGTGCCCCGCGCAACAAATTGCGCGCGATGATGATCCGTTGGATCTCGCTCGTGCCCTCGCCGATCACGCACAGCTTCGCGTCGCGCCACATGCGCTCGACCGGGTATTCGCGTGAGTACCCGTACCCGCCGTGGATCTGGATCGCGTCGTACGTGCAGCGCATCGCCGCCTCCGAAGCGTGCAGCTTCGCCATCGCGGCGTCGCGGCCGTAGACCTGGTCGGCGTCCTTCAAACGCGCCGCGTGGTAGACGAGGTGGCGCGCGATCTCGACGTCGAGCGCCATGTTCGCCAGCTTGAACTGCACCGCCTGTTGGTCGGCGAGCTTCTTCCCGAACGCCTCACGCTCCTGCGCGTACTTCGTCGCGACGTCCAGCGCACCCTGCGCGATCCCGAGGCTGAGCGCGCCGATCGAGATGCGTCCGCCCTCCAGCGTCTTCATGAACGTGGTGAAGCCCTGCCCTTCGGGGCCGAGCAAGTGGTCTCGCGGAATCCGTGCGTCCTGGAACACGAGACTGGCCCAGTCACTGCCGCGCATCCCGAGCTTCTCTTCGCCCTTTTCGATGCTGAAACCGGGCGTTTCGCGCGGCACGACGAACGCGCTGATGCCCTTCGGACCGAGTTCCGGGTGCGTCACCGCCGTGCAGATGAACGTGCCGGCGTGATTCGCGTTCGTGATGAAGCACTTCGCGCCGTTCAGCACGTACTCGTCGCCGACCAGCTTCGCCGTCGTCTGCGTCCCGCCCGAGTCCGAGCCCGCGTTCGGCTCCGTCAAGCCGTACGCGCCCATGAACTCGCCCGCGACGAGCTTCGGCACGTACATCTGGCGCAGCTTGTCGCTGCCCCACTTGTAGATCGGGTACGTGCCCAGCGAGCAGTGCGCCGCGAGCGTCAGCCCCGTCGAGCCGCACACGCGGCTGATCTCCTCGACCGCGATGCAGTACGCCAGCGTCCCGCCGTTGCTGCCGCCGTATTCCTCGGGGAACGGGATGCCCGGCAATCCCATGTCGACGATCTTCCGCCACGTCTCCATCGGAAAGCGGTGGTTCTCGTCGATCTCGTGCGCCAGCGGCGCAACCTCGGACTGCGCGAACTCGCGCACGGTATCCCGGATCATCTGCTGATCCTGCGTGAGGTCGAACGCGTGCCGGATGTCGGGCAGCGTGTAGTGCGTCTCTGCTTCCGTCTGCATGTTGTGTTCGTTCAGTCTTCGATCTGCCAGCCGGCCGTGCGCCGAGCGCGCGGGCCGTTCACGGCACCGTTCTCTGGCAGCCGCGCCTGTCGCGGCGCCGGTGTGATCTCTTCGTTCGCGGAGTCGCTGCTCGATTCCTTGTAGAACCGCCGACTCTCACCGCTGCCGACCCAGGCGATCAGGGCGGCGCGCGAGAACTTCCACTCGCGACCGATCTTGCGTGCGGGCAGGTCTTCGGAGTGCAGGACCTTGTTGAAGGTCTTCACGGACACGCCGAGCAACTCGGCGGCTTCGTCGATGTTCAGGATCTCGCGGTCGGCCATGGATCTCCCTCAGACCTTCGCGGCGCGGCGCTTCGCCATCTCGGTCTCGATGTACACGCCGATGTCGTCGGTGCGCGTGCCCGGTCCGAAGAGCTTCGCGAAGCCCTGGGCTTCCAGCTTTTTCATGTCGTCGTTCGGGATGATGCCGCCGCCGACGAGCAACACGTGACCGACGCCGCGCTTCTCGAGCTCGGCCCGCACGCGCGGAAACAGCTCCATGTGCGCGCCGGACAGGATCGACAGGCCGACCACGTCGACGTCCTCCTGCATGGCGGCTTCGGCGATCATCTCCGGCGTCTGGTGCAGACCGGTGTAGATGACTTCCATCCCGCGGTCGCGCAGCACGGTAGCGACGGTCTTGGCGCCGCGGTCGTGGCCGTCGAGGCCCGGCTTCGCGACGAGCACGCGGATCTTCTGCGAGGTCATGGTGGCTCGGGGCTCGGGATCTTTGGATCGCTCGGCGCACGCCGAGATCGGGGCCGGGCCATTTTGACGCACGGCGCTCTTTTCACCAGTAGGATCCGGCCAACTGCACCAGATCGGGTCGCGGACGAAGCCCTACCTCCGCTCGCGCGGGCTCCCGACGATCACGCGCGCCCCGCGTTGACGGGTGGCGAACAGCCAGCCCCAGTCGAACAGCACGGCGATTCGGTTGCGGAATCCGATCAAGTAGAAGATGTGGACGAAGACCCACAGCACCCAGGCCCAGAATCCGGCCGTGCGCACGCGTCCGATGGACGCTACCGCCGTGGAGCGACCGATCGCGGCCAGCGAGCCCTTGTCGTGATATCGGAAGGGTTGGGTCGACAGACCGCGCACGGCGCGCGCGATGTTCTGCGCCGCGTGCTCGCCCATCTGGATCGCGCCGGGACACATGCCGGGCACGGTCTCGTCCTTGCCGCCGGGCTCGGAGGATTTCTCGAGCGTCACGTGCGCCGCGTCGCCGACGACTTGGATCTCGGGGTGTCCGGGAACAGAGAGGTCGGCTTCGACGATCAGTCGCCCTTGCCGATCGAGAGGCGCGCCGATCGTCGCGGTCAGCGACGTGACGTGCACGCCCGCTGCCCACAGGACGGTGGCCGCGCGAATCGACTCGTCGCCGATGTGCGCGCCGTGCTCGTCGATCCCCGTGACGCGCGTCTTGAGTCGGAGCGTGACACCCATGCGCTGCAGGATCTCGGCTGCGCGCTGCGACAATTCCTCGGGGAAGGCCGACAGCAGGCGCGGTTCGCCCTCGATCAACACGACGCGCGTCGTCGCCGGATCGAAGCGCCGGAAGTTGCGAGCCAATGTATGCCGCGCGATTTCGGTCAGCGCGCCCGACAGTTCGACGCCCGTCGGTCCACCGCCGATCACGACGAAGGTCAGGAGTCGCGCGCGCTCCTCGGCATCGTCCGTGCGCTCGGCCGCTTCGTACGCCAGCAGGATGCGCGAGCGGATCGCCAGCGCGTCGTCGGCGGATTTCAACGCGAGCGCGTGCTCGGCCCACTCAGGGTGACCGAACCAACTCGTCTCGACGCCCGTCGCGACGATGAGGTAGTCGTACGCGATCTCGCCCTTGTCGAGCACCACGCGCCGTCCGTCTGCGTCGATCGCGCGCGCGTCCGCAAGCAGCACGGTCGTGTTCTCCTGCGCGTGCACGATCTGCCGCAGCGGCGATGCGATGTCGGCGGTCGTCAGCGCCGCGGTCGCCACTTGGTACAGCAGCGGCTGGAACAAGTGGTGATTGCGCCGATCGATCAGCGTGACGCGCACGGCAGCCTTCGCCAGCTCGCGCGCGGCGCGCAACCCGCCGAATCCGCCGCCGAGGATGACAACGTGCGGACGCTTGTCTTTCGGCGCGGCGGGCTTCTCGTCCGAGCCTGCGAACGAAGACTGCGCGCTCAAAGCGCTGCGGGCGTCGAAGGCCTCGACCCAACTTCCCTGCCGACGAGCCCCCATCGCAAAAAGAGGCGCAGCAATCCCGTGAAACCAAGGGCGCCAAGCAGGAAGAAGAACGCGCCCTTGAACATCATGCGCTGGTGCACGTTCTCGGCGAAGAAGTGGCTCGTGAACAGGAGAGCGCCGAGCACGGCGTCGGCTACGAACACGGCCAGGATTGCTAGCGCCCCAATCTTCACCCAGCGGTTCGGCGTCAGCGGAGTCATGGGTCCTGGGCTCGTGGATTTTGCCATGCGCGGAACCCCGAGCACTTGCGATCGCGCTGCGAAGTGCTGAACGACCAGGACGGAGACCAAGCCGCAGATTCCGCCGACGACCGCCGCGCGGTTGTCCGCGAGAAATCCGGTCGAATCGTGCAGCAAGGGAAACATTCCGAGGGCAACGAGCGCGCCGACAACGACAGAGAGGACGAGCGCGAGGAGGAATCGCTTCACAGGATCTTCGGCTCGCGGTACTCGCCGAAGCTCGCGCGCAGCACGTCCGTGATCTCGCCCAGCGTGCACTCGGCGTGCGCGGCGGCCACGAAGCGCTCGAGCAGGTTGTCCTTGCCGCCGCACGCGTCGCGCACGTCGTCCAAGGCCCTCTTGGCCTTCGCGGCGTCACGCTTCTTGCGCACGTCCGCGAGCCGCTCGTGTTGCTCGCGCTCGACGGCCGCGTCGATCTTGTGGATCTCGATCGTCGGACCGCCGCTTTCGTCTTCCGTGAAGCAGTTCACACCGACGATCTTCTTCTCGTCCTGCTCGGTCGCGCGTTGGTACTGCACGGCCGAACGATGGATTTCGCGCTGGATCCAGCCGGCTTCTGTCGCCGCGACGACGCCGCCTCTTTTGGCGATCTCGGCGAAGTAGCGCTCGGCGTCCGCTTCGAGGCGGTTCGTCTGCGCCTCGACGAAGTAGCTGCCGGCGAGCGGGTCTGCGACGTGCGCAACCTCGGTCTCCTCGGCCAGGATCTGCTGCGTGCGCAGCGCGATCTTGACGGCTTTCTCGGTCGGCAGCGACAGCGTCTCGTCCATCGAGTTCGTGTGCAGCGACTGCGTTCCGCCCAGCACCGCGGCCAACGCTTCGTAGGCCGTGCGCACGATGTTGTTCTCGGGCTGTTGCGCCGTCAGCGTCACGCCAGCCGTTTGCGTGTGAAAGCGCAGCATCCACGAGCGCGGATCCTTCGCGCCGAACTCGTCGCGCATCTTCCGCGCCCAGATCCTGCGCGCCGCGCGGAACTTGGCGATCTCTTCGAAAAAGTCGATGTGGCTGTCGAAGAAGAACGACAATCGCGGCGCGAACGCGTCGATGTCGAGTCCGGCCGCCACACCACGACGCACGTACTCCATGCCGTTCGCCAGCGTGAACGCCAGCTCTTGCGCCGCTGTCGAGCCCGCTTCGCGGATGTGGTAGCCGCTGATCGAGATCGTGTTCCACTGCGGCACATGCGTCGCGCAGTAGCCCATCACGTCCGTGATCATCCGCAGAGCAGGTTCGGCGGGAACGAGCCACGCGTGCTGCGCCTGGTACTCCTTCAAGATGTCGTTCTGCACCGTGCCGCGCAGCTTCGCCGGCGCGACGCCCTGCCGCTCGCCACACGCGATGTAGTACGCCAACAAGATGGGGGCGGGCCCGTTGATCGTCATCGACGTCGACACGTCGGCCATGGGGATCCCGTCCATCAGGGTCTCCATGTCGCGCAGGCAGCTGATCGCGACGCCGACCTGACCGACCTCGCCGCGACTGCGCTCGTGGTCCGAGTCGTAGCCCATCAACGTCGGGAAGTCGAAAGCGGTCGACAGCCCCGTCTGGCCGTGCGCGAGCAAGTACTTGAACCGCTCGTTCGTCTGCTTTGCGCTGCCGAAGCCCGCGAACTGACGCATCGTCCACAGGCGCCCGCGGTACATCGTCGGATGCACGCCGCGCGTGAACGGGAACTGACCGGGCATGCCGAGATCGTTCTCGGGGTCGAGCTGGACGTCGTCGGGCCCGTACAGCGGTTCGAGCTCGACGCCCGACACCGTGGTGAACTCGGCGTCGCGCTTCTCGGCCTTGTCGAAGGCACGCTGCCAGATCGCGGCGGCGTCGGTACGGAGTACGTCCTGAGGGCTCATGCGGTTCTTGGCTCCGGTCGAACGGAGGACGAACCGCGCACGGTCCGTCCGAATGCTCGCAACCCGCAGTATACGGGCTCGCGCGAGTCTTCCGCGCCTTGCGGAGGTCGCGGGGCGCGGATCGGGCTGCGAGAGGGAGGACCCGACCCGCGTCAGAACGCCGCGTCGAGCGCGACGAGCACCGCTCCGCTACCTGCGTGCGTTGCGCCCGAAAGATCGCGGAAGTAGGCCTGCAACTGGTACGTGCGCGCTTCCACGCCCGCACCCAGGTCGCCGATCGGAAGGCCGACATTCAGCACGCCCGAGCCCGGAATCACGCCGAGGTTCACTCGCCGCGAAGTCAGGCCGACGAGACGAACTCCGCCCAGCGGAAGGTCGAGCAACCACCGCGCGGACGTGCCCAGGTTCAGCACGACGACATCGCCGGGTTGACCCTCGAGCGTCAAGTTCAGCGTGTTCAGCTCGCGCACGTGCGTCGCGCACGTCAGCACGCGCCGCGATCCGGGAAGCGTCGTCAACATGCCGCCGACAGCCTGACCCTGCGACCCCATTGCGCCAGGGAGCGTGCCGCAACCGGAAGCACCGCTGCCGCCGGCGCCGCCCGCTCCACCCTGCACGCTCGAGTCGCGCGCGAAGGCTTGCACGCTCGGCTCCATGTCGAGGCCGATCCCGCCAACCGCGCCGGACCCTCCGTTCGTCGGGCCGGGGAAGCAGATGCCGGGCAGACCGCCGCCGCCCTCTCCGCCCGTGATGGTCGACCCCGCGAGCAGGAGGTGACTCGACCCGACCACTTCGCAACCCTTCGCGCCGAAGAGCGGGGGCTGGGAACTGCCACCGACGCCGATGTAGTGCGCGTCCGAACCCTTGCCGCCCACGATGCTCGAGTCGTAGATCGCGACGTTCGAGTCGTTGAACGCGAGGCCTTGACCCGGATCGCTGGGGAACGAGCCGTGAGAAGGACTGCCTTGCAGCAAGCAGCGCAGGATCGCGACGTCGGCACAGTCCGATAGCAGCAGCGCGTGTGCGTACGTCGTCTGAGACACGCTGGGCAAATCCGACGTCAGCGCTTCGAAGCGAAGCGAGCCGGCGCAGTCCGTCGCGATCAAATCGCCGGCGCTGACTGCGAAACCCGACAGCGACGTGATCCGCCCCACGCCGACGTTCGTGATCTGCGTGGCGCCAGCGATGTGAGCCGCGCCTGCGGGGTCGGAGACGAGCGCTAGCGACTTCGCGTTCAGCGTGAACCCGCCGTACGTCCCCGGTCTCACGAGCACGACATCGCCATCCACGGCCGCATCGACGGCGGCTTGGATCGTGGTGAAAGGCGCGCCGCTGGGCGCGACGACAAGGACGCTGGCGTGGGAGACGACGGTTGTGGCAAGGATCGCCAGGCCGGTCAGGAAGGAACGCGGGCTCATGATCGACTCCGGAACAGTTGCAGTCGCGGGAGCGGTGGCGGGCGTTTTTGTGCCCCCGATCAGCCTACATCCGATCGGCGAGCCGCGAAACCAAACGCCAACCCAGAAAGGAGCCAGGCTCGCTCATCGACCAAGCACGCTGATTCAGGGCTGGGTGCGCAGCGACGCGAGCAGCGACGTCGAGAGCTCGTCCACGACGTCGTAGGACGTGCGGCCCGATTCGAGTTGCGCGCGCACCTGTTCGCGCTGGCCGCCCGGTCCCCACAACGCGTCGGCGAGGCGCGCTTCGAGCACGCGCTGCACGTGCGCGACGCGTTTCGACGCGCGCACAGCGGCGAGCCCCACAGTCTCCAAGTGCGCGCGATGGATCTCGATTGCAGCGAGCACGCCGTCGATGCCTTCCGATTTCCCGGCGCTGCATCCGACGACCGGCGGAACCCAGCGACCCGTGCCGGCGTGACGGACATGCGCCGCTTCCTCCAGGTCCATCATCAAGCGATCGGAACCGGGCAGGTCGACCTTGTTCACGACGAGCACGTCGGCGACCTCGAGGATGCCCGCCTTCATCGCTTGGATGCCGTCGCCCGCGCCGGGGCACAGCACCACGAGCACGGTGTCCGTCGCCGAGACGACGTCGTACTCGGCTTGACCGACGCCGACCGTCTCGAGCAACACTTCCTCGATGCCGAACGCATCGAGCACGTCGCAAGCGTCGGCCGCGGCACGTGACAAGCCGCCATGGCTGCCGCGGCTCGCCATCGAGCGGATGAACACGCCCGGATCGCTCGTGCGCTCCTCCATGCGGATGCGATCGCCCAGCAACGCGCCGCCACTGATCGGACTCGACGGATCGACCGCGAGGATGCCGACCGTGCGCTGACGCGCACGCAGCACGAGCGCGAGTTCGTTGACCAGCGTGCTCTTGCCCGCACCCGGCGGCCCCGTGATGCCGGTGCGCCACGCGCGTCCCACCAACGAGTAGACGGCACGCAGGAACTCAGCGTAGTCCGGGTTCGCGTTCTCCGCCCACGAGATCGCACGCGCGAGCGCAGCACGATCCCCGGCGCGAAAACGCCGTGCAAGTTCGTCTGCAGCACTCATGCGAGGAGCCGCACGATCAAGTACGTGCAACCCATGACAGCCGCGATCACGACCAAGACACTCCGCAGCGATCGCAACCAAGGAAATCGCGCGAGCACCCGTTCCCGGTGCCAGCGCAACTCCGGATCCTCGGGCTGGGCGACGATTCTCTCCATGTGCTGCACTCGGTGCCTGGCTAACTTCGCCAGCATTCATTCTGGGGAAAGCGTTCGCCCGCGCCAACTCCGCATTTCCCCCGAACGAATGTGGTCGATGTGTGCCAGGCACAGGTTGGTGGGCGAAGTGTGCCTGGCACGGAGTGGCGAAGTTCAGGTGGTCACGGCGCGGGCGATCACGATCCGTTGGATGTCGGTGGCGCCTTCGTAGATCTCGGTGATGCGGGCGTCGCGGAAGAGGCGCTCGACGATGAAATGGTCGGTGTAGCCGGCGCCGCCGTGGATCTGCAGGCATTCGTCGGCGCAGAAGTTGGCGGTTTGGCTGGCGAACATCTTGGCTTCGGCGGCTTCTTGCGAGCAGCGGTCGCCGCGGTCGCGCATCCAGGCGGCCTTTTGCACGAGCAGGCGCGAGGCGTCGAGGCGCGTCGCCATGTCGGCGAGCTTCCACTGGATCGCCTGGAACTGACCGATCGCCTTGCCGAACTGCTCGCGTTCCTTGCTGTACTTGATCGCGGCCTCGAGGCACGCGCGGCCGATGCCGACCGCCTGGCTGGCAATGCCGATGCGACCGCCGTCGAGCGTGTCCATCGCGACCTTGAATCCCTCGTGCAAAGTGCCGACCAAGTTCGACTTGGGCACGCGCACGCCGCTGAACTCGATCTCGGTCGTCGAGCTGCCGCGGATGCCGCATTTCTTCTCGGGCTTGCCCACCGTGATGCCGGGCGCGTCGCCGGGGATCAGCAGCGCGCTGACGCCGCGTGCGCGCGACGTGCCGGCCTCGGTGCGCACGTACACGAGGAAGAGCCCGGCCCAGCCGCCGTTCGTGACCCACACCTTCGTGCCGTCGACGAGGAAGTCGTCACCGTCCTCTTTCGCCGTTGTGCGCAGCGAACCGGCGTCGGAGCCGGCGTTGGGTTCGGTCAAGCAGTAAGCGCCAATGATCTCGCCCGAGGCGAGGCGCGGCAGCCACTGCTTCTTCTGGGCGTCCGTGCCGAACTTGCACAGCGGCGCACCCACGAGGCTGTTGTGCACGGACAGCGTGACGCCGGTCGACGCGCATGCGCGGTTGACCTCCTCCAGCACGACCGCGAGCGCCTGGTTGCCCAGGCCCGAACCGCCGTATTCCTCGGGGATCGTGAGGCCCCACAGGCCCAGCTCTTTCATCCCCGCGAAAACTTCGGGGTCGATGAAGCCCTGCCGATCGTGCTTCGTCGCACGCGGCATCAGTTCCGATTCCGCGAAGCCGCGAGCCATGTCGCGAACCAGCGTGAGTTCCTCGTCGAGCGCGAAGTCCATCGTGTTGCGTTCTCTCAGGCCTTGGCCGGGTAGTCGTAGAAACCCTTGCCGCTCTTCTTGCCCAGCCGACCAGCCGCGACGTAGCGGCGCAGCAGCGGGCACGGACGGTATTTGTCGTCGCCGAGCCCGCCGTGCAAGACCTCGAGGATGTCGAGGCACACGTCGAGGCCGATCAAGTCGGCCAGCGCGAGCGGACCCATCGGGTGGTTCATGCCGAGCTTCATGACGGTGTCGATGCCCTCGCGGGTCGCGACGCCTTCCATGAGGCAGAACACCGCCTCGTTGATCATCGGCATCAGCACGCGGTTCGACACGAAGCCCGGGTAGTCGCTGGCTTCGACCGGCGTCTTGTCGAGCGATTCGGTGCACGCGTGAATCGCGCGCATCGTGTCGTCACTGGTCTCTTGTCCGCGGATCAGCTCGACCAGCTTCATCAGCGGCACGGGGTTCATGAAGTGCATGCCGATGACGCGGTCTGCGCGCTTCGTCGCCGCGGCGATCTCGGTGATCGAAATCGAACTGGTGTTCGTCGCCAGGATCGTCGTCGGCGGGCACTGTGCATCCAGCGCGGTGAACACCTTGCGCTTGATGTCGATGCGCTCGGACACGGCTTCGACGGCCAGCTGCACGTCGCGCGCATCCTCGAGACGCGTCGTGGGCCGCACGCGTGCACGGATCGCCTGCGCGTCAGCCTCAGGTAGTGTCCCCTTCTTCACGAAACGCGCGAGGGATCCCTCGATCGCTGCGACGCCCTTCTTGAGGCCATCCTCGTTCACGTCGACCAGCAGAACCTCCGCGCCGAAGCTGGCGAAGGTCTGCGCGATCCCGTTACCCATCGTGCCCGCGCCGACGACGGCGACGCGTTGGTAGGTGCACTTGGAAGCGCTCATCTCAAACGCGCTCCACCGACAGCGACACCGCGTTGCCGCCGCCGAGGCACAAGGACGCCATGCCCGTCTTCGCGTCGCGCTGTTGCATCGCGTGCAACAAGGTCGTCAGCACGCGCGCGCCCGACGCGCCGATCGGGTGACCCAGCGCCACCGCGCCGCCATTCACGTTGACCTTCTCCGGATTCAGGTCGAGCACGCGCATCAGCGCGATGGCCGCGACCGAGAACGCCTCGTTGATCTCGTGCAGGTCGAAATCAGCGGGCTTCTTGCCCAATTTCGTCGCACACGCGCCGATCGACTTCTCGGGCGCCATCATGACCCACTCCGGCGCGCAACCGCCGGTCGCGTAGCCCGTGATGCGCGCGAGCGGCTTCACACCGAGCTTCTTGGCCGCGTCCGCGCTCATGACCACCAGCGCCGAAGCGCCGTCGTTGATCGAGCTCGCGTTCGCTGCCGTCACGGTGCCCGTCGCTTCGAACGCCGGCTTCAACTTGGCGATCGAGTCGGCCGTCGTGTCGCCGCGCACCGTTTCGTCCGTCGTGAACGAGATCGGCTCGCCCTTGCGCTGCGGAATCGACACGGCGAATTTCTCCGCGTCGAACTTGCCCGCGGCCGTTGCCGCCGCCGCCTTCTGGTGACTCTGCGCGGCGAACTCGTCCTGCTGACGCCGGCTGATCTCGTATTTGCGCGCGACGAGCTCGCCCGTGCTGCCCATGTGGAAGTCGTTGAAGATGTCCCACAGGCCGTCCCACACCATGGAGTCGATCAACTTGCCGTGACCGAGCCGCACGCCGGCGCGCGCTTCCGGCATCAAGTACGGCGCGTTCGTCATGCTCTCCTGACCGCCCGCGACGATGATCTCGGCATCGCCCGCGCGGATCGCCTGCGCCGCGAGCATCACGGACTTGAGGCCCGAGCCGCAGACCTTGTTCACGGTGAAGCTGCCGACCGTGTTCGGCACGCCGCCGTGGATCGCCGCCTGACGCGCCGGGTTCTGGCCCAGGCCCGCGGTCAGCACGTTGCCCATGATCACTTCGTCGACCTTGTCGGGCGCGACTCCCGCGCGGCGCAGCGCTTCGCGAATGGCGAGCGCGCCGAGTTGCGGCGCGCTGAAGCTCGTGAGTGCCCCTTGGAACTTGCCGATCGGTGTGCGGCAGGCGCTGGCGATGACGACGTCTCTCACGGTCGATGCTCCTCGTGTGCTCCCGCTGGCGCGCCGGACGTGGCGCAGCCTGGCGAAGAGGGCGAACAGTCTAAGTCGCGCCGACGCAGCGGCCTAGTCGCGGGTGCTGGAACTGCGGCAGGGTGTGGCCCGGCCCCACTCCCCCGGCCACGTCTTGCCTGTGTACCCGTGCGATTCGAGAGGGGTAACGTCGCTGCATGTCGCTCCGCCCCAAGCTCGTCATTCCGGTCGTCCTAGTCCTGTGCGCGCTGGTTGCGGTGCTCGTCGGTCTGTTCGCCGGGGAACCGCGCGAGGCCGTCGGTGCGCCGGATCCCGCACCGGCCCGCCCGGCCGCCGCGCCGACCGCTCCGGTGCAACTCTCCGCAGTACGCGCGCCGGACGCGCGCACTGTCGAGGCTGCGATCGAATCGGACAGAGTCCAAACGCCGCCCGCCGAACCCGCAGTCGATCCTGAGGCGAGCACCGAAGTCGCCGATCTCGAAGCCAAGCTCCCGATGGAACTCGTGGTCGTGGACGAGTCGGACCAACCCGTGTTCGACGCGTCCATTCGCGTGGATGGCATGCGATCGGCCGCGGCGCCGGGATCCTGGTTCCAATACCGCGGCGAGGCCCTGACGGCACGGACGGATGCGTTCGGGCGGGCGCACCTCGACTGCTGGACCTGGGCCGACATCGATGGACGGACGACCGCGATCGACATCGAGGTCACGCACCCGGAGTTCGTGCCCTATCGCGAGAGTTCGTTCCGCGTGGAGCCGGGTGAACACCGCATCGTGCTCGCGCGCGGCGCCGTGGTGTCCGTACTCGCTTGGTTCGAGTCCGCGAACCGACGCGTGGACGACGTGACGATCGATCTCGAACGCGAGGCGATGCTGGGCCGCAGCGCATGGACGCGCGAATCGGACGGGCGCATGGTCACGACGCGTATCAATCCGGGAGCCCACGTGCTGCGCGTGACGCATCGACCCCAGAGTGCAGAAGATCGCTTGCTTTACAGCGATTTCGTCGAGTTCGACGTCCGCGCGAACGAGCGCGTCGACCTTGCCGTAGAGCTACGTGGTGCCCTGGATTTGCGCGGACAACTCGACGAGTGGGTCCCTCGACCCATCGTCGACGGGCACGTGATGTTGTCGCTGCACCGCAGCACGGCGTCCCCGAACGCGTCTACCTTGGGCGAGGACTTCGAAGCCGACGTGGCCTCCGACGGCACGTTCGTCTTTCACGAACTGCCGCCCGGATCGGGTCATGTGTTCGCACTGGCGCGCGGTTGTGTTTCCGCGCTGATTCCGCCGCGCACGCTGGCCGAAGCCGGCATCACGCTGGCACCGGGAGCCACGCCCGAGGACGAAGCGCGCGCGCTGGAAATGTTCGGGCGTGGCGCTTCGCGACCCCAGACCGTGGTCGTGCCCGCCCTCGATGCGCTGATCGTCCGCATGATCGCTACGGGTCGGGTCGAGATCCTCGTGCAGGGCGACGAAGGCAAGCCGATCGCCGACGCCACGGTGTTCGTGTCGCCCAACGTGACGATTCCCGAGGTCGGCTCGATCATCGCGCCCTGGCGCGAATGGTCGGCCATCAGCGATGCACTGGGCATCGCGCGATTCGAAGACGTGCCGCCCGACCCGCAGATGTGGCTCGGGATCAACGCGGAGGGCTGGCAGTTGCGCGCCGCGGAGCGCGCGGAGACGCCCTGGGTAGAAGTGAAACCGAGCGAGTTGGCGCGACGCACGCTCGCGCTCGAGCGCGTCGGTAGGAGCGCAGCGAGCCCGAAGTGATCGGTTCGACGGCCCGTTCGATTCTTCAGCGCAACCAGAGTTCGCCGACGAGCCTCGCCGTCTCGGCATCGTGCCTCACGAGTTCCGCGCGCACGAAGGGATAGAAATCGTTCGTGCCGAAGTACGCCTCGGTCGCCTCGGCGAAGAACTCCTCGGGGTTCGTCAGCGCGTAGTGTCGTTCCTCGGCGCCGCTCGCGCGCAGCACGTGGTCGTATGCGACGCTCGCGACACCGCGCGCGTGAGCAGCGGCGACGCGATCGCGATCCGGCGGCGCCATGCGGTCGTGGTAGGCGTGCGCCAGCTCGTGCAGCACCATCGCCGGTTGGTCGCGCGACCATTCCAGGAACGTGCGTGCGTTCGCGATCTGCACGGCCTTCGCCTTGCGCGGATCGCAGCCGTTCTCGGCCAGCCACTCGCGCGACGGGTGGTACACGGCGCAAGGGAACTTCGCGTCGGTGCGGTCGAGCCAGATGGGCACGCCGCGCAATTTCGCCAGAGCGTGCTCGGGAACGGCGCGGCGCACGTCGAGCAGCTTCGCAGCCAGCAGCGCGAGCGCATCCCTCCCCGTTTCGTCGCTCGAATCAGCGAGCGACGATTCCACGTGCACCGTGAAACCCTCGATCGTGCGCGTGATGTAACCCTCCGGACTCTGCGTTGCCTCGGCCGCCTGTACAGGCTTCTCGGCGCTCGACAAGAACGCGCCCGCCAGCCCGCCCAGCGTCCCGCCCAGCAGCGAGATCGACACCACGAACCCACACGACGCGACCACTCCCAGCATTTCCATGCGCAGAGCCTACGCGTCGACCCTCAGTGCCGAAACGCCGGATGCGCGGCGTTTCCGCCCGATCGCAGGTAGGCGAACAGGTCGAGCACGCCGTCTTCGTCGAGCGTGTCGAGAAGACCGTTGGGCATGCGCGACAGCGGGTAAGGCCGGCGCATCTCCACGTCAGCGTCCCCGATCTCGACGACCTCGTCGCCGGGCGTACGTCGCAAGCGGATCGTGCCGCCCTGCTCGGCTTCGATGCGTCCGACGAAGAGGTCGCCCTCCGTCGTGCGCAACTCGACGTCGCGGTACTGGTCCGAGATCGTCTTCGAGGGCTCGACGATCGCGTCGAGCATGTCCGCGATGCCGAAACGCGCCGCGGTGGACGTCAGGTCCGGCCCCGTCGCGCCGCCCGTGTCGCCGATGCGGTGGCACGTGATGCACGTCGCCGTCGAAAAGGCCTGTTTTCCCGCCACGAACGAGCGGTCGTGCAGCGGCGACGCGAGCAGCGTCTCCAGCTCGGGGCGCCTCCAACGCCGCACGAATGTGGCCGCCGCGGTGCTGACAGCTTTGGCGGCCTTCGGCGGGTCGAGACGAGCAGCGAGCGCGGCACGATCGAGTTCGGGAATGCGCACGACGAAGTCCTCGCGGATGCGGGTCACGTACTTGGTGAGGCTGTCACCGCCTTGGAACGTCTTGGCGCGACCGTCGAGGAAGTCGAGGAAGCGCTCGCGCAGCGCAGGCGTCCAGCCGTCCTTCGCCACGCGCAGGCAGTACGCGAAGTGGATCGCGTCTTCTTGCGTCGTGCTCGCGTCGATGCGCTCGAGCAGACGCTCCGGAAGCAGCCAGCCGCGGCTGTCCGGCGGCGATCCGAGCCGGGCGAGGACGATCGCCGCCTCGCGCCCCTCCCGTCCCGGACCGAGATCGAGACTGACGCGCTCCACGACGGCCTGTTTCCAATCGGCGGTCGGGTCAGCACGCGTGAGCGCCAGTTGCACGACACGCAGCGCATCAACCCGCGGATCGGTCCTCTGGGCATTGCCGGCAATGTGTTCGAGGGACTCCAGAACGGAGTTGCCCATCGCTCCGCCGACATGAAGCGCCGCCACGGCGTACTGCAGTTGCGCCTCGCGCGAAGAGCAGTGCGCTTGGACCGAGCCCCACTGGTCGACCGGCGTGAACTCCAACGCGACGCGCGCCGCGCCCGACAGAAAGCGATCCGAGCTCATCAGCCCGAGGCCGATGTTCTCGAGCTGTTGCCACGCGCGCTTCGTCGGAACGTGCAGTTGCTCCAACTCCAGGCGGCGCTTTTGCACGATGGTCAGTCGGTCCGGTGGGCGCGCAGGCTCGTCGACGGCGCCCGCCCACACGATGCGGTACATCGCCGAGCGCGTGTTACGCCCGCCGGTCGTCACGTACATGGCACCGTCCTGAGCGATCATCGCATCGGTCACCTGGAACGGCTCGCCGCGCGCGAACACCTCGGCTTTCCCGCGCCAACTGGCCCCGTCGGCCTCGAGTTGCACGGCGTAGATCGTGCCGAACGACCAATCGCAGGCGTACAGCGCGTCGCGCCAACGCTGCGGGAATCTTGCGCGCGTACCGAACTCGACCCCCGTCGGCGACGCACGGCCCATGTCGCAGACCGACGGCCACGTGTCGATCGAATCGGCGGGCCACTTCGTCGATCCGTTGCGCCAGCCGAAGTCGGCGCCGCTCACCGCGTGCAGGATGCGCGTCGGTCGGTACCAGGGCGCGCCGACGTCCCACTCCATGTCCGAGTCGAACGTGAACACCTCGCCGAGCGGATCGAACGCGAAGTCGTACGCGTTGCGGAACCCGGACGTGACGAGCTCGAAGTCCTTGCCGTTCTCGTCCGTACGCGCGATCCAACCGCCGGGCGCCATGCGACCGACGGCGTGACCGCCCGGATCGTCGATGCGCGGCAGCGCGTTGTCCTCGGCCCACGTGCGCGGCACACGCGACTTCAACAGCGGATCGGGCAGGTCCGTGTGGTTCCCGGCGACGATCCACAGCGCTCCGTCGGGCCCGAGACGCACGGCGTGCGGACCGTGCTCGCCATTGCCGCGCAGCTCGCGCAGCATCTCGGACGAGTCGAGCTGGTCGTCGCCGTCCGTGTCGCGCAGCCGGTACAGACCGGTGACGCGGCCCGGATCGCGCTCGGAAACGACGACATAGAGCGAATCGAACGCCCAGCACAGTCCATGCGCGCTGCCGATGTCCACGGCGACGGGTTCGACGCGCGTCGTGCTCGCGTCGGCGCCGATCGCGGACGGTGTCACGCGGAACAGGCGTCCGTGCTGGTCGCTGACGTAGATGCGGCCGCGCGGGTCCTCGGCCATGCTGACCCACGAGCCCTCGCTCGCCCGCGGCACTTCGTGCACCATTTCGACGCGGAATCCGGGCGGAACTTGGATCGCGGCCGGGGCCAGCGCGTGGCCGACTCCAGCATCGGCGGATGTCGTGACTGCGGCGACTTCGGTGTTTTCCGCCGAGCTGCTCGCGCCGAGCCAAGGACCGACGCCGAACGTGCCGAAAGCATGCGCCGGGCCCGTGCGCGCATTCGCGATCGCGGTCGGCTTCGTCGCGTCGAAGCGCGCGTCGTCGGGCAGCGACGCCGCCAGCCAACTGCCGTCCGTCGCGACGCGCACGCGCTTGCCCGCGGGATCTTCGATGACGAGTTCAGCCCAGGCGCCCGCGGGACCGCCCTCGTTCTGCGCCACGAGCGCGAGCACATTCTCGCCTCGGTGCACGTACACGCCGACGTCCTCGACCAGGGCATTGCGCCACTCGTCGTGCGCTGCGACGAGCTCGCCGTTCAAGTACACGCGCACGTGGTTGTCGGCCGAAGCGCGCAGCGTCGCACGCGCGATCGGACGCGGGACGTCGAACGTACGCTGCAACACGACGACCTCGCGCTCGCCCGGAGTGGTCGAGGACCAGATCCACTGCGGCGGTGTTCCGCCGAATCCCGTCTCGGCCAAGCGCTGTGCGTTCTTCGCGACCGCCGGATCGACTGCGCGGACCACAGCGGCGGGAGCCTTCGCCAACGGCGCGGGCTGGACCGGCTGCGGACTCGTCGAGGTCCCGGAACACGCCACGAGGAGGAACACGACGGCGCAGGACGCCACGACGCAGCTCGCACGGGGGGACATCGCGCGGACGATAACCGACGCTTCGGGCCAGCGCAGGTCTGGCTCGCCGCATCACCACGCGGTGCAGGATTCTTCACTAGAATCCGTCCATGCAGTCCAAGGCCACGACCGTCGCCGCCTACCTGTCCTCGCTCCCCGCGGACCGACGCGCCGCAATCGAATCCGTGCGCAAGGTCATCCTCGACAACCTCGACACGACGTTCGAGGAGGGCATGCAGTACGGCATGATCGGCTACTACGTGCCGCACTCGGTGTTCCCGGACGGCTATCACTGCGATCCGAAGCAGCCGCTGCCGTTCGCACACCTCGGTTCGCAGAAGAATCACATGGCACTGTACCTCATGGGTCTCTACGCCTGCGAGCCCGAGGACGAGAGCGCGCTGACGCGCTGGTTCCGCGCGGCGTGGGCGAAGGCCGGCAAGAAGCTCGACATGGGGAAATGCTGCGTGCGCTTCAAGAAGCTCGAGGACGTGCCGCTCGATGTCGTCGGTGAATTGATTCGGAAGTTGCCGGCCAAGACGTACCTGGCCAACTGCACGGCCGCGATGGAGGCTGTGCGAGAGAAGGGGCCGCGCAAGGCGACGGCGAAGAATGTGGGCTCGAAGAGTGCGGGCTCGAAGAAGGCGGGCTCGATGAAGGCACGCATGAAGCAAGCGACCGCGAAGAAGTCCGCGTCCCTGACGTCTGCCACGAAGAAGACGGTGTCGAAACCGGCCACGAAGAAGAAGGCCGTCTCCAAAGCGCGCTGAGCGCGCGTGCTTCAGCGCGTGACGGTCGCGACGAGCTCAGCGATCGCGTCGGGCACTTCCAACCAGTGATCCGGGCTCGCGCGTTCGAGCTCGGCGCGCTCGAACGGCCCCCACGCGACCGCGGCCGTGCGCGCTCCCGCGGCGCGCCCCGACGCGAGGTCGTGCGGCGAGTCCCCCACCATGACCGCGCTGTGCGCCGGGCGACCGAGCAACGCCAACGCCGCCGCGACCGGCGCCGGGTCCGGCTTGTGCTCGCGCACGTCGTCCGCGCCGACGATCACGTCGAAAAGGCCCTGAAACCCGGCGATTGCGAGGCCCTTGCGCGCACCGGCGTTCAGCTTGCTGGTCACGATCGCGAGCGCGACGCCACGCTCCTTCAAGGCGCGCACCGCGTCCACGGCGCCGGGAAAACCCGTGACCATCGCGTCGTGGTGCTCGAGGTTGAACGCACGGTACGTCGCGATCATCGCATCGATCTCGCGCTCGTCCTGCGTGTAGTGCGCGAACTGCCAGCGCAGCGGTCGACCGAGGCCCAGCAGCCAGTCCTCGCGCGTCAGCTCACGATCGTAGTGCACACGTAGCGTGTGCTCGTACGAGCGCCGGATCAGCTCGATCGAGTCGATCAGCGTTCCGTCGAGGTCGAAGAGGACGGTCTCGATCACCACGGACAGACTGCGGATTCCAAAGG